>NZ_BLJF01000003.1:723333-1085000 GCF_009932335.1 Pseudomonas asiatica
GCGCGATCAGGTCGATGTGCGCCTTGGTGGCGGCGACCAGGTCTACCGGCTCAAGGCCGAGCCGGGTGCTTCGGGTGCGCTGTACAGCGATGGCATGCTGGCCTTCCATACCAAGGGCGAAGAAGGCCTGGTGTACTGGGTGGCAACCAACGATCTGATTGGGCGGGGCTGCAAGGCACCGTGACTGGCCGGGCCGCGAGGGTGGCCCACACTACTTGAACAGCAACCGCCCCTGCGGCAGGCTTGCACGAAACAAACGACGCTTGTCGGGAGAGAGATACACAATGGCACTCATTAGCATGCGCCAGATGCTGGACCACGCCGCCGAGTTCGGTTACGGCGTACCAGCTTTCAACGTCAACAACCTCGAGCAGATGCGCGCCATCATGGAAGCGGCCGACAAGACCGACTCCCCGGTGATCGTCCAGGCTTCGGCCGGTGCCCGCAAATATGCCGGTGCCCCGTTCCTGCGTCACCTGATCCTGGCGGCCATCGAAGAATTCCCGCATATCCCGGTGTGCATGCACCAGGACCACGGCACCAGCCCTGACGTCTGCCAGCGCTCGATCCAGCTGGGCTTCAGCTCGGTGATGATGGACGGCTCGCTGGGTGAAGATGGCAAGACCCCGACCGACTACGAGTACAACGTTCGCGTTACCCAGCAGACCGTTGCCATGGCGCACGCCTGCGGTGTTTCGGTAGAAGGCGAGCTGGGCTGCCTGGGTTCGCTGGAAACTGGCATGGCCGGTGAAGAAGACGGCATCGGCGCCGAAGGCGTGCTTGACCACAGCCAGATGCTGACCGACCCGGAAGAGGCTGCCGACTTCGTCAAGAAGACCCAGGTCGACGCCCTGGCCATCGCCATCGGTACCAGCCACGGTGCCTACAAGTTCACCAAGCCACCAACCGGTGACGTGCTGGCCATCGACCGCATCAAGGAAATCCACAAGCGCATCCCCAACACCCACCTGGTGATGCACGGTTCGTCCTCGGTGCCGCAAGAGTGGCTGGCGATCATCAACCAGTACGGCGGCGACATCAAGGAAACCTACGGTGTACCGGTCGAGGAAATCGTCGAAGGTATCAAGTACGGCGTGCGCAAGGTCAACATCGACACCGACCTGCGTCTGGCTTCCACTGGTGCCATGCGCCGCCTGATGGCGCAGAACCCGAGCGAGTTCGACCCGCGCAAGTTCTTCGGTGAAACCATCAAGGCCATGCGTGACGTGTGTATCGCTCGTTACGAAGCCTTCGGCACCGCTGGCAATGCCTCGAAGATCAAGCCGATCTCCCTGGAAGGCATGTACCAGCGCTACCTGAAAGGTGAGCTGGCCGCCAAGGTCAACTGATCTTCTGGTATTGATGAAAAAGCCCGCAGCGATGCGGGTTTTTTCATTTTTGGGTGTTAGAACCTTGCGCGGGCATGCCCGCGAAAAGGCCGGCACATATTCCCGGCAAAGCGACCGTTAGTCGGCTACCGTATAGTTGAGGCACTGATAGCGTTCTGATTGCATTGCGTGTTATCCGCTCAGGTCTAGAGTACTAGTGGATCCAACCGTATCTTGAAGTCGGTCACATAATAGAGAAGCAGCATGGATGGCGCTCAACCTCACCCTCAGCCACTGGATGGCAACTCGGTTCTTCTGGTGGTAGACGATTACCCCGAAAACCTCATCAGCATGCGGGCATTGCTGGCCCGTCAGGATTGGCAGGTGTTGACGGCAAACTCGGGGATGGAAGCCCTGGGTGCTTTGCTTGAACACGATGTCGACCTGGTGCTGCTGGATGTACAGATGCCGGAGATGGACGGCTTCGAAGTCGCCCGACTGATGCGCGGCAGCCAGCGCACTCGGCTGACCCCGATCATTTTCCTCACCGCCAATGAACAGTCCGAAGCGGCCGTGCTCAAGGGTTACGCCAGTGGCGCCGTGGACTACATGTTCAAACCGTTCGACCCGCAAATTCTCAAGCCCAAGGTCCAGGCCCTGCTCGACCAGCAGCGCAATCGGCGCATGCTGCAGCGCCTGACCCGTGAACTGGAAACGGCCAGGGCGTTCAACGCGTCGATCCTGGAGAACGCTGCCGAGGGCATTCTGGTGGTGGATGCCCAAGGCATCATCAGCTTTGCCAACCCGGCCATTTCCCGTTTGTTGTCAGCGCCAGTCCAGCAGTTGCAGGGCGCCCATCTGCTGGATTTGGTGCAACTGGCCAGTGCCTGCTTGTGGAACGAGTCGGAGTTCTACCAGGCTTACCTGGGGGGGCGCATCTTCCGTGTTCACGATGCTCAGCTGCGCACCCTTGGCGGGGAGCTGGTGCCGGTGGCGTTGTCCTGTGCTCCACTGCCGGCCGAGCAACAGGCCATGGTGGTCACCGTGCTGGACATGTCGGTGGTGCGCAACCTGCACCAGCAGCTGGAGTACCAGGCCGTCACCGACCCGCTTACCGGCCTGCTCAACCGCCGCGGGTTCTACCAGGCCGCCGAAGGTGCGCTGCTGCGCAATGAGCGCTCGGACAAGGCACAGGCGCTGATGTACATGGACCTGGATGGTTTCAAACGCATAAACGACTCGCTCGGCCACGACGCGGGCGACCGGGTGCTGCACTGGGTGGCCGAACAGCTCAAGGATTGCCTGGGCAGTGAAGCGCTGCTGGCGCGCATGGGCGGGGACGAGTTCACTGCACTGTTCGACAGCCTGCCTTACCCGGAGCAGGCTGGGCGCTATGCCGAGCGGTTGCTGGAACGCATTTCCATCAGCCACCAGGTGGAAGGGCTGGATGTGAGCCTTGGGGTGAGCATTGGCATCGCCACTTATCCGGATTGCGGGGCCAATGTCGAAGGCCTGCTGCGCGCGGCCGATGCGGCGATGTACGCAGCCAAGCAGGCCGGGCGCCAGCAGTATCGCTTCTACGATCAGGAACTCAATGGCAGGGCACGTTCGCGGCTGATGCTCGAGGACAGCGTACGCACGGCCGTGGAGCAGCAAGACTTCACTCTGGTTTACCAGCCGCAGGTCGGCTTCATCGATGGCCGCCTACGTGGCTTCGAGGCGTTGTTGCGCTGGCAGCATCCCAGTGTCGGCGACGTACCTCCGGGGCTGTTCATCCCGTTGCTGGAAGAGGCGCGCTTGATCAACCGCCTGGCCAGCTGGATCTACCGCCAGGGCGCGGCACAGCGCCAGGCCTGGTGCCAGCGTTTCTCGGCGGACCTGGTGCTGGGTATCAGCCTGAGCCGCGCGCAGTTCGCCATGCCCAGCCTGGTCGACGAACTGCACCGGGTCATCCAGCTTTACCAGTTGGACCCGGCGCAGCTAGAGGTGGAAGTGGCGGAAACCTCGCTGATGTACAACATCGATGCGGCAGTGAAACAGATACACCGCTTGCGTGAGCTGGGTGTGCGGGTGGCGCTGGATGACTTTGGTGCCGGCGACTGTTCGTTGCGCATGTTGCGCGACCTGCCGATCGATACCCTCAAGCTCGACCGCCACCTGGTGGCGCGCTTGCCCGACTCGGTGGTGGATGCCGCGCTGGTGCGCAGCGTCATCGGCCTGTGCCTCGACTACAGCATCACGGTGATCGCCGAGGGGGTGGAAACCCCGGCTCAGGCAGCCTGGCTCAAAGCCAATGGCTGTGAGTACGTGCAGGGGTTCCTGGTGGCTTACCCGATGACCGCCACGGATGCCAGCAGCTTCCCGGCGATTTTCTCCTGGCCGGGGCCATGATTGGCTAGAATCGGCATTCGTTACACCGAATGCAGCGCCATGACCGTATTACGATATTTGCAAGCTTATCCGCCGCACCTGCAGCAGCAAGTGCGGCAGATGATCGACAGCGACCGCCTGGGCGAGTACCTGCAGCGCCGCTACCCCGACCGCCATGACGTGCAGAACGACAAGGCGTTGTACGGCTATGCCCAGGATTTGCGCCAGCAATACCTGCGCAGCGCGCCGAACCTGGACAAGGTGCTGTTCGACAATCGTCTCGACCTGACCCATCGGGCCCTGGGCCTGAATACGGCGATATCAAGGGTGCAGGGCGGCAAGCTCAAGGCGAAGAAGGAAATCCGCATTGCCTCGCTGTTCAAGGAGGCCGCGCCGCAGTTCTTGCGCATGATCGTGGTGCACGAACTGGCACACCTGCGCGAGCGCGACCACAACAAGGCGTTCTACCAGCTCTGCCAGCACATGGAGCCGGACTACCACCAACTGGAATTCGACCTGCGCGTCTACCTGACCTATCGGGAGCTGCCGGGCAACTGTTAAGGACCACGCAGCATGGAAGTGAGCAAGACCAAGAGCAGCTTCTACCGGCGCCTGTACGTGGCCTGGCTGATCGACAGCCAGACCGCGACCAGCGTTCCGGCCCTGATGGAAGCGACCGGCATGCCCCGGCGCACCGCCCAGGACACCATTGCGGCACTAGCCGACCTGGATATCGTCTGCGAGTTCGAACAGCAGGAAGGCGCGCGCAACCACGCCGGGCATTACCGCATTCATGACTGGGGGGCGATCGACAAGCAGTGGATCATCCAGCATCTGCGGCAGGTTCGCGAAGTGCTGGGGTATCCCTGATCCACTGGGGGCGGCTGCTACAGATGATCGCATTCCCTTGTAGGAGCGGCCTTGTGTCGCGAAAGGGGGGCGAAGCACCCCCGGCGATCTCAACCCTTGCGCATCCCGATATGCGGAATGTCATCCTCAAGATATTCCTCGCCCACCACAGCGAACCCATGCCGGGCATAGAACGCCTGCAAATGCGCCTGCGCCGACAGGTAAACCGGCACCCCCGGCCAGCAATGCTCCGCTGCCTCCAACCCCTTGAGCAGCAAGGTATGCCCCAGCTTCAGCTCGCGCGCCGCGGGTGCAGTCACCACCCGCCCGATCACCACATCCCCACCCTGGGATTGCGGGTCGAGCAGGCGCAGGTAGGCCACCAGCTGGTCATCCTGCCAGCCCATCAGGTGCAGGGTATCGCCGGTCAGGTCTTGGCCATCGACTTCCTGGTAGGCGCAGCGTTGCTCGACCACGAACACTTCCGTGCGTAACTGCAGAATGGCGTAGAGCTGGTCCTTGCTGAGATCGGTGTGGTGCTTGCAAAGCCAGTCGATGGACATTGGTGCGAACTCCTTGAGTGGACCGTCGATCATCGCATGATGCACGTGCCACGGCCAAAATAGAGGCTAAATGACACTATTGGCCGCTGCCCTCGGCGACGCCTTTGTGTAATCTCATTGGCAGTGTGTGCCCTCCATTGCGAAAGGACGTGAGCATGCGGCCACTGCTTTGTGTTCTGGGATTGTTGGCAATGATGCTTGCAACACCCGCCCTGGGTCACGAAAAGCTGCGGCTGGTGGCCGACAATTGGCCGCCGTTCACCGATGCCAGCATGCCGGGCGGTGGCCTGGCGACCAGCATCGTCACCACGGCGCTGGCCCGGGCCGGCTACACCAGTGGGGTCGAAGAGGCTCCTTGGGCGCGGGCTCTGCTGGGGGTGAGCGAGGGGCGTTACGACGTACTGATCAACGCCTGGTACAACGACTCGCGCGCCAGCATCGGGCAGTTTTCCGAAGCCTACCTGGTCAACCGCATTCGCCTGTTGCAACGCAAGGGCGAGGCGTTTCGTTACAAGCGCCAGTCAGATTTGTACCCCTACAGCATCGCTGTGGTGCGTGATTACGCCTATTCTCCCGCGTTCGACCGCGACACTCGCCTGCACAAGGTGGCGGTGCGCAACTTTCCCTCTGCGGTACGCATGCTGGCGGCAGGGCGGGTGGACCTGGCGGTGGAAGACGAGTACGTGGCCCGTTACAACTTGCAGCGCGAGCTGCCGGAGGTACGCGATGGGGTGATGCTGGTGGAGCCGCCGTTGGGAGAGAACACCCTGCATATCCTGGTCAGCCTGAAAAACCCGGAGCATGCGCGGATCGTCGAGCGGTTCGAGCAGGCGATTGCGGCGATGAAGGCGGATGGCAGCTATGCGCGGCTCATGCGCCAGCATGGCTTTTGATCTATATCGCCTGTGCCGGCCTCTTCGCGGGTAAACCCGCTCCCACAGGTATTACACAGGACTTGAAACTTGTGGGGTTCCTGTGGGAGCGGGTTCACCCGCGAAGAGGCCGGCACAGACGATATTACAACTCAGGCCGGTGCACCTTCCTTGATCAAATGCGCTGCCAAGGTCCGCAGCGGCCCCAACTGCCGGCAGATCAACGCCAACTGCGTCTGTACCAGCCGCTGGTGCTCGTCCAGCTCTTCCGGCATCTGCTCCAGGGCATTGGCCAGCGCCTCTTCGGCATCACTGTGAATCGCCACTGGTAGCCGCGCGGCCAGGCCGTTGGCAATCTCGTCCAGGCTGCTGGCCAGGCTTTGCCCGGCACCTTCGATCAATTGCTCCTGCACCTCCGCCGGCAAGGCGGTGTCGCGGTGCGCGCCCAGCCCCGAGAGGTAGCTGAGCAAGGTATGCGACAGCACCAGGAAGCGGAAGCCGACGTCGGCCTCCTTCCGGAAATGCCCCGGCTCCATCAGCATGTTGGCCAAGGTGGTGGACAGCGCCGCGTCGGCGTTGTGGGCGTTGCGCCGGGCCAGGCGGTAGGCCAAATCATCGCGCTTGCCGTGGGCATACTGCTGCATGATCTGCCGCAGGTACACGCTGGCGCAGGCCAGCGTATTGGCCAGCGCCTTGTTCAGCCGTCGCCCCTGCCAGTCGGGAAGGAACAGGAACACCGCAAGGATGGCGATCAGGCTACCGACCAGGGTATCGAACAGACGCGGCAGGAACAGGCCATAGCCATCGCCGATCTGGTTGAAGCAGAACAGCACCATCAGGGTGATCGCGGCTGTTGCCAAGGTGTAACGGGTGGTGCGGTTGACGAAGAACACCACCCCGGCGACCACGGCGAACAACGACTGGATGACCGGGTTGGGGAACAGGTCGAACAATGCCCAGCCTACCGTCAGGCCGACGGCGGTGCCGGCTATCCGCTGCACCAGCTTGCGTCGGGTCGCACCGTAGTTGGGCTGGCACACGAACAGCGTGGTTAGGATGATCCAGTAGCCCTGAGTGGGGTGGATCAGGTGCACCATGCCATAGCCGATCGACAACGCCAGGGGTAGGCGCAGGGCATGGCGGAACAGCAGCGAGGTCGGCGTCAGTTGGGTGCGCAGTCGGGTCCACACATCCTTCAGCGAGCGTGGCGAGCGGTCGAGCAGGCTGCTATCGCCGGTGTCGGCCAGGCTGTCCGGGTTGCTGGCGGCGCTGAGCAGGCGGTCGAGCGTCGCCAGGTTGGCCGCCAGTGCCCGCAGCGAGCGAAGCAGGCCACGCCAGGCCGGGTTGTTCTGCGTGCGCAGGTGTTCCAGCGAGGCGTTGAGGTCTTCGAGGGCTTCGGGATAACCGCTGGCCAGCACGAACGGCTGGCGCAGGCGGATCGATCGGGCCAGCTCCTGGCAGGACGAGCCCTGTTTGCGTAGCAGGCGCTGGCAGCGGAACATCACGTCGCTGTGGAAAAAAGCCTCGGTCAGGGCGTTGTAGGGATAGTGCGAAGCACTGACCCGTTCATGGATGTCCTGGGCCAGGAAGTACAGCTTGAGGTAGCGGCTGACCTTGGAGTTCGGCTGGCTGTTGCCCACCCGGTGCAGGATGATTTCCTTGGCCGCGTTGAGCGCCGCCACCACCTTGCCGTTCTGCTGGGCCAGCTCCAGGCGCCGGGCTTCGACGTCTAGGGTGCGGACGGGTTCGAACAGGCTGGCCTTGAGCTTGAGGTAGCTGCCCAGCTCGAAAAACAGCTTGGCCAGGCTCTGCTGCACCGGCTGGTTGGAAAACAGCGCCTGCCACAGCACCGACAGCAGCCCATACCAGGCTGCGCCCGCCACCAGCAGTAGCGGTTCGTGCCAGAAATCGGTGACTTGGCCGCCGCGCTGGTCCACGCCGATCATGGTGTACACCGCAGTGATCAGGGTCGCTGAAGCGATGGCACCATAGCGTTCGCCCAAGGCACCGAGCATCGTCAGGCCAAAGGCCGCCAAGGCCAGGGCAATGACGAATACCCACGGGTAGGGGAACAGCAGTTCGACCGCCAGTGCGGCGATGGCAAAACACACCAGGGTGACGGCCAGGGCGCTGAGGCGGCCCTGCCAGCTGTCATCGGTTTCGGCCAGGGCGCTGGCGATGATGCCGAGGAACAGCGGAATCAGCAGGGCCATTTCGTTCTGGTACCAGCACAGGGCCAGGCTGCCGGTGAGGGCGATGGTGACCCGGATGCTGTAGCTGAACTTGTCTTGACCCCACAGGCGACGCAGTGACTGACGGAACGAGCTCGATGACATGATGGCCTGCTAGGCAGTGATCAGAGAAATACCGTTCGAGGCCGTGTCATTGGGGCCGCTGTGCGGCCCATTCGCGGCACAAGGCCGCTCCTACAGTCGATCGCGTCCCCTGTAGGAGCGGCCTTGTGCCGCGAATGGGCTGCATGGCAGCCCCATGCGAATTTCGGCACTCCCAGCACGGGCCAGCAAGAAGCATTCCGTGCTGCTGAATGGATTCTACTCTACACGAACTGCGCCGCGGCGTTGGCGGAGGCCCAGGCCCACTGGAAATTGAAACCGCCCAAATGGCCAGTCACATCCAGCACTTCACCAATGAAATACAACCCAGGGCTTTTCAGCGATTCCATGGTCTTGGACGACACCTCTCGGGTATCCACGCCGCCCAGGGTCACTTCGGCAGTGCGATAGCCCTCGGTGCCGGCCGGTACCACCTGCCAGTTCGCCAGCTTCTCG
This sequence comes from Pseudomonas asiatica, assembly GCF_009932335.1. NCBI lineage: Bacteria > Pseudomonadati > Pseudomonadota > Gammaproteobacteria > Pseudomonadales > Pseudomonadaceae > Pseudomonas > Pseudomonas asiatica. The sequence goes on from NZ_BLJF01000003.1 coordinate 732,105, forward strand.
GCGATCTGTGCCAGTTCCGCCGGTGTGTACTGCTTCATGGGCCGGGACTCGAACCACTGCTCGGCCAGCAGGTTGGCCAGCTTGCGGGTAAATACCTCGCCCAGCACGGTTTTCAGCTCGGTGTTGGCGCGTTCGGCCTGCATCTGTTGCAGCCAGGTCAGTGCATCACGGTCGGGCAGCAGGTTGATCTCGACTGTGTCGCCTGCTTCCCAGAACGAGGAAATCTGCAAAATCGCCGGGCCGCTGAGGCCGCGGTGGGTAAACAGCAGGTTCTCGCGGAAGCTGGTGCCGTTGCAGCTGGCGGTGCAATCCAGCGATGTGCCGGACAACTCGGTGCACAGTGCCTTCAGTTGGGGCTCGGTGATGGTGAACGGCACCAGCCCGGCGCGGGTCGGCAGCAGGGTGTGGCCGAACTGGCGGGCCACCTGGTAGCCGAAGCCGGTGGCACCCAGGGTCGGGATCGACAGGCCGCCGGTGGCGATCACCAGCGACTGGCAGGCGAACTGGCCGCCGCTGGTCTGCAGCAGGTAGCCCCCTTCGGTCTTCTCGATCTGCTCGATGCTGGTGTGCATGCGGATCTCGGCGCCGGCCTCATCGCATTCGGCCAGCAGCATGTCGAGGATGTCACTGGCCTTGTTGTCGCAAAACAGCTGGCCGAGTTTCTTCTCGTGGTAGGCCACGCCGTGCTTGCACACCAGCTCGATGAAGTCCCACTGGGTGTAGCGAGCCAGGGCCGACTTGCAGAAATGCGCATTCTGCGAGAGGAAGTTGCCCGGCTCGGTATACATGTTGGTGAAGTTGCAGCGGCCGCCGCCGGACATGAGGATTTTCTTGCCCGGTTTGTTGGCGTGGTCGAGCACCAGTACCCGGCGGCCACGGCGGGCGCTGAGCTGTGCGCACATCAGGCCGGCGGCGCCGGCGCCGAGGATGATCACGTCGGTGGAGTGCACGGTGTTACCTCTTCAGGATTGCTGGGGGCTGCTTTGCAGCCCTCTCGCGACACAAGGCCGCTCCTACAGGAGTTTGCGATCCCCTGTAGGAGCGGCCTTGTGTCGCGAAAGGGCCGCAAAGCGGCCCCAAAATTAGGTCAGACGATGCGGACTTTCAGGGAGCGCCCCTTGATCTTGCCGCTGTTCAAGCGCTGCATGGCCTGCTTGGCCAGCGGTCGCTCCACGGCCACGAACGCCTGGAAATCGAAGATCGCAATCTTGCCCACCTGCTTGCCGGGGATACCGGCATCACCGGTCAACGCCCCGAGGATGTCACCCGGGCGCAGCTTGTCCTTGCGCCCGGCAGCGATGCACAGGGTGCTCATAAGCGGCAGCAGCGGTTCGCCACCCTTGTGCTTCAGGCTGTCCAGCTGGTCCCAGCGCAGCGGGCTCTTCTGCAGGTCTTCGATGGCCTGGGCGCGGTGGCCTTCGGCCGGTGCCACCAGGCTGACCGCAATGCCTTTCTCGCCAGCACGGCCGGTGCGGCCGACACGGTGCACATGGATTTCCGCATCACGCGCCAGTTCGACGTTGATGACCATGTCCAGGCCATCGATGTCCAGGCCGCGGGCGGCCACATCGGTAGCCACCAGCACCGAGCTGCTGCGGTTGGCGAACATGGTCAGCACCTGGTCGCGGTCGCGCTGCTCCAGGTCGCCATGCAGGGCCTGGGCAACGATGCCCTTGGCGGTCAGGTGGGCGACCACATCCTCGCACTGCTGCTTGGTGAAGCAGAACGCCACGCAGGACTGCGGGCGGTAGTGGCCGAGCACGCGGGTGACCGCCTCGAGGCGCTGTTGCGGGTCGATCTCGATGAAGCGCTGCTCGATCTGATTGTCGGCATGCAGGCTCTCGACCTTGACCTGTTGCGGGTTGCGCATGAAGTCGGCGGCCAGTTGCTTGATGCCGGCCGGGTAGGTGGCCGAGAACAGCAGGGTCTGGCGGCGCGACGGGGTCTTGCCGATGATGCTGGCGATGGCATCGAAGAAGCCCATGTCGAGCATGCGGTCGGCCTCGTCCAGCACCAGGGTGTTCAGCCCGTCGAGCACCAGGGTGCCTTTGTCCAGGTGCTGCTGGATGCGCCCTGGGGTGCCGACGATGATGTGTGCGCCGTGCTCCAGCGAAGCGATCTGCGGGCCCAGCGAAACGCCGCCGCACAGGGTCAGGATCTTGATGTTGTCCTCGGCGCGGGCCAGGCGGCGCAGCTCCTTGGCCACTTGGTCGGCGAGTTCGCGGGTAGGGCACAGCACCAGCGCCTGGCAACCGAAGTAGCGCGGGTTGATCGGGTTGAGCAGGCCGATGCCGAAGGCGGCGGTCTTGCCGCTGCCGGTCTTGGCCTGGGCGATCAGGTCCTGCCCCTTGAGGATGACCGGCAGGCTCTGGGCCTGGATCGGTGTCATCGAGGCATAGCCGAGGGCGTCCAGGTTGGCCAGCATGGCAGTGGACAGCGGCAAGGTGGCAAAGGCGGTGGATTCGGTGGTCACGAGGCGGGCCTGCGGTGCGAAGCGAAAAATGCCGCATAGTCTACCAGCCTCATGGCCATTCACCCTACGACTCCATGTGTTGTTCCGGACGACGGGCACGCCTTCCGTCCGTCGGCGACAGCTGCAGGAATATTGCCGCCGCCAGCATGGCCATCACGCCGATGGTAACGAAGGTCAGCTGGAATGCACCCAAGGTGGTTTCCACACCGTCGGCGTTTCCGGCTGCGGTAAAGCCGCCGAGCAATGCCCCTGCACATGCCACGCCCAGGCTCAGGGCCAGCTGCGCGACCACCGACAACAGGCTGTTGCCGCTGCTGGCGCTGGCGTCGTCGAGGTCGATCAGGGTTACCGTGTTCATCGCGGTGAACTGCATCGAGTTGACCGCGCCGAGCAGGCCCAGCTGAATCAGCAGCACGGCATAGGGCGTCTGTTCGTCGACCAGCCCGAGGCTGGCCAGCAGCAGGCCCAGCAGCAGGGTGTTGCCGGTGAGGATGATGCGGTAGCCAAAGCGTTCGATCAGTGGTCGGGCAATGGACTTGGCCAGCATCGCCGCAGCCGCCAGCGGGATCATGCTCATGCCGGCCTGGGCCGGCGAGTAGCCCAGCGCCACTTGCAGCAGCAACGGCACAAGGAACGGCAGCGCGCCGCTGCCCAGGCGGGCGAACAGGTTACCGAGAATACCGATGGCAAAGGTGCGCACGCGGAACAGGCTGGGTGAGAACAACGGCTCCGGGTCGCGCCCGGCGCGCAGCCAGTAGGCCGCCAGGCAGGCCATGCCGGCGAACAGCAGCAACATCACCCGCAGGTGCGGCAGGTGCAGTTCGCCCAGGCCTTCCATGGCGATGGTGATCAATACCATCGCTGCGCCAAACAGCAGGAACCCGGGGCCGTCGAACGTGGTGCGCTCGGCGCCGCGCAGGTCGGGGATGAACTTCCACACGGCATAGCAGCCGATCAGGCCGACCGGCAGGTTGAGCAGGAAGATCCAGTGCCAGCTCAGTATTTCCACCAACCAGCCGCCAACCGTCGGGCCCAGTAGCGGCCCGAGCAGGCCGGGGATGGTGATGAAGCTCATGATGCGCACCAGCTCGGTGCGCGGGTAGGCACGTAGGACTACCAAGCGCCCGACCGGCAGCATCAGCGCACCGCCCAGCCCTTGCACGACACGGGCAAAGATCAGGAAACCGAGGCTGTTGGCGGCGGCGCACAGCAGCGAGCCGAAGCTGAACAGCAGGATGGCGCTGAAGAAGATGCGCTTGGTGCCGAAGCGGTCGGCGATCCAGCCTGAGGCGGGGATCAGCAGGGCCACGGTGAGCATGTAGGCGATGATCACGCCCTGCATGCGCAGCGGGTCTTCGGCCAGCGACCGGGCCATGGCTGGCAGTGCGGTGTTGAGGATGGTGCCGTCCAGGGACTGCATGAAAAAGGCGATGGCCACCACCCAAGGGATCCAGCGGGCGGTGACAGGGTCCAGCGGGGTGCGTTCGGGCATGACTTCCTCGTTTGTCAGTGCCGGCCCTTTCGCGGGCACGCCCGCTCCCACAGGTATCGCACCGCATCCGATGATGGTGCAATACCTGTGGGAGCGGGCATGCCCGCGAAGAGGCCGGTAATGCCTATCACAGTGTCAGGGTCAGGCCTTTGACCAGTGCCCCCGGCAAATGACTCGACCCGGTACTGCGCTGTCCATAGGTACTGGTCGACAGGATCATCTCGCGCTCGCTTGTCAGGTCCTCCAGCTGGCTGCCGAGCAAGCTGTACAGGCTGTCATCGAAGCGCATGGTGCTCACCGGGCCCTGGATCTGCCCGTTCTCCACCCAGAAGGTGGCGAAGCGGGTCAGCCCGGTCATGCGTGCCGCCGGCAGGTCGGAATAGTTCAGGTACCACAGGTTGCTGATGTACAGCCCGGTACCGAGCCGCTCCAGAATCTGCTCGTTCGGCAGGCTACCTGTTGCCAGGCTCAGCGCACACGGTGACTCGTAACTATCGGCGCCATTGGCCAACAGCTCGAACTCGGCCGCACTGCGCGCACTGATCAATCGCTGCCGGGCCTCGCCTTGCTGGATCAACGGCACATCCAGGCGCGGCGAGCCTTCATCGGAAAACGCAGGGCTCAGCGAACCGCTGACCTGCTCGGTGAAACTCACCAGTGGGCTCAGCCGCGCATCGCCGTTGTACAGGCGCTGCAGGGCACTGTTGCCAGTGGCCAGGGCCTGTGCGGAAAAACCGTCCCAGCACAGCATGCCGGCTATTTCGTCCATGGCCGCCGGGGCCAGGTAGGCGCGGTAGCTGCCAGGCTTCAGCGTGACGGCAGGGCGGCCAAGGAAACCCAGCTGTTCCCGCGCCTGGCGCAGGCGTGCGGTGAAGTCGTCGGCGCTCCACACTTGCCCGGCATAATTGGCCTTCACCGCCTCGCCGTTTTCGTGGAACAGGCTCCAGTCGAAGTTGAAGCTGTTGGCCTGGTGCCAGCCGAAGGCCCCGAACGAGCTGGCGAAGCCCCGGCAGATGGGGCCGGCGGCGTAGATGCCGACAAGGTCAAGGTCGCCGGCTTCGCGCTCGAGCAAGGTCAGCACATCGCTCAGTTCGGGCAGCGGCTGCTCCTGCTGGCTGTGGCTGTGCCAGGCGCTTTCGTCCAGGCGCAGGTACGGATCGACCGCCAGCAGTGGCAAGGTCTGGCGCAGTTGCTCCAGGGCCGTGAACAGACGCTGGCTATCCAGTTGCGTGTCACCACTCAAGGTCACCTGTTGCTCTGCCTGGCGGCCATCGCGGATCAGCCGCAGTTGCGCGCCGGCCTGGTTCACGGTGCCGGCCTGGCGCACCTTGGCATGGTTGAAACGCACGAATTGCGATTGTTCGGCGCTGTAGCCGAGGGTGAACTGTTCGCCCGTCTGCAGGGCTTTGCGCACATCCCCGACCAGGGTTTCGAAAGCGTGTTTCATCAGGCGTCTCCTCCGAATACGTCGATCTGGCGGAACACGCAGGCCGGCGAGGCATGCCCCACCCGTACCACCTGGTTGGGTTCGCCCTTGCCGCAGTTGGGCGTGCCCAGCACCTGGAAGGTACTGCTGTCGCCGACCGCCGCCAGGTTGCGCCAGAACTGCGCGGAGATACCACGGTAGTTGGGGTTCTTGACGATGCCCTTGAGCTCGCCGTTTTCGATCAGTTGGCCCCATTCACAGCCGAACTGGAACTTGTTTCGAGCATCATCAATGGACCAGGAACGGTTGGTGCGCATCAGGATGCCGTGCTCGATGCCTTTCACCAGCTGATCCAGGCTCTGGTCGCCCGGCTCGATGTTGAGGTTGGCCATGCGGTCGATCGGCGCACGGTTCCAGCCGCAGGCGCGGCTGTTAGCCACGCCGTCGAGGCCGGAGCGGAACTGCGACAGCGCACCACCCAGCGGGCGCAGCAGCAGGCCATCGAGGATCAGGAACTGCTTGCTGGCCTGGGTGCCGTCATCATCGAAGCTGTAGCTGGCCAGCTCTTCGCCGATGGTCGGGTCGAAGGTCACGTTGAGCAGCGCGGAGCCGTACTGCAGGTGGCCGAAGTCATCGGCTTTGACGAAGCTGGTACCTGCGTAGTTGCGTTCGTCGCCGAGAATGCGGTCCATCTCCAGCGGGTGGCCGATGGATTCGTGGATCTGCAGCATCATCTGGTCCGGCATCAACAGCAGGTCGCGCGGGCCGCTGGGGGTGTTCGGCGCCAGCAGCAGTTGCAGCGCCTCGTCGGCCACCCGGCGGGCAGCACCGACCAGGCCGCAGCGCTCGATGACCTCGAAGCCGCCCTGCTGGCCGAAGTTGTCGCGGCCCAGGCTGCGGCTCTGGCTGTCCTGGCCGTCGCTGGCGGTCACCCCCAGGCCCGGGAACAGGAAGCGCTGGGCGTGGCGTAGCTCGGCGCCGGCCGAGTTCAGGTAGGTCTGCTCGACCAGGCTCAGGCCCAGGCTGGCCTGCCAGTCCACCAGGCGGCTGTCCTTGGGCACGCTGGCCGATTCGGCAGCGAGCAGGCCAAGGCAGTCGGCAAGGTTGGGCACGGGTTGGTCGAAGTTGGGCGAAATGTGGTCGTGGCGTGCGCTGGTCACCGGTTGCTCGCGCAGGTCCAGCAGGTTGTATCGGGCGATCTGCCTAGCCAGCGCCTCGGCCTGCTCCAGGGCGCGCTGCAGGCCGGCCTGGGACAGGTCGGCGGTGGCGGCATAGGCTTCCACGCCATTCACCCGCACGGTGAGCATGGCGCCCTCGTCCTGGCTGAAGAAGGGTGGTTCCGCGACGTTGCGGCGAACCGACAGCGCCTGGTGCGACTGTTTCACATGGCGCAGGGAAAACAGCTCGGCCGTACTGCGCAGCGTGGCAAAGCGCTGGCGCAGCAGGGCGCTGGTATCGAACATGTGGAAGCCTCCGTGTACACGGTGGCTCCCCCTTAGAACCACTCGTCCTGCATGGCGAGGCAAGTGTCGTCGCGCGCCTCGAGCAATGCCAGCTCATTATGGCAGCCAGGTACCTCCCAGGTCAGGAAATAACGCGCTGCCTGCAGCTTGCCGAGGTAGAAGTCGCGGTCGGTGGGTTTGCCCTTGAGCAGGCCGAGTTCGGCATGGATCGCCTGTTCCAGCCAGCGCCAGCCAATCACGCAGTGGCCGAAGGCCTTGAGGTAGAGAGCCGAGTTGGCCAGGGCGCCGGCGACTTTGCCCTCGGCCAGGTCACCCAGCAACGCCAGCGTCACACCTTGCAGGCGGTTGACCAGTTGCTCCAGCGGCTGGCGCAGTGGGTCGAGGTTCGCATGGTGGCTGGCGCGCTCACCGGTGGCAGCGATCGACCGGATCAACTGCTTGAGGCCGGCGCCATTGTTCTGCGCCAGCTTGCGGCCCAGCAGGTCGAGCGACTGGATGCCCTCGGTGCCTTCATGGATCGGGTTCAGGCGGTTGTCGCGGTAGTACTGTTCTACCGGGTACTCGCGGGTGTAGCCGTGGCCCCCGAGGATCTGGATCGCCAGTTCATTGGCCTTGAGGCAGAACGTCGAGGGCCAGGATTTGACGATCGGGGTCAGCAGGTCGAGCAGTTCCTGCGCCTGCTTGCGGGCCCTTTCGTCGCTGGCAGTCTGGGTGTCGTCGAACAGGCGCGCGGCATACAGACCCAGGTCGAAGGCGCCCTCCACGTAGGCCTTCTGTGCCAGCAGCATACGTTTCACATCGCTGTGCTCGATGATCGGCACAGCGGGGCTGTGCGGGTCTTTGTTGTCCGGCAACCGACCCTGCGGGCGCTGGCGGGCGTACTCCAGCGAATACAGGTAGCCGGCGTAACCGAGCATCACTGCGCCCATGCCGACACCGATGCGTGCCTCGTTCATCATCTGGAACATGCAGGCCAGGCCCTGGTGCGGCTGGCCGACCAGGTAGCCGACGCACTGGCCGTTGTCGCCGAAGTTCAGCGCGGTGGAGGTAGTACCGCGCCAGCCCATCTTGTGGAACAGCCCTGCCAGCAGCACATCGTTGCGCGGGCCACGGCTGCCATCTTCGTTGACCAGGTACTTGGGTACGATGAACAGCGAGATGCCCTTCACGCCGGGCGGAGCATCCGGAAGCTTGGCCAGAACCATATGCACGATGTTCTCCGACAGCTCGTGATCTCCGCCGGAAATGAAAATCTTGTTGCCCTTGAGCCGGTAGCTGCCGTCACCGGCAGGTTCGGCGCGGGTGCGGATATCGGCCAGCGACGAGCCAGCGTGGGGTTCGGTCAGGGCCATGGTGCCGAAGTAGCGGCCTTCGATCATCGGCTGCAGAAACAGGCGTTTCTGTTCATCGCTGCCGAAGCTCTCGATCAGGTTGGCCGCGCCCATGGTCAGGAACGGGTAGGCCGTGGTGCCGGCGTTGGCCGCCTGGAAGTGGGCGAAGCAGGCCTGCGAAACCAGGCTCGGCAGCTGCATGCCGCCGGCTTCGAAGTCACGGTTGGCGTTGAGGAAGCCGGCTTTGAGAAAGGCGTCGACGGCGGGTTTCACTTCAGGGATCAGTTCGGCTCGGCCATCCACGTAGCGCGGCTCGTTTTCGTCGGCCTTGCGGTTGTGCGGGGCGAAAAATTTCTCTGCGATGGTGCGGGCAGTTGAAAGCGCCGCATCGAAGGTTTCGCGGCTGTGCTCGGCGAAGCGCGGGCGTTGGGTCAGGGCCTCGGCGTCGAGGACTTCGTAGAGTTCGAAGGCGAGGTTGCGGGGGTTGAGCAGGGTCTCGGGCATGGTCGCGGTCCTGAGGCGGGATGCTGCGAGTGTAGGAGGGTGGTGGGGTGGGGGACAGGTTAATAGGTTTGGGTGATATGGGTTGAGAACTCCGGGATGCCTGGTGGTTGGTCGAACAGATCACGCGGGGTGGGGGCAGTTGTTGTTTTGCCTGTTCGGGCCCTTTCGCGGGTAAACCCGCTCCCACAAGTACTGCGCAGCCCCAGCCATCAACGCTGCACCTGTAGGAGCGGGTTTACCCGCGAAAGGGCCGGAGCAGGCGCAGGAAAATGTAGAGACGTTTCCCACAAGTCAGAGTGGAACTGGACTACTGCGGATCGAATGCCATTTGGCCTTGAATGTGTGCTTTGGTGTTCGCAATGAGGCTTTTCTGATGAGTGATGTCCACAAGAACGACTTGACTGATTTCGAGGGCAAGCAACTTCCCTTCTTCGTAGTCTCGCCCCTGAAGTTTGGCGTAATGATCTTCTTCACCCTTGGTTTTTACTGGCTGTATTGCTTTTATCAGAGCTGGAAGCTGTATGGAGTGAGGACAGGAGAAAAGGTCAGCCCATTCTGGCGAAGCGCTTTTGCAGTGTTCTTCATCTACCCGTTATTGAGAAGGGTGAATGATCATATTCGCGAGTCAGGCAGAACCTACCCTTGGTCCATTCTGGGGCTCACGCTGGGCTACTACGGTATGTGTGCTGTCTGGGTGGCTGCCACTGTGATTCTGGATGATCAGTTGTGGGCGGCGTATTTTGCGGGTGTAGTCATTCAAGCAGCTTGGTTGGTCATTCTGGTGCCCATGCAGAAAGGCGCCAATTTCAGCGCGGGGGATGAGGCAGGAGTGGCCAACAGCCGTTTCACGCTGGCCAATTGGTTGTGGATGCTGCTGGCTGCCGTAATTACAGCAGCGCAGCTGTTTGCTTTGATCACACTTTCGTCCATGGCTTGAGCAGCGTCGCAGCAGAATTTGCCGGGGCCGCTTTGCGGCCCTTTCGCGGCGAAAGGCCGCCCCTGCGAAGCTCGGTATTCCGGCGCGGTTCGAAGAGGGAGCATATTGAAGAACTCGAACTTGAGCTGGCATGCGATCGCTTTCCTGTTTTGGGGAGGCATGGACGCGTTCTACATCTGCCTTTATGTTTTCCGCAGTACGGAGCGAGGTGCCATACCTTTCTGGTCGGATTTCAAGGACGCATTGAGCAACATGCAGATCTGGGGAGGAGGGCTAGAGCTAATCGTCTGGCTAGGCCTGATTCTGCAGCTTTCGTTGATAGCGACCTGCGGGTTGTTTCTTATGCGTTGCCGGTTGGCTGTCTACTTGGCGATGGTGCAGATCCCCTTTCGCATCTTTTTTATCGTTCCGTCGATATCCATAATCCTGTTGTTGCCGATGCTGGCTTCCAGTATCAGTAACTCGGTGTGGATTGGGCTGATGCTGATTTCGGAGGCTGGGAAAGGCTGGTGCCTATTGTGGCTCTGGCGAAAGCGCGGGTAACGGTGTGCGCCGGGTTTTTTGGATTTTTCTACCGGTCAGTCAACCCATGCACAGCTGCCACCCTCTTGTTTGACAGCAGGTGGTGATAGTTCCTGATCCACCCCTGAACGCAGATTCACTCGAAGATCCTAATCTAGGTCGCGAACTTCGCACTGAGGCTTAATGATGTGTCGCCTGAGCCGGCCCTTTCGCGGGCATGCCCGCTCCCACAGGTACGGTGCAAGTCATGAAGCTTGTGGTGATCCTGTGGGAGCGGGCGCGCCCGCGAATAGGCCCGGCCAGGCACTCGAGAATTATCAGGGGGTTGAACAATGACAACAGAAGACACCCAAGCCGCATCGAGCCTGGCATCCCGTGCAGGGACGCCCGTGAGCAGTCGTCGGAGTTGATGGGTAATGTCCGCGAATTGACCATTACCGGGCTGATGGATGAGAAGCCGATGATGATCTGGGCTGCCCATTACCTGAGTGCGATGGCCAAGGCACTGATGGATGATGCTGAGTTGGGGATGAAGCAGTGAGGGTTTGGCTTCCGATTGAATGAACACCTGTCAGCCCAACCCCAGCCCCCATAAAAAAAAGGAGAGCCGAAGCTCTCCTTTTTTCGTTAACAACCCTCAACCTCAGCCAATGGTCATCAGGCTGGCATTACCACCGGCAGCAGCAGTGTTCACACTCACTGCCCGCTCGATCACCAGGCGCTCCAGCGCAATCTGGTGGTCGCCGCTGGACAGCCCGTGCACACCCACGATCGCCCCGGCACGCTTGGCCACCTGCTGGCACACGCCGCGCAGCTGGTCCGAGTCGCCATGGTGGATCACGGCGTCGAACGCCACTTCATCCTTGTTCCAGTCCGCCACCAGCTTGACCTTGGCCTGCAGCTCTCGCGGCAGGCGGGCACGCAGGGCTTTGCCCGGCTCGCCGTCCGCCCATACCGCCGAGCTGCCAACGGCCAGCACTGCGGCGAACTGCGCCAGCAGGTCGGCTTCGTTGTCGGCCAGGCACAGCACGTGCTCACGCGGCAGGATGGTGTAGCTGTTGCGCTCGCCGGTCGGGCCTGGCAACAGGCGGGCGATGCCGCTCTGCGACTGGCTGGCGAACTGGCTGCACAGCGTGGCGAGGTCGGTCAGCTGGTTGCTCTCGGCCCATGCCTTCAGGCCGTGCAGCGGCTTGATCAGCTGTTCGTGCAGGGCGCGGTCAGGCTTGCCTTCGCCGTCCTGTTGCTGGAAGTGGCGGCCAATCGCGTCGGCCGGGCGGGTCGACAGCAGGCGGTACAGGTACAGCGGGCCGCCGGCTTTCGGGCCGGTGCCGGACAGGCCTTCACCACCGAACGGCTGCACGCCCACCACTGCACCGACGATGTTGCGGTTGACGTACATGTTGCCGGCGTTGGCGGTTTCCACCACCTTGGCGATGGTCTCGTCGATGCGGGTGTGCACGCCGAGGGTCAGGCCGTAGCCGGAGTTGTTGATCTGCTCGATCAACTGGTCCAGGTTGCGACGGTTGTAGCGCACCACGTGCAGCACCGGGCCGAAGATTTCACGCTTGAGCTCGTCGAAGCTCTCCAGCTCGATCAGGGTAGGCATGACGAAGGTGCCGCGCTTGAGCTCGGCAGCATCGGCAATGGCCACCTGGTAGACCGAGCGACCTTTCTCGCGCATGCCCTGGATGTGCTTCTCGATGCCGGCTTTGGCTTCGGCGTCGATCACCGGGCCAATGTCCACGGCCAGGCGGTCCGGGCAGCCCAGGCGACTTTCGGCCATGGCACCCTTGAGCATTTCGATCACGCGGTCGGCGGAGTCTTCCTGCAGGCACAGCACGCGCAGTGCCGAGCAACGCTGGCCGGCGCTGTCGAAGGCCGAGGACACCACATCGATCACCACCTGTTCGGTCAGTGCCGAGGAGTCGACGATCATCGCGTTCTGGCCGCCGGTTTCGGCGATCAGCGGGATCGGGCGGCCCTGGTTGTCCAGGCGGCCGGCGACGTTGCGCTGCAGCAGGCGGGCCACTTCAGTGGAACCGGTGAACATCACGCCCTTGACGCGCTCGTCACCCACCAGGCCGGCACCGACGGTTTCACCGCGGCCAGGCAGCAGCTGCAGCACGCCTTCAGGAATGCCGGCTTCCAGCAGGAGGCGCACGGCCTGGGCAGCGATCAGCGGGGTTTGCTCGGCCGGCTTGGCCAGTACGGGGTTGCCGGCGGCGAGCGCTGCGGCTACCTGGCCGGTGAAGATCGCCAGCGGGAAGTTCCACGGGCTGATGCACACCACTGGGCCCAGCGGGCGGTGGGCGTCGTTGCTGAAGTCGTTGCGTGCCTGCACCGCGTAGTAGCGCAGGAAGTCCACGGCTTCACGCACTTCGGCGATGGCGTTGGCGAAGGTCTTGCCGGCTTCGCGGATGAGCAGGCCCATCAGCGGCTGGATTTCGGCCTCCATCAGGTCGGCGGTGCGTTCCAGAATGGCGGCGCGCTCGGCAGGCGGGGTGGCCTGCCAGATCGGAGCGGCATTCAGTGCGCACTGGATGGCGTTGTCGACGTCGGCGACCGTGGCTTCCTGAACATGGCCGACCACGTCGCGGTGGTCCGCCGGGTTCAGGACCGGTGCGGCGGTGCCTTCGCTGGCAGCGCAGGCCAGCAGTGGCGTGGCTTTCCAGTCGTTGTGGGCGGTGGCCAGCATGGCGCAGGACAGCGATGCCAGGCGGTGTTCGTTGGCCATGTCGATGCCGGCCGAGTTGGCCCGCTCGCTGCCATACAGCTCACGCGGCAGCGGGATGCGTGGGTGCGGCAGGCCGATGCTGCCTTCCTGGGTGCCCATGCGCTCGATGCTGGCGACCGGGTCGGCGACCAGTTCCTGGATGGAGATCGAGTGGTCGGCGATGCGGTTGACGAACGAGGTGTTGGCGCCGTTTTCCAGCAGGCGACGCACCAGGTAGGCCAGCAGCGTTTCGTGGGTGCCGACCGGTGCATAGACGCGGCACGGACGGTTCAGCTTGCCTTCGGAAATCTTGCCGACCACCTGCTCGTACAGTGGCTCGCCCATGCCGTGCAGGCACTGGAACTCGTACTGGCCCGGGTAGTAGTTCTGACCGGCAATGTGGTAGATGGCCGACAGGGTGTGGGCGTTGTGGGTGGCGAACTGCGGGTAGATGGCTTCTGGCACGGCCAGCAGCTTGCGGGCGCAGGCAACGTAGGACACGTCGGTGTACACCTTGCGGGTGTAGACCGGGTAGCCTTCCAGGCCTTCGACCTGGGCGCGCTTGATTTCGCTGTCCCAGTAGGCGCCTTTCACCAGGCGGATCATCAGGCGGTGGCGGCTGCGCTTGGCCAGGTCGATGACATAGTCGATCACATACGGGCAGCGCTTCTGGTAGGCCTGGATGACGAAGCCGATACCATTCCAGCCGGCCAGAGAAGGCTCGAAGCACAGGCGCTCGAGCAGGTCGAGCGACAGCTCCAGGCGGTCGGCTTCTTCGGCGTCGATGTTCAGGCCGATGTCGTATTGCTTGGCCAGCAGGGTCAGCGACAGCAGGCGCGGGTACAGCTCTTCCATCACGCGCTCGTACTGGGCGCGGCTGTAGCGCGGGTGCAGCGCCGACAGCTTGATCGAGATGCCCGGGCCTTCATAGATGCCACGGCCATGGGAGGCCTTGCCGATCGAGTGGATGGCCTGCTCGTAGGACGCCAGGTACTTCTGTGCGTCGTGCTCGGTCAGTGCGGCTTCGCCGAGCATGTCGTAGGAATAGCGGAAGCCCTTGGACTCGAAGCGGCTGGCATTGGCCAGGGCTTCGGCGATGGTTTCGCCGGTGACGAACTGCTCGCCCATCAGGCGCATGGCCATGTCGACGCCCTTGCGGATCATCGGCTCGCCGCTCTTGCCGATGATGCGGGTGAGCGAGGAGGTGAGGCCGGATTCGTTGTGGGTAGACACCAGCTTGCCGGTCAGCAGCAGGCCCCAGGTGGCGGCGTTGACGAACAGCGACGGGCTGTTGCCCAGGTGCGGCTGCCAGTTGCCGGTGCTGATCTTGTCGCGGATCAGCGCGTCACGGGTGCCCTTGTCGGGGATGCGCAGCAGGGCTTCGGCCAGGCACATCAGTGCCACGCCTTCCTGGGACGACAGCGAGAATTCCTGCAGCAGGCCCTGAACGATGCCGGCACGACCGCCAGCGCTCTTCTGGTTACGCAGTTTTTCGGCGATGCCGGCGGCCATCTTGTTGGTCGCTTCGGCCAGCGGGGCGCTCAGGCGCGCCTGCTCCAGCAGCATCGGTACCACTTCCTGTTCGGGGCGGCGGTAGGCGGCGGTGATCGCCGAGCGCAGCACCGACTGCGGCAGGATGCTCTCGGCGAACTCGAGGAAGCACTGGTGGCTGTGGTCGGGCTGGACCTCTCCGGCATCGTCGGCCAGGTTGCTGGCATGGCCGTTGAGTTCGGTCAGGGTGGCACCACCCTCGAGCTTCTCCAGGTAGTTGAAGATCGCTTGCTTGATCAACCAGTGCGGGGTGCGGTCAATCGACTGCGCAGCTGCCTTGAGTCGCTCACGGGTCGGGTCATCGAGTTTGACCCCAAGGGTGGTCGTCGCCATTTCTTATCCTCGTTATTGCCACGGTTGTGGCCTAAGCTGGCGCCAAGAGTAGCTGTAGGACAATTCGGGTGCAACCAGGTGCAACCCGAATTTTTCATGGAAAAGGTGCAACTCGTCCGACCGTCATTTCCATGCCCGGAAAAGGGTCGTTTTCGGTGCGTTTTATTCTGAAAAGCGAGGTTGTTGCTCCCAAAAGGAGCAAAAAATCAGATTTGTCTGAAAATGCACGAGAAGGTGCAACTTGCAAATGAAAAATGGTTGCACCCGCTTTGCGTTGTTGCATAGGATTCGCCGCCTGGGTGCAACCGCCATGGCTGCGGTTGTGCATGACATAAAAACAAACGCCAGGGCACACGCATGGGCAATCCACTAACGATCACTTTCGTGGTCTATATCGCGGCAATGGTGCTGATCGGCTTCGCCGCCTATCGCTCCACCAATAACCTTTCCGACTACATCCTCGGCGGCCGCAGCCTGGGTAGCGTGGTCACCGCGCTTTCCGCCGGCGCTTCCGACATGAGCGGCTGGCTGCTGATGGGCCTGCCGGGCGCCATCTACTTCTCAGGCTTGTCCGAAGCCTGGATTGCCATCGGCCTGACCGTCGGCGCCTACCTGAACTGGTTGTTCGTCGCTGGTCGTCTGCGCGTGCAGACCGAGCACAACGGCGATGCACTGACGCTGCCGGACTACTTCTCCAGCCGCTTCGAAGACAACAGCGGCGTGCTGCGGATCATCTCGGCCATCGTGATCCTGGTGTTCTTCACCATCTACTGCGCCTCCGGCATCGTTGCCGGTGCCCGTCTGTTCGAGAGCACCTTCGGCATGCCGTACGAAACCGCCCTGTGGGCCGGTGCCGCTGCAACCATCGCCTACACCTTCGTCGGTGGTTTCCTGGCGGTGAGCTGGACCGATACCGTGCAGGCTTCGCTGATGATCTTTGCGCTGATCCTCACCCCGGTGATCGTGCTGATCTCCACTGGCGGCTTCGATACCACCTTCGCTGCCATAGATGCGGTCAACCCGGCCAACTTCGACATGCTCAAGGGCGCCACCTTCATCGGCATCATCTCGCTGATGGGCTGGGGGCTGGGCTACTTCGGCCAGCCGCATATCCTGGCGCGTTTCATGGCCGCCGACTCGGTGAAGTCGATCGCCAACGCCCGCCGTATCTCCATGACCTGGATGATCCTGTGCCTGGCCGGTACCTGCGCCGTGGGCTTCTTCGGCATCGCCTACTTCTCGGCGCACCCTGATCTGGCGGGCCCGGTCACCGAGAACCACGAGCGTGTGTTCATCGAGCTGGCCAAGATCCTGTTCAACCCATGGATCGCCGGTGTACTGCTGTCGGCCATCCTGGCGGCGGTGATGAGTACCCTGAGCTGCCAGCTGCTGGTGTGCTCCAGCGCCCTGACCGAAGACTTCTACAAGTCCTTCCTGCGCAAGAACGCTTCGCAGGTCGAACTGGTGTGGGTCGGCCGCCTGATGGTGCTGGCCGTCGCCCTGATCGCCATCGCCATGGCCTCCAACCCGGAAAACCGCGTGCTGGGCCTGGTGGCTTACGCCTGGGCCGGCTTCGGTGCTGCCTTTGGTCCGGTGGTGCTGATTTCGGTGCTGTGGAAAGGCATGACCCGTAACGGCGCACTGGCCGGTATCGTGGTGGGTGCACTGACCGTGATCCTGTGGAAGAACTTCGACACCCTCGGGCTGTACGAAATCATCCCGGGCTTCCTGTTCGCCAGCATCGCCATCTTCGTGGTGAGCAAGCTGGGCAGCCCGTCGCAGGCAATGGTCAAGCGTTTCGAGACTGCTGATGCGGCGTATCACGCTGACAAGTAATACCCGTTGAGTCGGCGGCGCCTGTTTCGCGGGTGAGCCCGCTCCCACAGGGATTGCACAGAACTCAAATTCTGTGAGGTGCCTGTGGAAGCGGGTTTACCCGCGAAACAGGCGCCGCCGATCAGCAGCCAGGCCCTGACTCCGCCTGCAAGGCAAGGTAAACTTGCCACCCCCGCAGGAGTTGCCATGAACTATCGTCACGCCTTCCACGCCGGCAACCACGCCGACGTCCTCAAACACATCGTGCTGACTCGCCTCATCGCCCTGATGTCGCGCAAGGAGCAGCCATTCGCCTACATCGATACCCACGCAGGGCTCGGTCTGTACGATCTGCAGGGCGACCAGGCAACCCGCACCGGCGAGTACCTGGAAGGTGTCGCCCGCCTATGGAATCGCGATGACCTGCCGGCCATGGCCGACGACTATCTGCGTATCATCAAGCGCCTGAATGCCGATGGCGAGCTGCGCTACTACCCCGGTTCGCCCGAGCTGGCTCGCCGCCTGATGCGCCAGCAGGACCGCGCCCTGCTCAACGAGAAGCATCCCGAAGACGGGCCGCTGCTCAAAGAGAACATGAAGAAAGACCCGCGCGTGTTCGTGCACCTGGGCGAAGGTTGGCATGTGCCGCGGGCCTTGCTGCCGGTGCAGGAAAAGCGCGCGATCATGTTGATCGACCCGCCGTTCGAACAGGCTGACGAGCTAAAGCGCTGCACTACCGCCATGAAAGAGGCGATCGGCCGCATGCGCCAGACTGTCGCGGCCATCTGGTACCCGATCAAGGACCAGCGCTCGCTGACCCGCTTCTACCAGGACCTGACCAGCACCGGCGCACCGAAACTGCTGCGGGTCGAGTTGTATGTGCACCACCAGGACAGCCCGCAGGGGCTCAATGGCTCAGGTCTGGCCATCGCCAACCCACCGTGGGGGTTGGAAGAAGAGCTCAAGGAGCTGCTGCCATGGCTGGCCAAAGAGCTGGCGCAAACCGCCGGCAGCTTCCGCATGGACTGGCTGATCGCTGAATAATATTGCTTGCCTGTACCGGCCCCATCGCCGGCAAGCCAGCTCCCACAGGTACAGCGCGGGCCTCAAGGTCGGTGGTGTACCTGTGGGAGCTGGCTTGCCGGCGATGAGGCCAGTACAGGTTGCCGCGTTGCGCACATGTTTGCGTTATAATCCCGCTCTTTAGCCGCCACCCGCCCAAGAGGCCGCTGGCGCATTTCTACCGAATGAAGAGGCTAATCCCTTGGCATTGACGATTCTTGGCCTGTCCGGCGCCCTTAGCCATGACCCTTCCGCGGCCTTGTACATTGACGGCAAACTGATTGCCGCCGCCGAAGAAGAGCGCTTCGTGCGTGACAAGCATGCGAAGAACCGCATGCCCTACGAGTCGGCGAAGTTCTGCCTGGAACAGGCTGGCATCAAGCCATCCGACGTCGACGTGGTAGCCATCCCGTTCGCCCCGATCAGCCTGTTCGGCAAGGCGCGCTGGCATTATGCCAAGCGCTACTGGTACGCCCCGGATCGCGCCCTCGACGCTATTCTGATGGGCAACCGTCGCTACAAGCGCTACCGCAAGAAGATCGTCTGGTGCCTGGAGCAACTGGGCTTCGACCCGAAAAAGGTGAAGATCGAGCCCGTCGAGCACCACCTGGCCCATGCCTCCAGTGCCTACCACTGCTCGGGGTTCAAGGAAAAAACCGCAATCCTCGGCATCGACGGTAAGGGCGAATACGCCACCACCTTCTTTGGCTACGGCGAAAACGGCAAGATCCACAAGATCAAGGAATTCTTCGACCCGGACTCGCTTGGCGGCCTGTACGGCGCAATCACCGAGTTCCTCGGCTTCGAGATGCTCGATGGCGAGTTCAAGGTCATGGGCATGGCGCCGTATGGTGACGCCAGCAAGTACGACTTCTCGCGTCTGGCCAGCTTCGAAAACGGCGAACTGGTGATCAACACCGAATACGCCAACGTCATTGGCCTGCGCCGCTATAAAGAGAAGGGCAAGGGCTTCTACTTTTCGCCGAAACTGATCGAGTGGCTGGGCCCCAAGCGCGAAGGGGACATCGCCGACGAGCCGTACATCCATTACGCGGCCAGCATGCAGGCACTGTTCGAAAAGATCGCCCTGCAGATGATCGACCACTACCTGGGCGACATCCTGCGTGAAACCGGCAAGCTGGCCTTTGCCGGCGGTTGCGCGCTGAACGTCAAGCTCAACCAGAAGATCATTGCCCGCCCAGACCTGAAAGAGCTGTTCGTTCAGCCGGCTTCCGGTGACGCCGGTACCGCCGTGGGTGCTGCCGCCTACGTTTCCCACGCTCGTGGCGTACCGGTCGAGAAGATGGAACACGTCTACCTCGGCCCTTCGTACTCCAACGAAGACGTGATCGCTGCCTGTGCCCGTCACCCGAACGCACCGAAGTGGCGCAAGCTCGACGACATGCCGCAGCGCATCGCCAAAATCATGGTCGATGGCAACCCGGTGGCCTGGTTCCAGGGCCGCATGGAATTCGGCCCCCGTGCCCTGGGCGGCCGTTCGATCATTGGTTGCCCGAGCGTGCCGGGCGTAGCCGACCGCATCAACGAGCAGATCAAGTTCCGCGAACGCTGGAGACCTTTCTGCCCGTCGATGCTCGACACCGTCGCCCCGCAGATGATCAAGGTCGACCACCCGGCGCCGTTCATGACCTTCACCTTCGAAGTGGCTGAAGAGTGGAAGACCCGCGTGCCGGAAGTGGTCCACGAGGACGGCACTTCGCGTGCCCAGGTGCTCAAGCGCGAGTACAACCCGCGCTACTACGACATGATGAAGGCACTGGAAGACCTGACGGGCAACGGAGTGTCGCTAAACACCTCGCTGAACCGCCGTGGTGAACCGATGATCTGCTCGCCGACCGACGCCCTGAACATGTTCTTCGGCTCGGACCTGCAGTACCTGATCATGGAAGACATCCTGGTTGTGAAGGACGGCGCGGCCCCGTATGACCAGCCGCTCTGAACCGCGCATCCTGCAGTTCTGCCATGGCTATGACGGGCCGTTCCTGGACTGCGCCCGTCAGTACGCCAGCCTGTTCCAGGGGCGTGGCTACCAGGTCACCACGGTGTTCCTCACCGGCGCCGCCGACCCGCAGGTAGCGGCTGGCTGTGCGTCGGACGAGGTGCTGTTCCTGGAGTTCAGCTCCAAGGCTGTGCGCGGCCTGAAACTCGGCGCCATCCGTGCATTGCGGCGGATCGCCGCCGAGCGCAATTTCGCCTTCTGCATCGCCCATCGCTTCAAGCCGATCTACGTGGCGTTGCTGGGCACCGGCTTGCCGGTGATCGGCGTGCACCATGCTTTCGGTGACTACGAGCGCAAGGGGCGACGCATCTTCGCCAACCTGTTCAGCAAACGCCTGAGCTTGCTGGGCGTGTCGGACGCAGTGCGTGACGACATGCGCCGCTGTCTGCCGCAGTGGCCGGCAGAGCGTATCCAGACCTTGTACAACCGCATCGACATCGACGCCCTGCAAGCGGCCCTGGTGCCACGCGCCGAGGCCCGTCAGGCCTTGGGGCTGGACGCACAGGCGTGGATTGTCGGTAACGTCGGGCGCCTGCACCCGGACAAGGACCAGGCCACCCTGCTGCGTGGCTTTGCCGAAGCGCTACCGGGGCTGCCGGCTGGCGCCCGCCTGGCAATCCTTGGCAAGGGGCGCCTGGAAGCCAGGCTCAAGGCCCTGGCCGCCGAGCTGGGCATTGCCGGGCAAGTGGACTTCCTTGGCCAGGTGCCGGATGCGCGCCGTTACTTCCAGGCATTCGACGTATTCGCCCTGAGCTCCGACCATGAGCCGTTCGGCATGGTCCTGCTCGAAGCCATGGTCGCCGGTGTGCCGGTACTGGCCACGGCCTGTGGTGGTGCCCGCGAAGTGGTGGAGGGTGTTGGCGTGCTGTTCCCTCTGGGCGATGCGGGGCAATTGGCCCAGGGCCTGAAACACATGGCTGTGCTCGATGGGCAGCAACGCCAGGCCTGTGCCGAGCACATGCTGCAGCGCCTGCGTGAACGCTTTTCCGACCAGGCGGTGCGCGAAGCATTCTGGCAACTGCCGCAAGTCCGCGCGTTGGTGGGGCAGGCCTGATGCTCAACCGTATCCAGGCCTTCCGCGAACGCGGTTGGCAAGTTATCGACGCCAAGGCCTATGCCGAGGCATGGGCCCGGTTTGGTGGCAGTGTCGCCACCCATCCCCAGGTGGTCGAGCAGCTGGCGGACCTGGCGCAGATCCCTGTGCGTTATCTGGGCTGGCACCAGGCCGGCGAGCTGAAAGCCGCCATTCCTACCTGGGGGCGCCACCTTGCGCTGTCCAAGGACGTGCTCAAGCGTGCCGGCAAAAAGGCCCTGTTCGACCTGGGCAACGCCGAGATCATCCTGCCGGCGGCGGCCGATGCCGCTGCACCGTTGCGCCATGCCGCGCGCTACCTGTCCGAACTGAACCAGGGCCGCTTCAGCGGCCTCAAGGCGCAGAAGGAACAGCTGGCCATGGCCCGCGCCCACGAAGACCTGTCGAAGAAGTTCCGCTACAACCAGCGCCGCGAACTGCGCCTGCTGGAAGAGGCGGGCGGTGTGGTGCGCCCGATCGGCGACTTCAGCGCGCAGGAAATCGCCAGCATGTACTGCGACCTGTTCCAGCGCCGCTGGGGCTTCCCTGCCACCGGTGCCGAGCGCATGGCCGAGGTGCTGGAACGCCTGCGCGAGCTGCTGATCGGCTCGGTGCTGCTGTTGGACGGCAAGCCGATTGCCATCCAGCTGGTTTACCGTGTCGAAGCGCCGGAATGGATCAGCGTCGAGTACATCAATGGTGGTGTCGACCCTGAAACCAAGGCCTTCAGCCCCGGCAGCGTGCTGAGCTTCCTCAATACCCAGGCCGCCTGGGAAGACGCCCGTGCGCGCAACAAGCCGCTGCGGTTCTCGTTCGGCCGTGCCGACCGCGAGTACAAGGACCGCTGGTGCAACCCCGTGCAGGTGTATCAGGCGTGAGTCGCAAGCAGCAGTTGCTCAAGCGCCACCGGCGCAACAAGCGCCTGGGCCTGTTGGCGGGCCTGGTCGCGCTGGTGGCCATAGGTGCGTTCAGCTGGTGGTGGTTGCCACTGCTGCTGTTGCCGCTGTTGTGGGCGGCCCACGAGGCCTGGTTTGCCGACCACCTGTTCTACGCGCCAGGTGAGGACTACGCCTACGACTTCGGCGAGTTGACCCGGGAGGCTCCTGCCAGCCTGAGCGGCGGCTTGCTCAAGGCTGAGTGCGTGCTGCAGGGCAACGAAACCCTGGTCCTCGAGCTGCGGGTAAAAAGCAGCTGGATGGGGCGCTTCCTGGACCCGCAGGTCGAGCTGGTGGCTGGCGAGCAGGCCGACCGGCAAACCTTCGAGCGTGGCGTCGATGGCGTGCGCTTCCTCAACCTCACCGGCCTCGCCGCACCTCTGCAGGCTGGCGCGTTGCGCCTGCGTGGCCGGCATTGCCGGCTGGCGGGCCAGCCGCGCTTGTGGATAACCCCGGCGGTCGAGCTGCAACGGCGCCGGGTGATGGTGATCGCGCCGCATGCCGATGATGCCGAGCTGGCCGCTTACGGCCTTTACAGCCAGGCCGACGAAACCTGGGTAGTGACCCTGACCGCTGGTGAAATCGAGGCCGAGCACTATCAGCAGATGGGCTTGGCAAAGGCCGAGGCCGCGCGCCTGAAGGGCCGCCTGAGGGCCTGGGATAGTGTCGCCGTGCCACGCTGGGCCGGTGTGGCGGAATCGCGTTGCGTGCAGCTGGGCTACTTCTGTCTGCAACTGCCTGCCATGCAGGCTGCGCCAGACCAGCCGGCCGCTTCTCGCGAGGCCGACCTCGCCGACATTCGCGTATTCCGCCGATTCAACCCGTTCCCGCTGCCGGCCGATGTCGATGGCGCGCCGACCTGGCGCAACCTGCTCGCCGACCTGCGGGCCTTGCTGGAAATGGCCAGGCCAGAGGTGCTGGTGATGCCGCACCCGCAGCTCGACCCGCACCCCGACCACATCT
Source organism: Pseudomonas asiatica (assembly GCF_009932335.1). Lineage (NCBI taxonomy): Bacteria > Pseudomonadati > Pseudomonadota > Gammaproteobacteria > Pseudomonadales > Pseudomonadaceae > Pseudomonas > Pseudomonas asiatica. The sequence goes on from NZ_BLJF01000003.1 coordinate 754,717, forward strand.
GTGCCCAGGCAGCGGTGCTGGAAGCCTTGCAAGGCCTGGCCTGGCAGCCGCAAACCCTGCTGTGCTACGCCAACCACCTGCATGACAACGACCGCTGGCCGATGGGCGACAGTGGTGATGGCGTGGCCCTGCCGCCACAGCTGGAAGCTGTCCAGGCCTGGGCTCCTTGCAGCCTGGTACTGGACCTTGCGACCCAGCGCGACAAGGCCATGGCCCTGGGCATGATGCACGACCTACAGCCGCCAGCACCGTTCAAACGCCGCCTGCGCCGCTTGTTGCAGCGCTGGTTGGCCGGGCGGCGGTCGTCGCCTTACGGCGAGAACGAATTCTTCCGCAAGGCCGTGCGCCGACATGAACTGTTCTGGCGGCGTGAGCTGTAGGCGCGCCCCATGGTTGACCGCGATGGCGCAGAGCGCCCAAGGAACCCAATGAAAGTCCTATTTCTGGTGCAGAAGGAACAGCGGGCGATTCTCGACCGCCTGTACGATGGCGTCGCGGCCAACTGCGAGTGCGACCTGCGCTGGTTGACCAGCGAAGACCAGCGCAACCTGCGCCGCTATTTCAAGCGTGAAGTGCAGGTCGAGCGTTATGACCGCATTGTTTTCTTCCTGCGTTTCAAACAGGAAATCCGTCAGGCGGCATTCATCCGTACGGTGCCGAACCTGGTCATCCTCGAGCACGATGCCTACCAGAACTACATCCCGTGCAAGTACACGGGCAAGTTCAGCGCCCATTACCGCAAATTGCCCTGGGCGCGGGTGATCAGCTCAGGCTACATGGTCAGCGAGCGCCTGCGTCAGGAAGGTTTCGACGCCGTGTTCGTGCCCAAGGGCTACGACGAGCAACTGCTGGCCGACCAGGGGCGTGAGCGCGACATCGAACTGGCCTTCGTCGGCAGCACCAACAGCGTGGCCTACAGCGGCCGCAAGGCACTGCTGGACGAGCTGGGCCGGGTCGAGAACCTGGTGGTGACCCGTACCAAATCGGGTGAAGACTACTGCAACACACTCAACCGGATCCGCTTCTTCGTCAGTGCCGACGTCGGCATGGGCGAATACATGATCAAGAACTTCGAAGCCATGGCCTGTGGCTGTGTGTTGCTGGCGTATGACCAGGGCGAGGAAGAGAACCGCGCACTGGGCCTGCAGGACATGCACAACGTGGTGTTCTATGACAGCATCCCGACCCTTCAGGAAAAGCTCCGCCGTTTGCGCGCGGACCCTGAACTGGCCCGGCAGATTGCAGAAAATGGTCGCCACCTGGCGGTTTCCCGTTTCAGTTTCGGGGCTGTTGGACGTAGCATCGTCGACCACATGCGCCCGGCGCTCAGGCCCCATCCGCCGTTGTCTGCATGGCAGCGGCTGCGCCTGAAGCTGGGCATCTAACATAAGAACTTTCGCGCCTGTGGAACGGGCGTTGGAAGTCGAAGTCGCAATGCGGAGGGAGTCCGGTGCGCTTTTCAAATGAGAGTGATGTCACGCTCGTCGTGACCAGTTGTGGGCGGTTCGATCTGCTCAAAGATACCCTTGAGAGTTTCGATCGCTACAATACCGCGCCCATTCGCGAAGTGTTCATCACCGAAGATTCCGGTGACGATGCCGTGCATGCCGCTGTGCCTGAGCACTGGAAACCGCACTGCAAGGTGTTCGTAAACCGGCCCAAGTTGGGCCAGTTGCCGTCTATCGACCTGGCCTACAGCCACGTCAAGACGCCCTACATCTTTCACTGCGAGGACGACTGGCACTTCTATCGCCAGGGCTTCGTCGAAGACTCCCGGGCCATTCTGGAGGTCAGCCCTGATCTGCTGCAGGTGTGGCTGCGCAGCCATGCCCATGACCTGGCCATCCACAGCCCTTACATTCACCTGGGTGATCGCCGGGTGATCGCCGGGGTGCCTTGCTACCCACTGCTGTCCGATAAGGCCGAGTGGCAGGCGTTTTCGCTCAACCCCGGGTTGCGCCGTTTGAGCGATTACCAGCGTTGCGCGCCATTTGCCGCCTATGCTGGAGAGAAGGCACTTTCCCGGCGTTATTCTGAGTTAAACCTGACAGCGGTCACCTTGGAGGGTGATGCAGTATTGCACACTGGATTTGGTAATCACGTGACCTTGCCCATCGAAGTGGAACGCAAGGCCAAACGTCGTAAACGTGATCGGATAAAGTTGGCATTGACGCTGGTGGCGGGTGCCGTGATTGGCATGGGAATCACCATTTTTGTTCAGTGAAGTCGCTGTCCCACCTGACATGAGCGGGAGAGGGCCCATGAACATCGTCAATGTGATGTGGGCGGGTGGAACGCCGTACATGTCCATCCACAAGGTGCATCGGCAGGTGCTGTCGCACGCGGGTGCCGATGCCCGGATCAGTAACTGGCTGCTGCTGGGTAGCGGGCTTTGCTGTGGGCTTGGCTCGACCCGGGAGTGGCATATGCCGTCACGGGCGCTGAAAGGGCGGCACTTCTGGCGCCTGTTGCGCCCATGGTTGCGCATGCGCTTGCGCAAGGCGCTGAACGAGGCCCAGGCTGAAGTCGTGCTGCTCGACGGTGTCGGTGTGGCGCGGTTGGTGTTGCCATTGTTGCAGCAGGTTCCGCAGGTACGTGCCAAGGTGCTGTTCCACGGCAAGACGCGCCTGAGTCCTAGTGATGTGCGCCTGCTGCGCATGTTTCCGGCCGAGCGTCTGAGCATCGCCGCCGTTTCACAGACACTTGCCACGTCACTCGAACACGACCTGGGCAGGCCGGTGCAGACCTTGCGCATGGCCCTTGACCCGCTGGCTTTCGCCGAACCGTTGTTGAGCCGGGAGGCGGCCAGGCAAGCCCTGCAGCTGCCCCAGGTAACCGGGGTGATGCTGGGCGCGGTCGGGCGACTGGTGGAAAGCAAAGGTTTCGAGATGCTGATCGAGGCGTTCGCCAAGGCCTGTATGCGGCAGTCGGACCTGCAGTTGGCAATCATCGGCGAAGGCCCTCTGCGTGAGGTGCTGCAAGCCCGTATCGACGCGCTGGGCCTGGCCGGGCGCGTTCACCTGAGCGGTCACCGCGACGACCTGCAGCAGCTGTACCGGGCCTTCGACTGGCTATTGGTGCCTTCGCGCTCCGAAGGCCTGGGGCTGGTGGTACAGGAGGCGGTCATGGCCGACGTGCCGGTGGTATGCAGCGACCTGCAGGTGTTCCGCGAGCAGTTGCAGGACACCGGTGGCTACCTGCCCGTTGCCAATGAAAATGCCTGGGCCGAGGCGATCGAGCGTTGCTCGGTGCTCGGTGCCCCGGCGGTAGCTGCCCGGCAGCGCCAGGCGCTGGCCCCGGAGCAGGCCTGGCAAGCATTCTGCAATGGCTCGCAAAGCCTGCTGCGCAGTTGACGCTCAGCGTGCCAGCAGGGCTGCCTCGAAGGCGGCAAGGGGGAACCGGTCACCCAGGTTCTCCCGCTCGATATAACGCACCATATGCTGCACATTGCGCCGAATCATGCGCGCCGACAGCGGCGGACGCAGGAAGCGCATGTCGGCAACGTCGATCAGGCCCAGTTGCTGGTCGGGGGTGACCACCACATTACCCAGGTGCAACGAGCGGAAGTACACGCCGCTGCGATGCAGCTGGCGGATCAGTTCGATCAGGCGCGGCAGGTAGGTGTCCCAGCTGAAACCCTCATCGCGCGACATCTGCAGCAAGGTGCGCCCTGGCAGCGGGCGGTACAGCACGGCGGTACGCCCTGGCAGGTCGAGCTTGTGCTGGCTGATCACCTCCAGGGTGGGGATGCCCAGTTGTGCAAGGCGTGCGGCGTTGTCGACGAAGCGCTGCGAGTACGGGCGCAGCAGTGCAGATGAAATCAGCCGCTTCCTACGAAAAACCTTGAGGAAATTACCATCCGCGAGCAGGTAGACTTTGGCGCCATGGCTATCTGCCTCAAGCACCTGTGCGCCTTGTGTCAGCTGATCGAAGTCGACCTGGGGGAGCCGGGAGCATTGCATGAATAGAGCCTTGTCGTCGGGCGAACAGAATGACCGGCAATAATGCCGAAAATAATGTTGTAGCACCATTGGATGGTGTCTTTGATTCATCGGGGGAAAGGATGTTGTATCAAAAAAACTGGGCGCAAGCCTGGTTGGGGTTTGGTCTGGTCTGGTTCCTGGCAGCGATTGCCCTGGCACCGAGCAACAAGGTTTATCAGCAAGGGCTGGTGTTGTTCCTGTGGTTGCCGACGCTGGTAATGGCGTGGTCCGCAAGGCACGTAATAGTGCAGGCCTGGCGGCGTCAGCCGGCCTTGTGGGGGAGTGTGTTGCTGCTGCTGGTGTGGAGTGGGCTCAGCCTGGTCTGGTCGGCCGCGGAAAACCCGGGGCGCGAGGCCAAGCGCCTGCTCTACATCCTGGTATTCCTGCTGGCGTTCCCGCTGCTGGGCCAGCTTGGCCAGGCCCGCATTCGTCAGCTGTTGCTGGCCGGCAGCGCCTTGCTGGCCGTTGCCGCATTGATCTCGGTAATCCATTTCTACGGCGTGCTGGGCATGCCTCTGCTGGCCCGGCTGGAGGGCATCGGCGAGATATCGCACCCCATTCTGGGTGCCTATGTCATCGGTTCGGCCGTGCTCTTCCTGCTTTACGAGCCGCCGCGGCAACGTGGCCTGCAGTTGTTGTGGCTGGTGGCGCTGGTGTGCCTGGGGTTGTTTGCCATGCTCAGCCAGAGCCGTGGGGCAATCCTGGCCCTGGTGCTCACCGTGATCCTGGCCCCGTTGTGGTTCCGTGACCGCCACAGCCGGATGTTTGCCGTGCTGGCGGCCATCGCCACCGGCCTGGCCTTCTATCTCGTGTACGACCTGATCGCCCAGCGCGGTTCGTCCTACCGGCCGGAAATCTTCCACGCCGTGGTCGACATGATCGCCGCACATCCCTGGACCGGCCTTGGCCTGGGCGCTGCCTACGACGTGAGTGCAGTGGGCAAGCACTTCGACCACACCCACAACATGTTCACCCACATCGCAGTGGAGTTGGGCCTGCCTGGCATGCTGCTGTGGGTCATGGTGTGGCTGTACACCTTGGGCGAAATCGTCCGCGCACGTGGCACGTTGTTCGGCAAGATCCTGCTCGGTTTCTGGGTCTACTCCACCCTGGCCATGCAGTTCGATGCCGCCAGCCTCACTGGTACGCCACGTGCCGAATGGTTCATCAGCTGGCTGCCCGTTGGCCTGGCCATGTTGTTGCCATGGGGGAGTGCCGAAAATGATGCCTGTGGTAAAATTTCCGGTTCAACCTGAACAGCGAGCTTGATAATGGCCGAAACACCGCGACCGGCGGAACACACCTCCAGCCTGAAGATCTACTTCCGGCTGCTGAGCTATGTGAAACCCTATGTCGGCATTTTCCTGCTGAGCATCATCGGTTTCGTGATCTTTGCCTCGACCCAGCCGATGCTGGCCGGGATCCTGAAGTATTTCGTAGATGGGCTGAGCAACCCCGAAGCGGTGTTGTTCCCAAACGTCCCCTACCTGCGCGACCTGCAACTGCTGCAGGCGGTGCCGCTGCTGATTATCCTGATCGCCGCGTGGCAGGGTCTGGGCTCGTTCCTCGGCAACTACTTCCTGGCCAAGGTTTCCCTGTGCCTGGTGCACGACCTGCGTGTGGAACTGTTCAACAAGCTGCTGGTGCTGCCTAACCGCTACTTCGACAACCACAACTCCGGGCACCTGATCTCGCGCATCACCTTCAACGTGACCATGGTCACTGGTGCTGCGACCGATGCGATCAAGGTGGTGATCCGCGAAGGCCTGACCGTGGTGTTCCTGTTCGGCTACCTGCTGTGGATGAACTGGCACCTGACCCTGGTGATGGTTGCCATCCTGCCGGTAATCGCGGTGATGGTGAGCGTCGCCAGCAAGAAATTCCGCAAGCAGAGCAAGAAAATCCAGGTGGCCATGGGCGACGTCACCCACGTTGCCTCGGAAACCATCCAGGGCTACCGCGTGGTGCGCAGCTTCGGCGGCGAGGCCTACGAGGAGCAGCGTTTCGGCAAGGCCAGCCAGAGCAACACCGACAAGCAGTTGCACATGACCAAGACCGGCTCGCTGTACACGCCGATGCTGCAGCTGGTGATCTACACCGCCATGGCCGCGTTGATGTTCCTGGTGCTGTTCCTGCGCGGTGATTCCACTGCTGGTGATCTGGTGGCTTACATCACCGCCGCCGGCCTGTTGCCCAAGCCGATACGTCAGCTTTCGGAAGTCAGCTCGACCATCCAGAAGGGCCTGGCCGGCGCCGAAAGCATCTTCGAGCAACTGGACGAAGAGCCTGAAGTGGATACCGGTACCGTCGAGAAGGAGCGGGTGGAAGGGCGCCTGGAGGTGCGCAACCTCAGCTTCACCTACCCGGGTACCGAGCGTGAGGTGCTGAGCGATATCAGCTTCGTAGCCGAGCCAGGGCAGATGATTGCACTGGTCGGCCGCTCCGGCAGTGGCAAGTCTACCCTGGCAGCGCTGATACCGCGCTTCTATCACCACGACCAGGGGCAGATCCTGCTCGATGGCGTGGAGATCGAGAACTATCGCCTGCGCAACCTGCGTCGCCACGTTTCGCAGGTGACCCAGCATGTCACCCTGTTCAACGATACCGTGGCCAACAACATTGCCTATGGCGACCTGGCCGGCGCCCCGCGCGCCGACATCGAAGCCGCTGCGGCCGATGCCTATGCCAAGGAGTTCGTCGACCGGCTGCCGAAAGGCTTCGATACCGAAGTGGGTGAGAACGGCGTACTGCTCTCCGGCGGCCAGCGCCAGCGCCTCGCGATTGCCCGGGCACTGTTGAAGAATGCGCCGCTGCTGATCCTCGACGAAGCCACCTCGGCGCTGGATACCGAGTCCGAGCGGCATATCCAGGCTGCCCTGGACCATGTGATGCAGGGCCGTACCACGCTGGTGATCGCCCACCGTCTGTCGACCATCGAGAAAGCTGACCAGATCCTGGTCATGGACCAGGGGCGCCTGGTCGAGCGCGGCACCCATGCCGAGCTGCTTGCGGCCAATGGCCATTATGCCCGCCTGCATGCCATGGGCCTGGATGAGCCGGCCAAGGCCGATATCACCTGAACCCTCGTTGATCGGGGCCATCGCGGCCCCGATTGTCACGGGAATTTTCCTGGGGTGATCTGGCCATAAAGCCGTCGTCTACCCTGTGCTAATATCCTGCCCCTGTTCATTATTTCCATATGGGTTGCCCATGAAGTTGTCCATGCCGCGTTTCGATCAAGCCCCGGTACTGGTGGTCGGCGATGTCATGCTCGACCGCTACTGGCATGGCGGTACTTCACGTATCTCGCCTGAAGCGCCAGTCCCGGTGGTCAAGGTCGATCAGATCGAGGATCGCCCCGGCGGCGCGGCCAACGTTGCCTTGAACATCGCCGCCCTGGGTGCACCGGCTTCGCTGATTGGCGTCACCGGCCAGGATGAGGCCGCCGACAGCCTGGCCAACAGCCTGCAAGCTGCAGGCGTGCGCTCGGTGTTCCAGCGCATCGCGCACCAGCCGACCATCGTCAAGCTGCGGGTAATGAGCCGTCACCAGCAGTTGCTGCGCATCGATTTCGAAGAGCCATTCGCCACCGACCCGCTGTCGCTGGGTGCGGAGGTCGAGAGCCTGCTCGAGGGCGTCAAGGTGCTGGTCCTGTCCGACTACGGCAAGGGCGCACTGAAAAACCACCAGAGCCTGATCCAGGTGGCGCGGGCCAAAGGTATTCCGGTGCTGGCCGACCCCAAGGGCAAGGATTTTTCCATCTACCGTGGCGCCAGCCTGATCACACCCAACCTCAGCGAGTTCGAGACCATCGTCGGCCGTTGCGCCGATGAGGCCGAGCTGGTAGCCAAGGGCTTGCAGCTGCTGCAGGACCTGGACCTGGGCGCCTTGTTGGTGACCCGTGGCGAGCACGGCATGACCCTGCTGCGCACCGGGCAGCCGGCGCTGCACCTGCCGGCGCGGGCGCGTGAAGTGTTCGATGTGACCGGTGCCGGTGATACCGTCATCTCCACCCTCGCCGCGGCCATCGCTGCCGGCGAGGACCTGCCCCACGCGGTGGCCCTGGCCAATCTGGCAGCGGGCATCGTGGTCGGCAAGCTGGGTACGGCTGCGATCAGCGCCCCCGAGCTGCGCCGGGCGATCCAGCGTGAGGAAGGCTCCGAGCGCGGCGTGCTCGGCCTGGAGCAACTGCTGCTGGCCATTGATGACGCGCGGGCGCACAAAGAGAAGATCGTCTTCACCAACGGCTGCTTCGACATCCTGCATGCCGGGCATGTCACCTACCTGGAGCAGGCGCGGGCCCAGGGTGATCGCCTGATCGTCGCGGTCAACGACGATGCCTCGGTCAGCCGCCTGAAAGGGCCGGGCCGGCCGATCAACAGCGTCGACCGGCGCATGGCCGTGCTGGCCGGGCTGGGGGCGGTGGACTGGGTCATCAGCTTCCCCGAGGGTACACCGGAGAACCTGCTGAGCCAGGTCAAGCCGGACGTGCTGGTCAAGGGTGGCGACTATGGTATCGACCAGGTGGTAGGGGCCGATATCGTCAAGGCCTATGGCGGTACCGTGAAGGTGCTGGGGCTGGTCGAAAACAGCTCGACTACAGCAATCGTCGAGAAGATTCGCAAGAACTGATCGAGCCGCTGAGGCTGCCTCATTACCTGTTGGAGCAGCCTTGTGCTGCGAAGAGGCCGGTAGGGCAAAGCATTTCTTTAGCTCTACCGGCCTCTTCGCAGAACAAGGCTGCTCCTACAGGGGCGGCACAGGCCTCGGAATCTTATTTGTGCAGCGAAGTACGCGCCCGCTCCAGCAGTTCTCGAGCCTTGTCGCCAAACCGTTGCAGGTGTGAAGCCCGCACCGGCTTGTTCTCCACCAATCCCTGCTGCTTAACCCAATCCTTCCAGCGCACCCGCTCGTCCGTGACTACCCAGCCATCCTGCCGGGCAAAACTTTCGGCCAGGTACAGCCCGCGCGTGCTTGCCGGCACCAGTTCGTCCTTCTTCACGGTATACAGCTCAGCCAGTGGCTGGCCGTCCTTCAATGGCATCAGGTACAGGTCTGGTCGTTTGCGATTTAGCCGCGCCACCAGTTGGTCGCCCTCCAGCCGCTCATCAACGTGGAACAGGCTGAGCTTCTTGGCGTCCCGTGGTACCTGCAGGCGCATATCGTAGATCAGTTGCAGCGAGGCGGTGGGTAAGTGCACATACGCGCGTGGCCGTTCCAGCAGCATCAGCTTGCCGCAGTGCACCGGGCGCGCGGCACCGGACTCCGGGGCCAGCACGAAGTGCGGCGTTTCGCGGTAATGCAGGGCGGCAGCGTAGGGAATCGGCAGCCAGGTGTCATTGAAGCGCCCGCCCAGCCAGCCTTCCGGGGTTTCCAGCAGGCATTCCTCGGCCACTTCCTGCACAGCCGTGTGCAATGGCAGGTTCAGTTCCTGCGCCGGTACATAGCCGGAAATCAGTTTCAGCACTACATCGCCGCGGTCTTGACGGCGCTGACGTACCAGCACCCAGTAATCGCGGTTCTGCCAATGCAGGGTCAGCCTTACCGACACGCCAAGGTTGGCCAGTTCGACCACGAAGCGCTGCATGTCGGGCAGCTGGATAGCCTTGCGCCGCTGTTGGATCTGGGCAAAATTCAGCGGCATCCCGATGCTCTGGTAGATCAGACCTTCGGGCGTGGCCTCGACATGTAGCGGTAGTGTCTTGAAGTTGCTCGGGTTCTTGCGGATCAGCGTTCGCGCCACGAGGCTCCTCCTTGCGTCGGGTCAGTCCAGGCCCATGGGCCTGGGGCAACTCAATGCTGGCCCAGAATACGGGCGACGGTGGCCACGTTGTGGGCCAGGTGCAACGGATTGATGGTGCCGACGATAGCACTGCTCACGCCCGGGTGGGCGAACAGCAGCTCGAAACTGGCTTGTACCGGGTCAACGCCCGGGGCAAGGCAGATATGCCCACTGGCCAGTGCCTTCTTCACCAGGATGGCCTTGCCGTGTTCGGCAGCGTAGTCCAGCACCGGGCGTTCTGCCTGTTCGTTGAGGTTGTAGGTGACCATGGCGCAGTCGCCTTGCTCCAGTGCCTTCAGGCCGCCGGCGACGGTCTTGCCAGACAGGCCGAAGCCGAGGATCTTGCCCTCCTGCTTGAGCTCGGCAAGGGTCTGGTAGACCTCCTGCTGTTCGAGGATCGCCAGGTCGTTGCCGTCCGAATGCACCAGCACCAATTCGATGCGGTCGGTTTCCAGGCGCCGCAGGCTTCGCTCCACCGAGCGGCGGGTATGGGCGGCGCTGAAATCGAAGTGGGATTGGCCGTTGTCGAATTCTTCGCCAACCTTGCTGACGATCACCCATTCATCGCGCTGGCCGCGCAGCAGCGGGCCCAGGCGTTCTTCGCTGCGGCCGTAGGCTGGGGCGGTGTCGATCAGGTTGATACCCAGCTCGCGGGCCTGGGCCAGCAGCAGACGGGCTTCGTCGTCGCCGGGGATGGTGAAACCGGTAGGGTACTTGACGCCCTGGTCGCGGCCCAGCTTGACCGTGCCCAGGCCCAGCGGCGAAACCTTTAAACCAGTGCTGCCCAAGGGGCGATGGAAGTCGTGCAGGGTCGGCAGGCTCATGGCAGCAGTTGCTCCCAGGCCGGTACGCCCAGCGGTGGGCGTGGCAGGTCAGCCAGGTCGGCCTGCGCCTGTGGGCGGATACCGTCGCGCTCTAGGTGGCTGATGACCCGGTCGCTGAAGTCCGGTGCCAGGGCCAGCTTGGTCGGCCAGCCCACCAGCAGGCGTTGCTGGTCGGCGAGGAAGGCGTTGTCCGGGCGTACCAGGCCCGATTGCGCCGGTTCCGCTCGGTCGACCCGCAGGGTGGCCCAGCGCACTTGGCTCTGGTCGACCCATGGCAGCAGGCTGGCGATTTCTTTCTGTGCCGCGGCGATTTGCGCAGCCGGCTCGCGGGCAACGCCGTCGGCTTCGGCCAGGTCGCCACCCAGGTACCAGACCCACTGGCCATCGGCGGCCGGGTGGGTGGTCACCGTCACCCGTGGCTTCGGCCCGCCGCCCAGGCAATGGGCGTAAAGCGGTTTAAGGTTGGCACCCTTGGCCATCACCATATGCAGCGGGCGTGTCTGCATGGCTGGCTGGTTCAGGCCCAGGGCATGCAGCAGTTGCTCGGTGCCGGCGCCGGCGCTGAGCACGATACGCTGTGCGCGGATGTCGCGCTCGTCGACGCGCAGGCCAACCAGGTCTTCGCCCTCGCGCAGCGGCTCGATGTGCTCACCGGCCAGCAGGCTGTCGCCTGCCAGCTCAGCCAGGTTGGCCAGCAGGCTGGGCACGTCGATGACCAGCTCGGCCAAGCGATAGACCTTGCCCTTGAAGGCGCGGTCCTGCAGCGCGGGCGGTAGTTGCTCGCCCTTCACCTGGTCGACCCGGCCGCGCACGGCCTTGCTGGCGAAGAAACTGGTGAGATTGCCGGCCAGGGTGCCAGGCGACCACAGGTAATGGGCGTCGGACAGCAGGCGAGTGCGGGTCAGGTCCAGCTCGCCGCTGCCGCTCAGCGCTTCGCGCCAGCGTCGCGGCATGTCGGCGATGGCTTCCGAAGCGCCGGTGAGGGCGCCATGCAGGGCGTACTTGGTGCCGCCATGGATGATGCCCTGAGACTTGATGGTCTGCGCGCCGCCAAGGCTGGCGCGTTCCACCAGTACTGTCGAGTAGCCCAGCCGGCGCAGGCGGGCATTGAGCCAGAGGCCTGCGACCCCGGCGCCGACGATCAGCACGTCAGTGGAAATGGCAGATGGCATGGCGGTACCTCGAAGACTGGGACAGCTGGCAAGTATACAGGGTCGGGCCGATGTGGGCTTTGCGTTCCTGGGGCTGCTGCGCAGCCCTATCGCGACACAAGGCCGCTCCTACAGGCCCCGCGCATGCCTCGGTCCCTGTAGGAGCGGCCTTGTGTCGCGATAGGGCCGCGAAGCGGCCCCAAAATCCATCAGGCAAACATCAATGCCCAGCAGTCTTCGAAAACAGCTGAATCACCACCACCCCACCCACAATCATCGCCATCCCCAGCATCGCTGGCACATCCAGCTTCTGCCCATAGATCACCAGCGCTGCCACACTGATCAGCACAATCCCCAGCCCCGACCAGATGGCATAGGCGATCCCCACCGGAATGCTGCGCACCACCAGGGTCAGCATCCAGAAAGCAATGCCGTAACCAACCACCATCAGCAGCAACGGCAAGGGCGTACTCAAGCCTTTCACCGCTTTCATGGAAGCGGTGGCGATGACTTCGGCGCAGATGGCGATGGCGAGGTAGGTGTAGGCATTCATGGCGAGATCCTCCGTTAGCTGACCGCAGATTCTAGTCCCACCCCGAATGGGGTAAAGTCATTACCTATCACTATACGAGATAGGTTGATGGCCGAGCACTGGAACCTTGAACAGTTGCGTACTTTCCTGCGCGTTGCAGAACTGCGCTCGTTCTCTGCCGTGGCCCGCGAGCAGCGCAAGGCCCAGTCGGCAATCAGCAGCGCGATCGCCCTGCTCGAAACCGACCTGGGGGTAACCTTGTTCGAGCGCAGCAGTGGCCGGCAACCCAAGCTGACCGAGAACGGCAGCGCCCTGTTGGAAGATGCCCGCGAACTGTTGCGCCAGTGCGAGCGTCTGGATGGCCGTGCGTTGGCGCTGATGCGCGGGCAGGAGGCCTTGTTGCGGGTCGCCCAGGACGAAGCCATGCCCTATCAGCCGGTCATTGACAGCCTCGACGAACTGGCCAGCCGCTACCCGTTCCTGGAGGTGCAGCTGGCCAGCGGTGCCCAGGGCGATGTGGCGCGCAAGCTGGTGGAGCGGCGCGCCGATCTTGGACTGTTCTTCCACCACGAGAGCATCCCGGCCTCGCTGGAGCGGCGCGCCTTGGGTAGCGTCGAAATGGTCACGGTATGCGCGGTCGGTCACCCGCTCGCCGGCGAAGGCCGGGTTACCCGGCAGCAACTGGCGCGCCACCGACAATTGTTGATTGCCCCGCAGCAAAGCGGCTACCCCGGCGGCGAAGCGATCAGCCCGCAGGTGTGGCGCGCCGACAGCTTCTACGCCATGGCCGAACTGCTGATGCGTGGCCTGGGGTGGGCCTGGCTGCCGCGGCACGTGGTGCAGTACCCGACCTACCAGGCGCACATGGTCGAACTGGACAGCGAGTGGCGGCCACCGGCCTTGGTGGTGGAGCTGGCCTGGCGTCGCGACGAGCCGCTGGGGCCTGCTGCGCAGTGGCTGGCCGAGCGCTTTGCGGTGCACCTGCGCGCGATCGGGTAAACTCCGCGGCCATGAACAGAACTCTCTTTACTTTGTTGTTTCACCTGGGCCTGCCGCTGGTTGCGCTGCGCCTTTATTTGCGCGCGCGCAAGGCGCCGGCCTATGGTCAACGCATTGGCGAGCGCTTTGCTTTCAGGCTGCCGCCCATGCGCCGGGGCGGCATCTGGGTGCACGCGGTATCGGTGGGCGAGAGCATTGCGGCGGCACCGATGGTGCGCGCCTTGCTCAAGGCCTACCCGGAATTGCCGATCACGCTTACCTGCATGACCCCCACCGGCTCAGAGCGTATTCGCGCCATGTTCGCCGACGAACCACGCGTGCAGCATTGCTACCTGCCCTACGACCTGCCTTGGGCGGCAGGGCGCTTTCTCGACCATGTGCAGCCGAAGCTGGGCATCATCATGGAAACCGAGCTGTGGCCCAACCACATCCACCAGTGTGCGAAGCGCGGCATTCCGGTAGCGCTGGCCAACGCACGCTTGTCTGAGCGTTCGGCCCGTGGCTATGGGCGCTTTGCCAGGCTGACCCGGCCGATGCTGGCCGAGATGAGCCTGATTGCCGTGCAGACCGAAACCGAGGCCCGGCGTTTTCGTGACCTGGGCGCGCGCCCGGAGTGCGTGCAGGTCACCGGTTCGATCAAGTTCGACCTGAAGATCGATGAGCAACTGTTGCCGCGTGCCAAGGCATTGCGTGAACAGTGGGGGGCTGCACAGCGCCCGGTGTGGATCGCCGCCAGCACCCACGAAGGTGAAGATGCGTTGATCCTGCAGGCACATCGGCAATTGTTGCAGGTGCATGGTGATGCCCTGCTGATCCTGGTGCCGCGCCACCCCGAGCGATTCACTGCGGTGCATGCGCTGTGCAGCGAACAGTTCACCACCGTGCGCCGCTCTGCCGGCACACCGGTCGATGCGCAGACGCGGGTATTGCTCGGCGACACCATGGGCGAGTTGCTGTTTCTCTATGCCCTTGCCGACATTGCCTTCGTCGGTGGTAGCCTGGTGGCGACCGGCGGGCACAACCCGCTGGAGCCCGCGGCGCTGGCCTTGCCGGTACTGATGGGGCCGCATGTGTTCAACTTCCTTGAAATCAGCGCGATGCTGCGCGAGGCGGGGGCGTTGCAGCAGGTGGATGATGCCGACGGGCTGGCCGAAGCAGTGCGGCGGCTGGTCGAGTTGCCGCAGGATGCACAGCGCATGGGCGAGGCGGGCAGGGCTGTAATGCGGGCCAATCAGGGTGCATTGCAGCGCTTGCTCGATGGCCTGGGTGCACTTATCCGCTGAGTTTGGTGTTGGGTTTTCTGGCCTCATCGCCGGCAAGCCAGCTCCCACAGGTACTGCACAAGGCTTAAGGCCGTTGGAGAACCTGTGGGAGCTGGCTTGACGGCGATGAGGCCATCAAAAGCAACCCACCCTGCGGAAAATACATCCCCTATCTCAGGGGCGACGCTCGAAGTTCTTCGCCGCTGCAGCCGCCAGGTCCGGCGGCAGGAAGTCCTTGTCCGGGTTGTAGTCTGGCTTCAGGTACCGCTTGAGGTCCTGCAGGTCCTGCGGGCTCAAGGTGCCGGCTGCCTGCTTCAGGCTCAGGTTGTCGAGGATGTAGTCATAGCGGCTGTTGTTGTAGTCGCGCACCGAGGTGTACAGCTGACGCTGGGCGTCAAGCACGTCGACGATATTGCGGGTGCCCACCTGGTAGCCGATCTCGGTGGCTTCCAGCGCGCTCTGGTTGGAGATGATCGACTGCTTGCGCGCCTGCACCTGTTCCACGTCGGTATTCACTGCGCGGTGCAGGTTGCGGGTGTTTTCCACCACCTGGCGGCGCAGGCTTTCACGCTGCTGCTCGGTCTGGCTCAGGCGCTGGTAGGCCTCGCGCACCTGCGAACTGGTCAGGCCGCCGCTGTAGATCGGGATGTTCAACTGCAGGCCGATGCTGGTCTGCTCGACGTCGCCGCTATAGCGCGTAACGGGGGCCGGCGCGGGGTTGGTGAAACCGAAGTTGTCGTTGTCACCCTTCTGGTACTTGGCAACTGCGTCCAGGGTCGGCGCGTGGCCGGCCTTGCGCTGGCGCAGGGTTTCCTCGGCAGCGACGACCGCGTGGTTGGTGGCCAGCAGGTTGAGGTTCTGGCGCCCGGCGGTTTCGACCCAGGCCTTGGCGTCGTTGGGCGTAGGCACCTGCACTGGCAAGGTATGGACCACGCCTTGAATCGATGTGTATTCCCGGTTGGTCAGGGTCACCAGGGCCTCGAAGGCATCCTGTACCTGGCGCTCGGCAATGATTCGGTTGGCCCGCGCTGTATCGTAGCTGGCCTGGGATTGCAGCACGTCGGTCTTGTCGGAGAGGCCGACGTCGAATCGTTCGTTGGACTGGTCCAGCTGGCGCTTGAAGGCCGCTTCCTCGGCCTTGGTCGCGGCCAGGTTGTCCTGGGCACGGAGCACGGCGAAGTAATTCTGCGCGGTTTGCAGGATCAGGTTCTGCTCGGTCGCCGACAGCTCCAGCGCCGCCTGTTCGTTGACCGCTTCGGCTGCCTGCAACTGGAACCAGCGATCAGCGCGGAATATAGGTTGCGCCAGGGTTGCGCTCCAGGTGTTGCCGCTGCGGTTGCTGGTGGCCGATGGTTCGTCCAGCTTGGTGCGGGTGTTCAGCATTTCGGCACCGGCCGACAGGTTAGGCAGCAACCCGGCGCGAGCCTGCGGTACCACTTCGCGGCGGGCGCCGTAATCGGCGCGGGCCGCAGCCAGGTCAGCGTTGTTGTCGACCGCTTCCTGATAGACGCTGACCAGGTCGGTTTTCACTGTAGTGGGCACGTCCGCTGCCCAGACCACTCCGTTGGACGCACAAGACACGGCTATTGCCAGTGAGAGTTTGCGCAGCATAGAGGCAATCCTTGTACGAAATTTAATTACTGAACTGTTGAGTATCGAGCGACGGGCCAGTGTAGTGCCATGCGCACCCGGCAACAATCGCTCGGGGTGCCTTTCATCATCCGCGCATTTACCTGCTTGGCTTTGCCGACCACTCCAGTCTAGACTGCGCATGTTCTTGTCGGGGTGCCTTGAAGCAAAGGCTGAGATCGCAAAGTTGCGGATCCCGTTGAACCTGATCAGGTTAGCGCCTGCGTAGGGAACAAGATTGCTCGCCTTCCCGGGGAGCCTCTTGTGCCAGGTCCGGGAATGTCACAGCTGCATGCAGCTTCAGGCACCCCAAATCCGGCACTGCACCCATGAAGGGTGCGTCCGCGCCTTTCAGGTTCACCCCGACATTCCACTGCTTGGAAGCCGTCTGGAGAGCCTGTGATGACCAAACAAGAAAAAGCGATCAACCTCAGCGAATCGGCACAAGTCGATCAGCAGTCCGTGCAACCGTTTCCGCGTTCGCGCAAGGTGTATGTCGAAGGCTCGCGCCCGGACATCCGCGTGCCCATGCGTGAAATCAGCCTGGACGACACCCCGACCGACTTCGGTGGCGAGTCCAATGCCCCGGTGCTGGTCTACGATACTTCCGGCCCGTACACCGACCCCAACGTTGTCATCGACGTGCGCAAGGGCTTGGCCGATGTGCGTTCGGCGTGGATCGAGGCACGCGGTGACACCGAGCGCCTGGCCGGCCTGAGCTCCGACTTCGGCCAGCAGCGCCTGAACGATGCCGAACTGGCCAAGCTGCGTTTCGCCCACGTGCGCAACCCGCGCCGTGCCAAGGCTGGTGCCAACGTCTCGCAGATGCACTATGCCCGCCAAGGCATCATCACTGCCGAGATGGAGTACGTGGCCATCCGCGAAAACATGAAGCTGCAAGAGGCACGTGCCGCTGGTCTGCTCGACGAGCAGCACGCCGGCCACAGCTTCGGGGCCAACATCCCGAAAGAAATCACCCCTGAGTTCGTCCGCCAGGAAATTGCCCGTGGCCGCGCGATCATCCCTGCCAACATCAACCACCCGGAAGTGGAACCGATGATCATCGGCCGCAACTTCCTGGTGAAGATCAACGGCAACATCGGCAATAGCGCGCTGGGTTCCTCGATCGAGGAAGAAGTGGCCAAGCTGACCTGGGGCATCCGCTGGGGTTCGGACACGGTCATGGACCTGTCCACCGGCAAGCACATTCACGAAACCCGTGAGTGGATCATCCGCAACTCGCCGGTGCCGATTGGTACCGTGCCCATCTACCAGGCCCTGGAAAAGGTCAACGGCGTGGCCGAGGACCTGACCTGGGAGCTGTTCCGCGACACCCTGATCGAGCAGGCCGAGCAGGGCGTGGACTACTTCACCATCCATGCCGGCGTACTGCTGCGTTATGTGCCGCTGACTGCCAAGCGTGTCACCGGTATTGTCAGCCGTGGTGGCTCGATCATGGCCAAGTGGTGCCTGGCACACCACAAGGAAAACTTCCTGTACACCCACTTCGAAGAAATCTGCGAAATCATGAAGGCCTACGACGTCAGCTTCTCGCTGGGCGACGGCCTGCGTCCCGGCTCGATTGCCGACGCCAACGATGCCGCGCAGTTCGGTGAACTGGAGACCCTCGGCGAGCTGACCAAGATCGCCTGGAAGCACGACGTGCAGTGCATGATCGAAGGCCCCGGCCACGTGCCGATGCAACTGATCAAGGAGAACATGGACAAGCAGCTGGAATGCTGCGACGAGGCGCCGTTCTACACCCTCGGCCCGCTGACCACCGATATCGCTCCTGGCTACGATCACATCACCTCGGGCATTGGTGCGGCTATGATCGGCTGGTTCGGTTGCGCGATGCTCTGCTACGTCACGCCCAAGGAACACCTGGGCCTGCCAAACAAGGATGACGTGAAGACCGGCATCATCACCTACAAGATCGCCGCTCATGCCGCCGACCTTGCCAAGGGCCACCCGGGTGCGCAGATCCGTGACAACGCCTTGTCCAAGGCACGCTTCGAGTTCCGTTGGGAAGACCAGTTCAACCTCGGCCTGGACCCGGACACTGCCCGTGCCTACCACGACGAGACCCTGCCTAAGGAATCGGCCAAGGTCGCGCACTTCTGCTCGATGTGCGGGCCGAAGTTCTGCTCGATGAAGATCACCCAGGAAGTGCGTGAATACGCCGCCAAGATCGAAACCGTGGATGTGACGGTAGAGCAAGGCATGCGTGAGCAGGCCGAGCGGTTCCGGCAGGAAGGCAGCCAGCTGTATCACAAAGTCTAAGTCGCAGCGCTGACCCCTGTAGGAGCGACCTTGTGTCGCGATGGGCCGCGAAGCGGCCCCGGCAATTTCAGTCGCGAAGCTGAAAACCTGGGGCCGCTTTGCGGCCCTTTCGCGACACAAGGCCGCTCCTACAGCGACCGCGTCCAATCCAATACCTTGCCGAGTGTCAAAGCATGACCACCCCCAGCCAATTCTCCCCCGACCACCCGGTCCCCACCGCCCAGCGCATCTTCGGCGCCCGCGACCTGTTCTCGCTATGGTTCTCCCTCGGCATCGGCCTGATGGTGCTGCAGGTCGGCGCCATGCTGGCCCCTGGCCTGGGCCTTGCCGGCGCGGTGCTGGCTATCGCCCTGGGCACCGGTGTGGGTGTGCTGCTGCTGGGGGCTGCCGGTGTCATCGGCAGCGATACCGGCCTGTCGGCCATGGGCACGCTGAAACTGAGCCTGGGTGGCCATGGCGCTCGCTTGCCGGCGCTGCTCAACCTGCTGCAACTGGTGGGCTGGGGTGCGTTCGAGATCATCGTGATGCGCGATGCCGCCAGCCTGCTGGGCGCGCGGGCGTTCGGCGAAGCCAGCGCCTGGAACAGCCCTGTGCTCTGGACCCTATGCTTCGGCGCCCTGGCCACCTTGCTCGCAGTCGGTGGGCCGCTGGCGTTCGTGCGCAAGGTGCTACGCACTTGGGGTATCTGGCTGCTGCTGGGCGCTTGCCTTTGGCTGACCTGGAACCTGTTCGCCAAGGCCGACCTTGCGGCACTGTGGAACCGCGCCGGCGACGGATCGATGTCGCTGGCTGTGGGTTTCGACATCGCCATCGCCATGCCGCTGTCCTGGTTGCCGCTGATCGCCGACTACTCGCGTTTTGCCCGTAACGGCAAACATGTATTCGGTGGTACGGTGCTGGGTTACTTCATCGGCAACACTTGGCTGATGAGCCTGGGCGTGGGTTACACCCTGGCCTTCGCCGACAGTGGCGAAGCCAACGCCCTGCTGCTGGCCCTGGCGGGCGCCGGCATGGGCATTCCACTGCTGCTGATTCTGCTGGACGAGTCGGAAAAGGCTTTTGCCGACATTCACTCGGCGGCCGTTTCCACCGGCGTGCTGGTGCGCCTGAAGGTCGAGCACCTGGCGCTGGCCATTGGCGTGCTGTGCACGCTGATCGCCTTGCTGGCACCACTGGCACAGTACGAGAACTTCCTGCTGCTGATCGGCTCGGTGTTTGCACCGCTGTTCGGTGTGGTATTGATGGACCATTACGTGATCCGTCGCCGCCGCTTGCCAGCACAGGTGCATGGCTTGCACTGGCAGGCACTGCTGGCCTGGGCGGTGGGCGTTGCCGCGTACCATCTGATCGCCGCGCAAGCGCCGGACCTGGGTGCGACCCTGCCGGCATTGCTGCTGGCAGGGCTACTGCACGGGCTGCTGAGCTTCAGCCGCGGCCGGGAAACAGCTCGGGCTTGAGCACGCCATTCAGGCGCGGGTAGGGGATCTTCAACTCCACGTGGCCCATGGAGTAGGGCGCGATGGTATAGACCTCGTACTTGACCACCACCGCGCCGTACGTCAGGGCGACGTGCGGCGACTGCTTGAACGGCCAGGTCTTGATGAACTCGGCATCCTTGTCCATGCCTACGCTGATCAGCCAGGCGCGGTGCGATTCCTCGACGGTTTTCCAGAAGGTGTCTTCCTGGCCGGGCACCAGCATGTCCTGCAGGGTCAGCACCTTGTCCAGCTTGCGCGAATAGTTGATGAAGCCACGCCCGGGCATGCCGTGGGCGCCGCCGCTGTCCAGGTAGCTGGACAATTCGATGATCACCAGTCCGTCATGCTGCTCGCGTACCTTGGCCTGCAGGTAGCTGCTGTTGCGCCTGTCGGCACTGGCCAGGTACTGCTGCTCGTAGGCTTGCAGGGTGGTCGGTGCGTTGCCGCGCTGGTTGTCTTCGGTCAGTTGCAGCAGGCGTTTCTCGACGATGCCATCGAGCTTGGGCAAGGCCGGGAAGTGGATCATGTCGATGTTCACCAGCGGGCAGTCGCTTTCGCTGCAGCCGGGTTTGACATGCTCCCAGGCATCGCGCTTGACCTCGAGCGGCGCCCGGTAGTTGGGCGTGAACAGGCTTTGGCAGGCACCCAGGGCCAGGGCCAGCACAGCCACGGAAGTCAGTTTGACAAGTGTCATGAGGATCCTTGCAGAACAGGGAAAAGTCGGCCTTTGACCGTCTGCGCGGCCTTCAGTTCGCCACTAAGCTAACAGAGAGAAGGCGCGCTGTCCCGAGTGCGCGAACGGTTGCCGGAAAGGGGTGAAACCGGCAGGCGTGCAGAGTAGGATGGCGCGATGCGGTATTCGAGGTAATGAGGATTTCCATGTCAGACGCGTTGAACTCAGTGCCCAAGGGCTTCGAAATCATTGAGCGGGCCAACTGCTTCCAGGGCTTTTACAAGCTCGACAAGCTACGTCTGCGCCACGAGTTGTTTGCCGGGGGCATGGGCCGCGAGATCAGCCGCGAATTGTTCGTGCGCCATGATGCGGTGTGCGTGCTGCCGTACGACCCGTTGCGCGATGAAGTGGTGCTGATCGAGCAGTTCCGCGTCGGTGCACTGGACAAGGTCGACAACCCCTGGCTGATCGAGATGGTGGCCGGGCTGATCGACAAGGACGAGCAACCCGAGGAAGTCGCCCACCGCGAAGCCGAAGAAGAAGCCGGCCTGGCCTTCAGCGCCCTGTGGCCGATGACCCGTTACTTCCCGTCGCCCGGCGGCAGTGACGAATATGTTCACCTGTTCCTCGGCCGTTGCAGCAGTGAAGGGGCGGGCGGCCTGCATGGCCTGGAAGAAGAGGGCGAGGACATTCGCGTGCGCGTGTGGTCGTTCGAGGATGCCATGCAGGCGGTGCGCGACGGGCGCATCTGCAATGCGGCGACCATCATCGGCCTGCAATGGCTGGCGCTGAACCGTGATGAAGTACGAGGTATGTGGAAGTGAACCTGCTGCGCGAGCGTTATCGGGTCGACCTGGTCGGGCTGCAGGCAGCTTGCGAGGCCAACTACGCCCGGCTGATGCGCCTGTTGCCCGACATGCGCACCACCCAGAGCTCGCGCCGCATCGGTATGACCCAAGGCGACCAGATGCTTGGCGTGCTGGTGCTCGACGTGGTGCTGGCCTGCCCGTACACCACCACCCTGCACGTGCGCCAGGAGCACAGCCTGCCATGGTTGCCGGTGCCGCACCTGGAAGTGCAGGTGTACCACGATGCGCGCATGGCCGAAGTGGTCAGTGCCGAACACACCCGTCGCCTGCGCAGCATATACCCCTATCCCAACGAAGCCATGCACCAGCCGGACGAAAAGGCCCAGCTCAACCTGTTCCTCGGTGAATGGCTGAGCCATTGCCTGGCCTGTGGCCACGAGCTGGCAAGCGTTCGCTGAATTGTGACGTGGTTTGGGTACGGGTGTTTGCTCGCACCCGTTGTACAGCCATAATTCGCGCTGAATCCGTTCGAGGAGACGGCCGTTGCCGCAGCCAGACCAATCGCGCCCCGTGCATGTGGTGCAACTGACCGATGCCCACCTGTTCGCCGACTCGGCCGGCAGCATGCTGGGCCTCAATACCCGTGACAGCCTGCGCCATGTAGTGGCCCAGGTGCGGCGGGAGCAACCGCTTGTCGACCTGCTGCTGTGCACTGGCGACCTGTCCCAGGACGCCAGCGTGGCGTCCTATGAAGCGTTCCGTGAGCTGACCGCACCGTTTGCCGTGCCCACCCGCTGGTTGCCTGGCAACCATGACGAGGCCCGAGTCATGGCGCAAGTGGCGCCGGAGCTGGTACAGGCGGTGACCGATATCGGTGCGTGGCGCATCGTCATGCTCAACACAGCCGTACCCGGGGCGACGCATGGGCTGCTGGAGGGCGATCAGCTGGCAGTGCTGGAAGCGGCCTTGCGAGAGGCGGGTGAACGGCATTGCCTGGTGTGCTTCCACCATCAGCCGGTGGATATCGGCTGTGCCTGGATTGCGCCGATCGGCTTGCGCAATGCCCAGGCGCTGTTCGATATCGTTGAGGGGTACCCACAGGTGCGGGCGCTGCTGTGGGGGCATGTGCACCAGGAATGGGATGAAGTGCGCGACGGCCGTCGCCTGCTGGCCACTCCGTCGACCTGTATCCAGTTCGCGGCGCGCAGCGAGGATTTCAAGGTGAGCGAGGAGCAGCCTGGATACCGCTGGCTGCGCCTCCACGCCGACGGGCGGTTGGAGACCGGGGTGGAGCGGGCAGTGGATTTCCAGGTGAAGCTCGACTTCGATAGCCCTGGCTATTGAGCTGCGGCCCATCGCGACACAAGGCCGCTCCTACAGGGAACTGTGGTTGCGCCTTCGGTGAAGAAATTGTTGCGAAACCCGTGACACTGCGTCAAAACCCGGCGAACGCGCTACACTGCGCGTCCCTGCGCCCATATCACCGGGCGCGAAGCCACAGATTCCGGGGGCAGCATGTCGGGTTCCATCCTCTATATCCATGGCTTCAACAGCTCGCCACTTTCGACCAAGGCGCGCCAACTCGAGGCCGTGATGCAGCAACTGGGCCTGTCGGCCCAACTGCGGGTGCCCGCCTTGCACCACCACCCACGGCAGGCCATCGCCCAGCTCGAAGCGGCCATCGCCGAACTGGGCGCACCATTGTTGGTAGGTAGTTCGCTCGGCGGCTACTATGCCACCTATCTGGCCGAGCGCCACGGCCTCAAGGCCTTGCTGGTGAACCCGGCGGTAACACCGCACAAGCATTTCGACGGCTACCTGGGCACCCAGCACAATCACTACACCGGTGAAGCCTGGGAGCTGACCCACGATCACGTGCAGGCCCTGGCCGAGCTGGAAGTACCAGCCCCGGTGGACGCCAGCCGCTATCAAGTGTGGCTGCAGACCGCCGATGAAACCCTGGACTATCGCCATGCCGAGCGCTATTACCGTGCTTGTGCCCTGCGCATCCAGGCCGGTGGCGACCACAGCTTCCAGGGCTTCGCCGAGCGCCTGCCGGCACTGCTGGCTTTCGCCGGCATTGCCCGTGGGCAGTACGCAGCGCTCGATTTTTCTGTATTTTGACTTTTTTGCATTCACCAGACTGACGACGAGACCCTATGGCCACTCCCAGCGCTAGCGCCTATAACGCAGACGCCATCGAAGTCCTCTCGGGCCTTGACCCGGTCCGCAAGCGGCCGGGCATGTACACCGATACCAGCCGCCCCAACCACCTGGCCCAGGAAGTCATCGACAACAGTGTCGACGAAGCCCTGGCCGGTCATGCCCGTTCGGTACAGGTCATCCTCCATGCCGACCACTCACTTGAAGTCAGCGACGATGGCCGCGGCATGCCGGTGGACATCCACCCGGAAGAGGGCGTGTCCGGGGTCGAGCTGATCCTCACCAAGCTGCACGCCGGCGGCAAGTTCTCCAACAAGAACTATCAGTTCTCCGGTGGCCTTCACGGCGTGGGCATCTCTGTGGTCAACGCCCTGTCGACCCAGGTGCGCGTGCGCGTGAAACGTGACGGCAACGAATACCAGATGACTTTCGCCGATGGCTTCAAGGCCAGCGAGTTGGAAGTGGTCGGCTCGGTCGGCAAGCGCAACACCGGCACCAGCGTGTACTTCAGCCCCGACCCCAAGTACTTCGATTCGCCGAAATTCTCCATCAGCCGCCTCAAGCATGTGCTCAAGGCCAAGGCCGTGCTGTGCCCGGGCCTGCTGGTCAGCTTCGAGGACAAGGCCAGCGGCGAGAAGGTCGAATGGCACTATGAGGATGGCCTGCGTTCCTACCTGGTCGATTCCGTCAATGAGTTCCAGCGCCTGCCCGACGAGCCGTTCTGCGGCAGCCTGGCCGGTAACAAGGAGGCGGTGGACTGGGCCTTGCTGTGGCTGCCCGAAGGCGGCGACAGCATCCAGGAAAGCTACGTCAACCTGATCCCTACCGCCCAAGGCGGCACCCATGTCAACGGCCTGCGCCAGGGCCTGCTGGATGCCATGCGTGAATTCTGCGAGTTCCGCAACCTGCTGCCGCGCGGCGTGAAGCTGGCGCCGGAAGACGTCTGGGAGCGCATCACCTTCGTGCTGTCGATGAAGATGCAGGACCCGCAGTTCTCCGGGCAGACCAAGGAGCGCCTGTCGTCGCGCGAGGCGGCTGCCTTCGTTTCCGGCGTGGTCAAGGACGCGTTCAGCCTGTGGCTCAACGCCCACCCCGAGCTGGGCATGCAGCTGGCGGAGCTGGCCATCAGCAACGCCGGGCGCCGCCTGAAGGCCAGCAAGAAGGTCGAGCGCAAGCGCATAACCCAAGGCCCGGCACTTCCCGGCAAACTGGCCGATTGCGCCGGCCAGGACCCGATGCGCGCCGAACTGTTCCTGGTCGAGGGTGACTCGGCAGGTGGCTCGGCCAAGCAGGCTCGCGACAAGGAATTCCAGGCGATCCTGCCGCTGCGTGGCAAGATCCTCAACACTTGGGAAGTGGACGGTGGCGAAGTCCTGGCCAGCCAGGAAGTGCACAACATCGCCGTGGCCATTGGCGTCGACCCGGGTGCCACCGACCTTGCGCAGCTGCGCTACGGCAAGATCTGCATCCTCGCCGACGCTGACTCCGACGGCCTGCACATCGCCACGCTGCTGTGCGCACTGTTTGTCCAGCACTTCCGCGCCCTGGTCGAGGCCGGGCATGTGTACGTGGCCATGCCGCCGCTGTACCGCATCGACCTGGGCAAGGAAATCTACTACGCCCTCGACGAGGCCGAGCGTGACGGTATCCTCGATCGCCTGGTGGCCGAGAAGAAGCGCGGCAAGCCACAGGTCACACGCTTCAAGGGCCTGGGCGAGATGAACCCGCCACAGCTGCGCGAGACCACCATGGACCCGAATACCCGGCGCCTGGTGCAACTGACCCTGGACGACGTGCAGGCCACCTGCGAGCTGATGGACAAGCTGTTGGCCAAGAAGCGCGCGGGCGACCGCAAGAGCTGGCTGGAAACCAAGGGCAACCTGGCCGAGGTCATGGTTTGATTCGGCGGCTTCTGGCTGCCTGCCTGGCGCTGGTTGCCCTGCCGAGCCTGGCGGGCAACTGGCCAGAGTTGAAGCTGAGCGCCGAGCACCCGATCGAAGGCATGCGCGGTGGCAACCTGTCTGGCCTGGTGGAATGCCGGGGCGGGCTGTGGGGCGTATCCGACCGCGACGACGACCGCATCTACCGCTTCGACCAGCAAAACCCGACCTGGCGCGCGCAGCCGCTCACCTTCACCCCGCCAGCGGTGCCGGAAAGTGGCCTGCCGTGGGGCCTGAAGTCGCGTAACTGGGCGGCGTCGTATATTCGTGGTGGCGAACTTGATTTCGAAGGCATCAGCTGTGACCAGGCGGGCAACCTGTACCTGGTCAGCGAAGCTCATGCCGCTGTGCTGCAACTGCCGCTGGAAGGCGAGGCGGACTGGTTGAAGATCGACCCGGCCATGGTTCGTCAGGCCCGGGCCAGCGGCATGCTGCTGAACTTCAACGCCTTGTTCGAAGGTCTGGCGATCAACCCGGCGGGTGACCGCCTGTGGCTGGCCGCCGAGCGCGAGCGCCGTGGCCTGGTGGCTATCGAGCGCCAGCAGTCGGTGTGGACCTGCGGCCGCAGCTGCGTGTTGCTGAGCGAGGCCGGGGTCGAAATGCAGCCGGCACAGATGCCCAATGCCCAGGCACTGTCGCGCGACTTCGCCGACTTGGCCTGGTTCGAAGGCAAGCTGTTCACTCTCGAACGCAATGCCTACCGCGTCTGTCGTCGGGATACCGACAGCGGCATGGTCGAGCGCTGCTGGTCGTTCGCTGCCGATGCCCTGGTCGAGTCGCGTCGCTACCAGCAGCCGTTCGGTCTGGCCGAGGCCCTGGTGATCGATGCCAAGGGCGCCTGGATAGGCGTGGACAACAACAACGGCGCCCGCGCCGATGGCGAAGCACGCCCGATCGTCTGGCGCTTCGATGCGCCGGAAGGCGGATGGAGCGCCAAGCCATGAGCCAGGCACCGGGCAAGCGGGCTGGCAAGGTATTGATGATCGTCGCCTGGGCGGCGGCGCTGTTCCTTGCCACGCGTTTTTTCGGCCAATGGGAAGACAGCCAGCGCAACCCCAATGCCCAGGTGCAGTCGACGCATGGCGAAGGCTTTATCGAGGTGCGCCTGCTGGGCAACGGCCAGGGCCACTTCGTGATGGATGGCGCAATCAACGGCCAGGTGGTGCATTTCATGCTCGACACAGGTGCCACCGACGTGGCCATCCCCGAGGCGCTGGGCCGCGAGCTGGGCCTGGAGCGTGGCAGCCCGGTGCAGCTCAGTACCGCCAACGGCCGTACCGAAGGCTACCGCACGCGCCTGACCAGCCTGCAGCTGGGGGATATCCGCCTGCAGGACGTGCGCGCCATCGTGGTGCCGGGCCTGGACGGGCAGACCGTATTGCTGGGCATGAGTGCCCTGAAACAACTTGAATTTACCCAGCGCGGCGGCACCATGCTGCTGCGCCAGAACCTGAAATGACGAGGCCCGCATGAGCGACTCACTGGAACTCAGCCTGGATGGCGTAGAACGCCGCTCGCTGGCTGACTTCACCGAACAGGCCTACCTCAACTACTCCATGTACGTGATCATGGACCGCGCCTTGCCGCACATCGGCGATGGCCTGAAGCCGGTGCAGCGACGCATCGTCTACGCCATGAGCGAGTTGGGGCTCGATGCCGATGCCAAGCACAAGAAGTCGGCGCGTACCGTCGGTGACGTGCTCGGCAAGTTCCACCCCCACGGTGACTCGGCCTGCTACGAGGCCATGGTGCTGATGGCCCAGCCGTTCAGCTACCGCTATACGCTGGTCGACGGCCAGGGCAACTGGGGTGCGCCGGACGATCCGAAGTCGTTCGCCGCCATGCGTTATACCGAAGCGCGTCTTTCGCGCTACGCCGAAGTGCTGCTCAGCGAAGTTGGCCAGGGCACCGTGGACTGGGTGCCCAACTTCGACGGCACCCTGCAGGAGCCGGCCGTGCTGCCTGCGCGCCTGCCCAACATCCTGCTCAACGGCACCACTGGTATCGCCGTTGGCATGGCCACTGACGTACCGCCGCACAACCTGCGTGAAGTGGCCACGGCCTGTGTGCGCCTGCTCGACGAGCCCAAGGCCACCATCGAGCAGCTGTGCGAGCACATCCAGGGGCCGGACTACCCGACCGAGGCCGAGATCGTTACGCCGCGGGCAGAAATCCTCAAGATGTACGAAAGCGGTCGCGGCTCCATCCGTATGCGCGCCGTCTACCGCGTCGAGGATGGCGACATCGTCGTCACCGCGCTGCCGCACCAGGTCTCCGGGGCCAAGGTGCTGGAGCAGATCGCTGCGCAGATGCAGGCCAAGAAGCTGCCTATGGTCGCCGACCTGCGTGACGAGTCGGACCACGAGAACCCGTGCCGCATCGTCATCATCCCGCGCTCCAACCGTGTGGATGCCGATGAGCTGATGCAGCACCTGTTTGCCACGACCGACCTGGAGAGCAGCTACCGGGTCAACGTCAACATCATCGGCCTGGACGGCCGGCCACAGCTGAAGAACCTGCGAGCGCTGCTGCTGGAATGGCTGGAGTTCCGTACCGCTACCGTCCGTCGCCGCCTGCAGCACCGCCTGGACAAGGTGGAGAAGCGCCTGCACCTGTTGGAAGGTTTGCTGACCGCGTTCCTCAACCTGGATGAAGTTATCCACATCATCCGTACCGAAGACCAGCCCAAGCAGGCCCTGATCGCCCGTTTCGACCTGACCGAAATCCAGGCCGACTACATTCTCGAGACCCGCCTGCGGCAGCTGGCACGCCTGGAAGAGATGAAGATCCGCGGCGAGCAGGATGAATTGCTGAAGGAGCAGGCCAAGCTGCTCGCCCTGCTGGGCAGCGATGCCAAGCTGCGCAAGCTGGTACGCAGCGAGCTGATCAAGGATGCTGAAACCTATGGCGACGACCGCCGCTCGCCGATCGTCGAGCGTGCCGAGGCCAAGGCGCTGTCGGAAAACGAGCTGATGCCGACCGAGCCGGTTACCGTTGTGCTGTCGGAGAAGGGCTGGGTGCGCTGCGCCAAGGGCCACGACATTGATGCCACCGGCCTGTCGTACAAGGCCGGCGATGGCTTCAAGGCCGCAGCCGCCGGGCGCTCCAACCAATTTGCCGTGCTTATCGACTCCACTGGCCGCAGCTACTCGCTGGCCGCTCACAGCCTGCCGTCGGCGCGTGGTCAGGGCGAACCGCTGACCGGCCGCCTGACGCCCCCACCGGGGGCCACCTTCGAGTGTGTGCTGTTGCCGGACGACGATGCACTGTACGTGGTGGCTTCGGACGCCGGCTATGGCTTCGTGGTCAAGGGTGAAGACCTGCAGGCCAAGAACAAGGCCGGCAAGGGCTTGCTCAGCCTGCCCAACGGTGCCAAGGTCATGACCCCGCGCCCGGTGGCCAACCGCGAGCAGGACTGGCTGGCGGCGGTTACCACCGAAGGCCGTCTGCTGGTATTCAAGGTCAGCGACCTGCCTCAGTTGGGCAAAGGCAAGGGCAACAAGATTATCGGGGTGCCGGGCGACCGGGTGGCGAGCCGTGAAGAATTTGTTACCGATCTGGCCGTGATAGCAGATGGCGCGACGCTTGTATTGCAAGCCGGCAAGCGTACCCTATCTCTGAAAGCGGACGACCTGGAGCATTACAAGGGCGAGCGCGGACGGCGCGGCAGCAAGCTGCCACGCGGGTTCCAGCGGGTCGATGGGTTGCAGGTGGAAGTGCCGGCGTAAGCGGTTGAAATGTCTGGAGCGGCAATTTCAGCGTCGTTCCGGGCAGAAATGCTGGAGTCGGACGGTTATTTCGCGGATGATATGGCCCTTGCCGTGCCGGCGTGGCCGTGTGCCCGTTTGAATTTATATGTATCACTGCGGTTGGCCTTTTGGCGACCGCCTGGATGGGATGATGAAATTTCTGCGCCTTCCATTTGCGCTGTTGATGACTGGCCTGCTGGGCCTTGGCGGGTGCACCATGCATCAGCCGGTTGCCCTGTACCAGCTCGACAGTGGTGATCCTGGCCAGCCTTCGCAGAGTGCGGGCATGGCCGTGGTGCTCGGTCCGGTATCGGTTGCCGATTACCTGCAACGTGAGACGTTCCTGCAGCGTCAGGCCGATGGCAGCCTGAGTTCGGCGACCGACGGTCGTTGGGCCGGCAGCCTTTCGTCGGATATCGACCAGCTGCTGGTGCGCCAGCTCGCCTGGCGCCTGGACAGCCAGCGCGTGGTGCTGGCCCCGGCGGCTGCCGGGTTCAACCCGGATGTACAAGTGTTGCTGTCGATCACTCGCCTGGACTCGGGCAAGGACCAGCCGGCCGTCCTGGATGCCCAGTGGCGCCTGTTGGACCGCCGTGGCCATGTGCGTGACAACCGCATCGTTCACCTCGAGCAGCCACACGCGGGCAGCGAGGCGTCGCAGGTGCAGGCCCAGGGCCAGTTGCTTCAGAAACTGGCCGAACAGCTGAGCACAGCGGTCAAGCCTCTGGCTAACCAGCCGGCGATTGCCGAAGAGTCGCCTAAAAAATCGGCTGCTCCGGTGCAGGTGAAGAAGACGCCTGAGAAATCCAAGATCCCGATGGCTGCGCCGATTCGAACCGATATGGAAGTCTACCGGTTCTGATCTAGCTGCCAGATACGAAAAAGCCCGCATCATTGCGGGCTTTTTCGTATCTGCTGTTTTTGTACTGTCTGTGCTGGCCTCTTCGCGGGTAAACCCGCTCCTACAGGTTGGCGCAGGCCCTGTGGGAGCGGGTTTACCCGCGAAGAGGCCAGCCCGGTATCAGGCCCGGCGTTCGTGCATCCGCGCCAGCTGCCGCTCCAGCATCGACGGGTAGGGCTCCATCAGGCGCTCCACGCAGCAGGCGCCCTCGGGGCTGGCAATCGGGCGAATGCGGGCGCGCTGGCGAATCAGCGTGTCATCGCTGATCTGCCGTTCTACCAGCAACAAGTTGCGACTGTGCTGCGACAGTGCCAGAGCGTCCTGGGCCTTTTCGGCCATCAGCAGGTCTACCAGCTCCAGCCCTTGCAGGTCGTTACCCAGGGCAAGGCCCAGCTGCAGCTGCAGGGTAATGCCGCTGTCCGCTACCTCGATCTGCAGGGCATGGCCCAAGGCGCGCAACAGCTCGCCGCAGCAGATGGCGTTGGTGAGGTAGTCCTCGCCGCAGTCGCGGCTGTGGAACAGCACCAGGGTGCTGCCGTCGTTGAGCGTGTGAGTTTCACCGTCGTAGAGTGAGGCGGCATGCTCCAGGCAATCGCGGTAGCGCTCGGTCAGTTCGGTCAGGCGCGTGCGCGGCAGGCGACGCAGCTGCTCCTGCGAGCCCAGTTGCACGGCAAGCACGGCGCTGTACTGCGGCTCGTCGGATTCGACCACGGCGGCCTTGGGGGCGCTTTCGTCGTCCAGCAGGCCGGCGAAGGCTTCATCGTCATCCTCGTCCGCCTGGGCGGCAAGCTTGGCGCGCGGTGCGACCTTGGCTGCCGGGGCAGCATCGTGCAGGTCGTCGAACTGCTCGTCTTCTTCTTCGGGCTCCGGCTCAGGTGGCGGCGGCGGGGCCAGGCGCGCGTGCAGCTGGCGGGCGATGTCGCCGATCTCGTCCTGGCGGTCGGTGGCCGGGGTATAGGGTTGCGGGTCGCGCAGCCACACCCGCAGCTGCAGCAACGGCAGGGTGATGAAGCGGCCCTGGCGCAGGCTCAGGGTCAGCGCCAGCACCAGCAGGATGGCGGCAAGGATGCCCATGCTCTGCAGACTGATCAGCATCGGCTGCTGGAACTGGCTCATGTCCAGGCTGATGCGCAGTTGCCCGGCGGTCACGTCCTGGAAGGTGATCTTGGTCTGGTACAGGCCTTCGGCCTCGCCCAGCAGGCTGTTGCGCGGGCGCTGGCCGGCTTCCGCGAGGATGCGGTTGTCCACGCTGTAGATCGCCGCATGGGCCACCAGTGGGTTTTTCACCAGGTTGCCGAGCAGAACGTTGAGGCTGAGGATGTCGTTGGCCACTAGCAACTCGGTCGCCGAGGTGGCGGTCTGGGTGGTCAGGCTCTGGCCCAGGGCATCGGCCTGCTCGTGCATGGCCTGCTTGAACTGCAGGCCCATCACGCAGGCGTAGATCACCAACGCCAGCGCCACCAGGAAAATGTTGGTGCAGGCGATGCGTAGTGCCAGCGGCACGCGACGTTGACTCAGGGCGCGATAGATCATCAGGAAGAAGTTGTCTGCTTTGACGGGCGTGGGCCGGTTCACTGAGCTCGGCTCTTAATGGCATGAAAGTGTGGGGCAGTATAGCGAGCCGGGTTTTGTCGGCAAAGTATCGTTGGCGCCCGACGGTCACGGAAAATCGGTAGAATGCGCATTTTTCATCGAAGTCGGAGCCAGGTTGTGCGTGAAATCGTCCTGATCAACATCACCGGTGAGGACCGTCCCGGTCTCACTGCGGCTATCACCGGCGTCCTGCTGCAGGGCGGTGTGAGCATCCTCGACATTGGCCTGGCAGTCATGCACGGTACCTTGTCGTTCGGCATCCTGGTCGATATCCCGGACAACGAAGTGGCCACCTCCCTGCTGCAGAGCGTGCAGGCCAAGGCCCACGAACTGAACCTGCAGGCCCGCTACACGCCGATTTCCGAGGCGGACTACCAGCACTGGGCCGATGGCCAGGGCGAGGCGCGCCACATCGTCACCTTGCTCAGCCGCAAGATCACTCCAGAGCAACTGCAGCGGGTGAGTGCGGTGATCAGCCGGTACGGCCTGACCATCGAGCGCATCGAGCGCCTGTCGGCCCGTGTGGCGCTGGATGCGGAGACCGACAAGGGCAAGGCGGCCATCGAGATCTCTGTGCGCGGCGTGCCGAGCGATGCCGAGGCTCTGCGTGCCGACTTCTTCGCCCTGGCCGAAGAGCTGAGCATCGACATTGCCTTCCAGAAGGACGACCTGTTCCGCCGCAACCGTCGCCTGGCGGTCTTCGACATGGACTCGACGCTGATCGAAGCCGAGGTCATCGACGAACTGGCAAAGGCCGCTGGCGTGGGTGAGCAGGTTGCTGCCATCACCGAGCGCGCCATGCGCGGCGAGCTGGACTTCCGCGCCAGCTTCAAGGAGCGCATGGCGCTGCTCAAGGGCCTGGATGTGGGCGTGTTGGATGAGATCGGGGCGTCGCTGCGTCTGACTGAAGGTGCCGAGAACCTGTTTGCCGAGCTCAAGCGCCTGGGTTACAAGACCGCGATCCTGTCTGGCGGCTTTACCTACTTTGCCCGCCAGGTGCAGGCGCGCCTGGGTATCGACTATGTATTCGCCAACGAGCTGGAAGTGGTCGATGGCAAGGTGACCGGCGTGGCTGTGGAGCCGATCGTCGATGCCCAGCGCAAGGCCGAGCTGCTGCAGAAGCTGGCCAGCGAAGAAGGCTTGCAGCTGGAGCAGACCATTGCCGTGGGTGACGGTGCCAACGACCTGCCGATGCTGTCGCTGGCCGGCCTGGGTGTGGCGTTTCGTGCCAAGCCGCTGGTACGCCAGTCGGCCAAGCAGGCGATTTCTACCCTGGGATTGGATGGAGTGTTGTATCTGCTGGGCCTGCGCGACCGCGACGCGCGCGGCTGATTTGAGAATCCGGGGCTGCTTCGCAGCCCTTTCGCGACACAAGGCCGCTCCTACAGGGAATCGCTTATCTCCTGTAGGAGCGGCCTTGTGTCGCGAAAGGGCCGCAAAGCGGCCCCAGGTTCCATCAGGCAATCAAGCCTGCACAGGCGCCGCCAACTGCTGCCCCATGCGCACCGCTGAACCCGCACCCAGGTTCTCCGCCCACTTCACCTGCTCCGGCCCGAACAGCACGATAGCAGTCGACCCCAGCTTGAAGCGGCCCAGTTCGGCACCTTTCTCCAGGTGGATCGGCGCGCGGCTGGCTTCGTCGTAGCGGAAGGTCTTCAGTTCACGCTTGGGTGGCGTCACCAGCCCGGCCCACACGGTTTCGATCGAAGCGACGATCATCGCGCCCACCAGCACCACGGCCATCGGCCCGCGCTCGGTATCGAACAGGCAGACCACGCGCTCGTTGCGGGCGAACAGCTCGGGGACGTTCTCTGCGGTGGTCTGGTTGACCGAGAACAGGCGGCCCGGCACGTAGACCATTTCACGCAGGGTGCCGGCCAGCGGCATGTGCACGCGGTGGTAGTCCTTGGGCGACAGGTAGATGGTGGCGAACTCGCCGCCCATGAACGGCGCGGCCATGGCCGGGTCACCGCCAAGCAGCTCCTGCGCGCTGAAACCGTGGCCCTTGGCCTGGAAGATGCGGCCGTGCTCGATCGGGCCAAGCTGGCTGACGGCACCGTCGGCCGGGCAAAGGATGGCGCCCGGGGTCTCGTCCAGCGGGCGGGCACCCGGCTTAAGGGCGCGGGTGAAGAATGCATTGAAGTGCTCGTAGGCGCTCAGGTCCTCGACCAGCGCTTCGCTCATGTTGACCTGGTAACGCTTGGCGAACCAGGCGGTGAAGGCGTTCTTGAACCAGCGCACGCGGCACTCGGCTATGCAGCCGGCCAGCCGCGACAGCAAGTGGTGCGGCAGCAGGTACTGGCTGATGATGAACAAACGGGATTTCATGCAGGTTCCTTAGACTTCTACAGGCGTGTCCGGGTGGTTGCCCCATTCGCTCCACGAGCCGGCGTAGGCCTTGACGCGCGGGTAGCCAAGGGCCTTGGCCACCAGGTAGGTGAAACCGGAGCGGCGGTGGGTCTGGCAGTGGGTGATCACTTCCTTGTCGGGGGTGATGCCCAGGTTCTTCAGGACTTCGGCGATGTCCTGGCGAATGCGCAGGTGGTCGTTGAGGTCCATGCCGGCGGTCCACTCGAAGTTGATCGCGCCGGGGATGTGGCCGCCCTTGGCTGCCAGTACTTTCTCGCCGCTGAATTCCTGCGGGCCACGGGCGTCCCAGATGACCAGGTCGTCGGCGCCCAGGCGGCTTTGAAGGTACTCGCGGGTGGCGGTTGGCGAAGTGTCGATGCGCAGGTGCACCGGCGCATTGCCGCTGGCGGGCACTTCTGTGGAGAGCTTGTCGGCGGGCCAGGCCTGGATGCCGCCATTGAGATAGTGGTAACGCTTGTGGCCGATCACGTCGAGCAACCAGATGAAACGCCCGGCCCAGCCGCCGCCCTCATCGTCATACACCACATACACGGCATCGTCGCGGTGGCCGAGTTCGCTGAACAGTTTTTCCAGCTCGCCCAGGGCCGGCAGCAGGCCGGGCGCGGGGGGCTGGCCGAGCTGGGTACGCTTGCCTTCGACAAAGCGGGCGCCGGGGATATGCCCGCTGACATAGCGGTTGGCGCTGCTCAGGTCGATCAGGATCAGCTGTGGCGAATCTAGGCGCGGCAGCAGGTCCGCGGCTTCGATCACCAGGGGCAGGCCTGAAAAGTCAGTCATCCACGGTCTCCAGTGTGGAAAGAGGGGCGATTGTAGCGCAAGGCTCAGGCCTTGCGGTTGGCAAACACCGATAGCGCCCGTTCGGTGCACTGTGCGGTCTTGCCGAAGGCTTGCACGCTGATATCGGCCAGCGGCCGGCAGCCTTGGTCAGCCACCATCAGCATCAGCACCTGGTCCGCCACCGCCAGCGAGCGTAGCAGCACGTGCTCGCTGCGGAACAAGGCACGCAGCGGAGCCGGCAGCAGGGCCGAGAGCTGGCTGTGGTTTTCCGGGGTGATACGCAATTGCCCGGCCTTGGCCAGCAGCTTTTGCAGCAGTTTGTTCTGCGCCACCGGCAGTACCAGCGCCCCGGCTTCCTTTGGCAGGCCGGCCATCTGCTGCACGCGCAGCTGGTCGTTGGCCTTGTCCGGGCTCAGCAGCAGGATCCGCTGCATGCCAGAGGCCAGAAGGGCCTCGATAACCTGCGTGGCCAGGTGTACGTTGTTGGTGAACGGGCTGGGCTGGGCCAGAAGGTCCTGGCACAGCTTGCGCCAGCGCGTCAGTTCGTCGCTGGTGGGCGGTGGCGGAGCCAGCATGTCTGGGTGCGGACGGCGCTGGTGCCAGGGCCAGATCAGCGCTTCGGCCGGGTGGAACAAGGCATGCTGGGCATGGCGGCGGGCGCTGGCCGCAGCCTGCTGGTGCACCTGCTGCTGCACGTCGTCCAGCGAGGTCTGCAGGTACAGTGCGGTCAGCAGCTGCCAGCGCAACAGGTGCGGGTTGTCCCAGCCCACTTGTGCCGCCAGGGCCAGGTTGTTGGCCAGCAGCACGGTGTTGGCCGGCTGGTTGAACCAGCGGCGCAGGCCAGGCTCGGCGTCCAGGCGGTGTTGCTGGCTGAGCAGGTCCGGATCGCGGGCGATACTGAGCACCTGGGCCAGTTGTTCGCGCTCTTCCAGCAGCAGGCGGTAACCCTGGGTCACCCATTGTGGCAGTCGCCAGTACTCCGCCATGGTCTGGCACAGCTCCATGATGCGCACGCCAAAGAGTTCTTCCTCGACATGGGCGGCGTCTTCGCCCTTGTGGATAACCCGCAGCTCCCAGGTATCGAGCAGCTTGGGGTAGGCCAGCGCCAGCGGCCAGAGTGGCGACAGGAACAACAGGCTGCCCCAGTGGATTTCCTGCCACAGCCGTGCCAGGCGGCTTGCGAACAGGCCGCTGGCCTGCTGCGAGGCGTGCTGGCTGATCAGCTGGAACTGGCACAGTACCGGCGGGATCTCTTCGACGGGCACTGCTGGCAGGCGCTTGAGCAGCTGTTCGCTGCGCTCCAGGCCCAGGCGGTTGAGGGCGACTTCCAGGCTTTCGGCGGGCTCTGCCAGGCTGGCATTGGTGGGGTGATTGGCTTCGCGCATCACCGACAGCACCAGCGC
Source organism: Pseudomonas asiatica (assembly GCF_009932335.1). Classification (NCBI taxonomy): domain Bacteria; kingdom Pseudomonadati; phylum Pseudomonadota; class Gammaproteobacteria; order Pseudomonadales; family Pseudomonadaceae; genus Pseudomonas; species Pseudomonas asiatica. The sequence goes on from NZ_BLJF01000003.1 coordinate 791,018, forward strand.
CGGGCTATCCTGCATCAGTTCGGCGATATCGCGCAGTGAGCGGCGGCTATCGTGGATGGCGGCCATGACCCGGTCGTAGCTGTGCTTCGGCACGGGGATGCGAACACTCTCGAGCAGCTTTACCCAGGCCTCTAGCGTACGTGGAGCCTGAGCGGGCACCTTGGTTTCAATTGGCATTTTGACATCAGTCCGAACTGGCTTTTCGCATTGAGTGGCTATAGTCTGGCGCAGTTCTGCCGATAAGTAGAAGAAGAGTTTTAAAGCTCCCGTCTCTTCCCCTGACCACGACAGCAAGTGCTTTGAACCTATGGCTAAAATTATCGGCATCATCGTCGTATTCGCGAGCGTGCTCGGCGGATACGTGCTTTCCCACGGCAAGATCGCGGCACTGATCCAGCCGTTCGAAGTACTGATCATCGGCGGTGCGGCCTTTGGTGCATTCCTGCAGGCCAACCCTGGCCACATGACCATGCACGTCATCAAGAAGTCGATGAAGATGTTCGGCTCACGCTTCACTCATGCCTTCTACCTGGAAGTGCTGGGCCTGGTGTACGAGATTCTCAACAAGAGCCGGCGCGAAGGCATGATGGCCATCGAGGCCGATATCGAGGATGCCGCCGCCAGCCCGATCTTCGCCAAGTACCCGACGGTGCTGGCAGATGAACGCATGACCGCATTCGTCTGCGACTACCTGCGCATCATGTCCACCGGCAACATGGCCCCGCACGAACTCGAGGGCCTGTTCGACATGGAACTGCTGAGCATGAAGGAAGAACTGGAGCACCCGTCCCATGCGGTGACCGGCATCGCCGACGGCATGCCCGGCTTCGGTATCGTTGCGGCGGTACTGGGTATCGTGGTGACCATGGCCTCGCTCGGCGATGGTGATCAGGCCTCCATCGGCCTCCATGTGGGTGCGGCGCTGGTGGGTACCTTCTTCGGTATTCTGGCGGCCTACGGCTTCTTCGGCCCGTTGGCCAAGTGCCTGGAGCACGATGCCAAGGAAGAGCTGAACCTCTACGAATCGATCAAGGCCTCGCTGGTGGCCTCGGCCTCGGGCATGCCGCCTTCGCTGGCGGTCGAGTTCGGGCGCAAAGTGCTGTACCCCAAGCACCGCCCAAGCTTCGCCGAACTGGAACAAGCGGTTCGCGGTCGCTGAGTCATGGAGAACAATCAGCCCATCATCGTCAAGCGCGTCAAGCGCTTTGGCGGCGGCCACCACGGCGGCGCCTGGAAAATCGCCTTCGCCGACTTCGCCACGGCGATGATGGCGTTCTTCCTGGTGCTGTGGCTGTTGTCCACGGCCACCCCGGAACAGAAGATCGCCATTGCCGGCTACTTCAAGGACCCGATCGGCTTCTCGGAAAGCGGAACGCCCTACGTCATCGACCTGGGCGGCTCGCCTCAGCTGGCGCCGGAAAAGACCATCAACCCCGAAGCCAAGTCGGAGCCGACGCCTGATACCAGCATTCAGCTGGACAAGGACCAGGTGGAGACCATGGCCGAGCAGGTCGAGCGTGAGCGCCTGGAGTTGCTGCTGCAGGAACTGCAGAACAAGGTGGAAGAGAACCCGCAACTGCAGAAGTTCAAGGACCAGATCCTGTTCGAGATCACCCAGGACGGCCTGCGCATCCAGATCATGGACGCCGAGAACCGGCCAATGTTCGACATTGGCAGCGCGCGCCTGCAGCCGTACTTCGAGGACATCCTGCTGGCGATGGCCGACACCATCAAGGCGGTGCCGAACAAGATCAGCATCAGTGGCCACACCGACGCCAAGCCCTATGCCGGCAGTGGCGAGTTCGGCAACTGGGAATTGTCGGCCAACCGCGCCAACGCCGCGCGCCGTGCACTGGTGGCTGGCGGCTACCCGGATGGCCAGGTGGCGCGGGTGGTGGGTTATGCCTCGTCGTCGCTGTTCGACCGCAAGGACCCGTTCAACCCGGTCAACCGCCGCATCGACATCATCGTGCTGACCAAAAAAGCCCAGCGCAATATCGAAGGCGAGCAGGGCGCGCCGGAAGCACCGGCTGCCGAGCCCGCGCCGCCGGCCGCTGCGGCACCGGCGGTGCCAGGGGAGGCCGGGCAGGCCCCCATGCAGCCGCGTGAATTGCGCCAGAAGCTGAACATCTTCGAAGAGGGGACGCTGAAGATGGATGAGGCCAAGGACCAGTAGGTTCTTGGGGTGCCCTGCACGGTCCTTGTAGGAGCGGTCTTGCGTCGCGATCGGGCCGCAAGGCGGCCCCCGGACTTCTGCATTTTTGCAAAGATTGCTGGGGCCGCTCTGCGGCCCTATCGCGACACAAGGCCGCTCCTACAGGCGCGTGCTGCAGCTGAGCCTCGCGCCCACAGGGGGTCAGTAAGCGTCTTCCGGCAAACTGGCGATGATCGAGCGGTAGCTGTTCATCCGTTGCTGCTTGATACGCCCCTCGTCCAGCGCCTTGAGCAGCGCACAGCCCGGTTCGCGATCATGCTTGCAGTCGCGGAAGCGGCAGGTGCCGAACAGGTCGCGGAACTCGATGAAACCATCCTCCACATCACTGCGGCTGACGTGACCCAGGCCGAACTCGCGGATGCCCGGTGAGTCGATCAGGTCGCCACCATTGGGGAAGTGGTACAGCCGCGCGGTGGTGGTGGTGTGGGTACCCTGGCCAGACCATTCCGACAGGTCGCCGACACGGGTGCCGGCCTCCGGCAGCAGGCTGTTGACCAGCGACGACTTGCCCACCCCCGATTGGCCGACGAACACGCTGATGTGGCCGTCGAGCATCTGCTGCAGGCGTTGCATGCCGTCACCGTGATGTGCCGAGACCTCGAGCAGCGGGTAGCCGAGCTCGCGGTAAACCTCCAGCAGCGCATGCAGGCCCGGGCCGTTCTCTTCGTTGATCAGGTCGGCCTTGTTCAGCAGCAGCAGCGGACGAATGCCGGCGTGCTCCGCCGCCACCAGGTAACGGTCGATCAGGTTGGGGTGCGGTTCGGGCGCGGGGGCAAAGACGATCACGATCAGGTCGACGTTGGCCGCCACCGGCTTCAGCTGGCCGTGGTTGTTAGGCCGGCACAGCTCGGTGCTGCGCGGCATCTGCGCGACGATCACGCCAATGCCCTGGTTGCCCGCCCGCCATACCACGCGGTCGCCGGTAACCAGCGCCGGCAGGTTGGCGCGCAAGTGGCAACGGAACACCTGGCCCGCGGCTTCGCCGTCCTGGGCTTCCACTTCTACCTGCACACCGAAGTGCGCAATCACCAGGCCCAACTGCTCTGGCCCAAGGTCGCCACCCTCCAGTTCCTGCAGCACGTGCTGTTCGCGTTTGGCCGCACGCGCGGCGCGCTCGTTCTGGATTTTTTCGATGCGCCAGTTCTGGCGGCGATTGAGCTGGCGTTTGGCCATGAAGGTTCCGTGCGTGGGGGCAGGTTGAAAACGGCAGGCAGTTTAGCACGCCAGGCGCCGGACCATTTGGCTTACCTTCGCACCGTGAATGGGCGTGCCTTGGCCACTACGCTACTATGACGGCCTATACGAGGAGCCCCCGCATGCAAAACCCACAGAACCTGATCTGGATCGACCTGGAAATGACCGGCCTGGATCCGGACAGCGACGTCATCATCGAGATGGCCACCATTGTCACCGACAGCGAACTGAACACCCTGGCCGAAGGGCCGGTGATTGCCATCCACCACAATGACGAAGTGCTGGCGCGCATGGACGAGTGGAATACCCGCACCCATGGCGCTTCGGGCCTGACCCAGCGCGTTCGCGAGAGCAAGGTCGGCATGGCCGAAGCCGAGGCGCAGACCATTGCCTTCCTTGAGCAGTGGGTACCGAAAGGCAAGTCCCCGATCTGTGGCAACAGCATCTGCCAGGACCGCCGTTTCCTGTACCGACACATGCGCAACCTGGAAAACTACTTCCATTACCGCAATCTCGATGTTTCGACCCTGAAGGAACTGGCTGCACGCTGGGCACCTGATGTGCGCGACAGCTTCAAGAAGGGCAATACCCACCTGGCGCTGGACGACATCCGCGAATCGATCGCCGAACTGCGCCACTATCGCGAGCACTTCATCAAGGTATGAGCCGAAAAGGCGCAGATATTGTATCTGCGCCCTCTTTTGGTGCCATGGGCAACTGGTTAGACTGCGCGCCTTTCTCGCACGCCCGCACGGACCCCGCACCATGTTGTTGATGCTCTACCTAATCGCCATCACCGCCGAAGCCATGACCGGCGCGTTGTCTGCAGGCCGCCGCGGCATGGACTGGTTCGGCGTGGTGCTGATTGCCTGCGTTACCGCCCTGGGTGGCGGCTCGGTGCGTGACGTGCTTCTCGGGCATTACCCGCTGACCTGGGTGAAGCATCCTGAATACCTGGTGCTGACCAGCTGTGCGGCGCTGCTGACCATTTTCATCGCGCCGATGATGCGCCGCCTGCGCTCGCTGTTCCTGGTGCTCGACGCCCTGGGGCTGGTGGCTTTTACCTTGATTGGCTGCATGACTGCGCTGGAGATGGGGCAGGGCATGCTGGTGGCGTCGATCAGCGGGGTGATCACCGGGGTATTCGGCGGGATCCTGCGGGATATCTTCTGCAACGACATTCCCTTGGTGTTCCGCCGCGAGCTGTACGCCAGCGTGTCATTTGCCGCGGCGTGGTTCTACCTGGGGTGCGTGTATTTCAAGGTGCCGGCGGAGCAGGCGATGCTGCTGACCTTGTTTGGCGGGTTCCTGGTGCGGCTGCTGGCGATTCGGTTCCATTGGGAAATGCCCAAGTTCCACTACAACGACCAGCAGTGACCTTGACATGCGATCCCTGTGGGAGCGGGTTCACCCGCGAACACGGGCGCAGCCCGTGCCATCCACCGCGGTGGCTTCTTCGCGGGTAAACCCGCTCCCACAAGGTGTGTCTGGCTACGAAACGCCGTGCTGCGCCAGCGCCCACTCCACATGCTCCCTCACGAGCTCCGAGGCATCCTCGCGCCGCGCCTTCAGCGCTTCGATCACCGGGATTGTCGATGGCGCATTGCCAAGCCCCACCGCCAGGTTGCGCAACCAGCGCTCATACCCGGCCCGGCGCAATGGCCCGCCTTCGGTCTTGCGCAGGAAGGTCCTTTCATCCCACAGGAACATCTCCGCCAACTCGGCATTCTCCAGCCCGTGTCGTGGCTGGAAATCCTGCTCCTGGCTGTGCCTGGCAAAGCGGTTCCACGGGCAGACGATCTGGCAGTCATCGCAACCGAACACCCGGTTGCCCATCTTCGAACGTAACTCGACGGGGATCGGCCCCCGTAGTTCGATGGTCAGGTAGGAGATGCAGCGCCGAGCATCCAGCACATACGGCCCGACGAAGGCCTGGGTCGGGCAGATGTCCAGGCAGGCCTGGCAGCGCCCGCAATGTTCGCTGGTGGTGGCTTCGTCCACCGGCAGTGGCAGGTCGACGAACAGCTCGGCGAGGAAGAAATAACTGCCCGCCTTGCGGTTGAGCAGCAGGGTGTTCTTGCCGATCCAGCCCAGCCCGGCCTGCTCGGCCAGGGCCTTTTCCAGCACCGGAGCGCTGTCGACGAAGGCGCGGTAGCCGAACGGGCCGATGGCTTCCTGAATGCGATCGGCCAGGAACTGCACGCGCTTGCGCACCAGCTTGTGGTAATCCCGGCCCAGGGCGTAGCGCGATACGTAGGCTTTTTCGGGCTGTGCCAGGCGCTGCGCCATCTGTGTGTCGCCGGGCAGGTAGTCCATGCGCAGCGATACCACGCGTACCGTGCCAGGGATCAATTGCTCTGGGTGTGCACGCTTGCTGCCGTGGGCACCCAGGTAATCCATCTCGCCCTGGTAGCCGGCGTCGAGCCAGCGCTGCAGGTGGTGTTCGTGTTCGCCAAGGTCTACCCCGGCGATGCCAACATGGGCAAAACCGAGTTCTTGGCCCCAAATCTTGATCGATTGGGCCAGTTGGGCGAGGTCAGGCGTACAGACGGACATGGATGGGCAAGGCAATACGGGCTCAGGTGCGTATAATTCTGCCAGACATTGGAGCCTTTGACCCCATGCCGCAGACCAAACACCCCAGCCATACCCCTCAATTGCTCAGCAGCGTGACTGTCGCGCACCTGCCGGCACGTCATGCGCATGCCCACAAAGGCGACTTCGGCCATGTACTGGTGGTCGGTGGCGACCTTGGTACCGGAGGCGCTGTGCTGCTCAGTGCCGAAGCCGCCCTGCGCTGTGGCGCGGGGCTGGTCAGTGTGGCGACCCGGCCCGAACACGTGACTGCCAGCCTGGCGCGCCTGCCGGAGGTCATGTGCCTGGGCGCCAGTTCGGCCAACCAGCTGATGGGCGTGCTGGAGCGCGCTTCGGTGCTGGTGGTCGGCCCTGGTCTGGGCCAGGCAGCCTGGGGTCGCAGCCTGCTGTCGGCGGTGGCCAATGCCGAACGCCCGCAGGTGTGGGACGCCGATGCCCTGAACTTGCTGGCGCGCACCCCGCTGGCCCTGCCCAGTGGCAGCATCCTTACCCCGCACCCCGGGGAGGCGGCGCGGCTGCTGGGCATTTCCACCGAGGCTGTACAGGCGGATCGCCCGGGCGCTGCACGCAAGCTGGCGCGCCGTTACAACAGCGTCTGCGTGCTCAAGGGGGCCGGCACTCTGGTAGCCGACCCGGCCGGGCAACTGCTGTTGTGCGAACGTGGTCACCCGGCCATGGCCGGTGCCGGCCTTGGCGATGTGCTGACCGGCGTGCTGGCGGCGCTGTTGGCCCAAGGCCTGGATGCCTGGCACGCCGCGGGGCTGGGGGTATGGCTGCACGCCTGTGCCGGCGAGCGTCTGGGCGTAAAAGGTAGAGGCCTGGCTGCCAGCGATCTGGCGCCGGTCATTCGTGAGTTGTTGGAGGAGCATTCTGCGTGTCTGGCTTAAACCTGTTTCTGGCCGATGAAGCGGCCACGGTCAAATTTGGCGCACAACTGGCCGAGGTGACCGGCGGTCACGGCGTTATTTTTCTGGAAGGTGACCTGGGTGCGGGCAAAACCACCCTGTCGCGTGGTCTGATTCGTGGCCTGGGCCATACTGGTGCAGTGAAAAGCCCGACCTTCACTGTGGTCGAGCCATACGAAATTGGTGATGTGCGGGCGTTCCATTTCGACCTGTATCGCCTGGTCGATCCGGAAGAGCTGGAGTTCATGGGTATTCGTGACTATTTCGAGGGCGACCCGCTGTGCCTGTTCGAGTGGCCACAAAAGGGTGCGGGCGTTTTGCCAAAGCCCGACCTGACCATTACCATAAGCCCCCAAGCGGGCGGACGCTCGCTGAACCTTTCGCCGCAGGGGGCTCGCGGCGAGGCCTGGTGCGTGGCACTGGCCGAACACTATAAACAGTAAGTGGGGTAGGTATGCGCATACGCGCACTGGTCGCCATCGTTGGGCTGCTGCTGACAACGGTGACCGTTGACGCTCTGGCCGTCACTCAAGTCAAGAGCATGCGCCTGTGGCGCGCGCCGGACAACACGCGGCTGGTCTTTGACCTGTCTGGCCCCGTGCAACACAGCGTCTTCACCCTGAGTGCACCTGATCGCCTGGTTATCGACATCAATGGCGCGACCTTGGCCGCGCCACTGAACGTGGCTACCTCCAATACGCCGATCAGCAGCGTGCGTTCGGCTCAGCGCACCCCGACCGACCTGCGCGTGGTGGTCGACCTGAAAAAGTCGGTGACCCCGAAAAGCTTCACCCTGGCGCCCAATGCCCAATACGGCAACCGGCTGGTGGTCGACCTGTACGATCAGGAGGCTGACGCAATTGCGGCCAGCGCGCCGACTCCGGCACCCGCCCCGGTACCAACGCCTGCAACCACGCCGGCGGTGCCGGTGAGCCCGGCCCAGCCTGCCATCAAGCTACCGCCGGTACCCAGCGGAAAGCGTGACATCGTGGTTGCCATCGATGCAGGCCACGGCGGTGAGGACCCGGGTGCGTCCGGCTCGCGTGGCCAGCATGAAAAAGACATCGTGCTGCAGATCGCCAAGGAGTTGCAGCGCCAGATCAACAGCGAGAAAGGCTTCCGGGCCGAGCTGACCCGTACGGGCGACTACTTCATCCCGCTGCGCAAGCGCACGGAAATCGCCCGCAAGAAGGGCGCCGACCTGTTCATCTCGATCCACGCCGACGCCGCGCCGTCCCGCGCCGCCTTTGGTGCCTCGGTATTCGCCCTGTCGGACCGCGGCGCCACCTCGGAGACTGCGCGCTGGCTGGCCGACACGGAAAACCGTTCCGACCTGATCGGTGGTGCCGGTAACGTCAGCCTCGACGACAAGGACCGCATGCTGGCCGGCGTGCTGCTCGACCTGTCGATGACCGCCACGCTCAGCTCCAGCCTCAATGTCGGGCAGAAGGTGCTGGGCAACATGGGCCGCATTACCTCCCTGCACAAGCAGCGGGTGGAACAGGCCGGTTTCATGGTGCTGAAGTCGCCGGATATTCCGTCGATCCTCGTTGAAACCGGGTTCATCTCGAACAACAACGAAGCCGCCAAGCTGGCCACCGCCAGCCATCAGCAGGCCTTGGCCCGTTCGATCCACACTGGTGTGCGCCAGTATTTCCAGCAGAACCCACCGCCGGGCACCTACATCGCCTGGCTGCGCGACACCGGCAAGATCGCCGCTGGCCCGCGTGAGCACACGGTACGCCCTGGCGAGACCCTGGCGATGCTTGCCGTGCGCTACCAGGTCAGCGTGACCAGCCTGCGCAGCACCAACAGCCTCAAGACCGATGAACTGAAGGTCGGCCAGCGCCTCGATATCCCCGCTACCACGTTGGCCTCGCAATGACTGGCGGTTCGCGCATCCAGCTGCTCAGCCCGCGGCTGGCCAACCAGATTGCCGCCGGCGAGGTTGTCGAGCGGCCGGCCTCTGTCGCCAAAGAGTTGCTGGAGAACAGCCTGGACTCCGGCGCCCGGCGTATCGACGTGGAAGTTGAGCAGGGCGGCGTCAAGCTGCTGCGGGTGCGTGACGATGGCAGCGGCATTTCCGCCGACGACCTGCCGCTGGCCCTGGCCCGTCACGCCACCAGCAAGATCCGCGAGCTGGAAGACCTGGAAGGGGTATTGAGCCTGGGCTTCCGTGGTGAGGCCCTGGCCTCGATCAGCTCGGTGGCGCGCCTGACCCTTACCTCGCGTACCGCCAGCGCTACCGAGGCCTGGCAGGTGGAAACCGAAGGCCGCGACATGACCCCGCGGGTGCAGCCGGCGGCGCACCCGGTGGGTACTTCGGTGGAAGTGCGCGACCTGTTCTTCAATACCCCGGCCCGGCGCAAGTTCCTCAAGGCCGAGAAAACCGAATTCGATCACCTGCAGGAAGTGATACGGCGCCTGGCGCTGGCGCGCTTCGATGTCGGCTTCCACCTGCGCCACAACGGCAAGAGCATCCTCAGCCTGCACGAGGCCCGCGATGAAACCGCCCGTGCGCGGCGGGTGGGCGCCATCTGCGGCCCGGGCTTCATGGAGCAGGCGCTGCCGATCGACGTGGAACGCAACGGCCTTCGCCTTTGGGGCTGGGTCGGCCTGCCGACGTTCTCGCGCAGCCAGGCAGACCTGCAGTATTTCTTCGTCAACGGCCGTGCGGTGCGCGACAAGCTGGTCGCCCACGCCGTGCGCCAGGCTTACCGCGACGTGCTGTTCAATGGTCGGCACCCGACCTTTGTGCTGTTCCTGGAGCTGGAGCCCAACGGCGTCGACGTCAACGTGCACCCGACCAAGCACGAAGTGCGTTTCCGCGAGGGGCGCTCGGTGCACGACTTCTTGTATGGCACCCTGCATCGCGCCCTGGCCGATGTGCGCCCGGAAGACCAGTTGGCGGCGCCAGTTGCCGTACCCGAAGTGGTCCGCCCCACGGGCCCGCAGGCCGGTGAGTTCGGCCCCCAGGGCGAAATGCGCCTGGCCTCGCCGGTGCTCGAGCAGCCGCGTGGCCCGCAGCAGTCATTCTCCAGCGGTGGTAGTGGTGCGGGTTACCAGTACCAGTACACGCCGCGCCCCTCGCAGCCGCTGCCGGCCGCCGAGGCACAGGCGGTGTATCGCGAATTTTACAAACCGCTGGATGACGGCGCGGTGCCGACGACGCTGCCTGAAAGCCAGGGCGATGTTCCACCGCTGGGCTACGCGTTGGCGCAGCTCAAGGGTATCTACATCCTGGCCGAGAATGCCATTGGCCTGGTGCTGGTAGACATGCACGCCGCTCACGAGCGCATCATGTACGAGCGCCTCAAGGTGGCCATGGCCAGCGAAGGCCTCAGCGGCCAGCCGCTGCTGGTGCCCGAGACCCTGGCCCTGAGCCAGCGTGAAGCAGACTGCGCCGAAGAGCACGCGCAGTGGTTCCAACGGCTGGGTTTCGAACTGCAGCGTCTGGGCCCCGAGACCTTGGCTATCCGCCAGATCCCGGCTTTGCTCAAGCAGGCCGAGGCCAACCGCCTGGTGCAGGATGTACTCGCCGACCTGATGGAATACGGCACCAGCGACCGTATCCAGGCGCACCTCAACGAGCTGCTCGGTACCATGGCCTGTCACGGTGCCGTGCGCGCCAACCGGCGCCTGGCGATCCCCGAGATGAACGCCCTGCTGCGTGACATGGAAAACACCGAGCGCAGCGGCCAGTGCAACCATGGTCGCCCCACCTGGACCCAGATGGGCCTGGACGACCTGGACAAACTCTTCCTGCGCGGTCGATGAAATGAGCGGCAAGCCCCCTGCAATATTCCTGATGGGCCCGACGGCGGCCGGCAAAACCGACCTGGCCATCGAGCTGACCAAAGTACTGCCGTGCGAGCTGATCAGCGTCGATTCGGCGCTGGTCTACCGCGGCATGGACATCGGTTCGGCCAAGCCCTCCAAAGAAATCCTCGCCGCCCACCCGCACCGGCTGATCGACATTCGCGACCCGGCCGAAAGCTATTCGGCTGCGCAGTTCCGTGCCGATGCCCTGGAAGCCATGGCCGAGATCACCGCACGCGGCAAGATCCCGTTGCTGGTGGGCGGCACCATGCTCTATTACAAGGCGTTGATCGATGGCCTGGCCGATATGCCGGCGGCCGATGCCGCGGTGCGTGCCGAGCTGGAAGCCCAGGCCGAAGCGCTGGGGCTGGCCGAGTTGCACCGCCAGTTGGCCGAGGTTGACCCTGAGTCGGCGGCGCGTATCCACCCCAACGACCCGCAGCGATTGATCAGGGCGTTGGAGGTTTACCGGGTGAGTGGCGAGAGCATGACGGCACATCGACAGCGTCAATTCGCGGAAAGTCGCGGCGCAGACGCAGGCGCTGGCGGACATTTGCCCTATACTGTCGCGAGTTTGGCGATTGCTCCTACAGATCGTCACATTTTGCATCAGCGAATTGCGTTACGATTTTCACAGATGCTGGAACAGGGCTTCGTCGACGAGGTCCGATCGCTGCGAGCCAGAAGTGACTTGCACGCCGGGCTGCCGTCTATACGGGCAGTGGGGTATCGGCAGGTCTGGGATTACCTGGACGGCAAGCTGACTGAGAATGAGATGCGTGAACGCGGTATCATTGCCACCAGGCAGCTGGCCAAGCGGCAGTTCACCTGGTTGCGTGGCTGGCCTGAAGTACACTGGCTTGACAGCCTGGCCTGCGACAATCTGTCCCGCACCTTGAAATACCTTGGGGCCATCTCCATATTGAGCTGAGTCCCTGCTGATTGCCGTCTATTCTTGCGAAGGGGCGGCCTAATTTATCGATTTTCTTGATTTTCTATTATTGATCCTTACAGGAGTGCGGCATATGTCAAAAGGGCATTCGCTACAAGACCCTTACTTGAACACCTTGAGAAAAGAAAAGGTCCCGGTATCCATCTATCTGGTCAACGGCATCAAACTGCAGGGTTCGATCGAGTCCTTCGACCAGTTCGTGGTACTGCTGAAGAACACCGTCAGCCAGATGGTCTACAAGCACGCCATCTCGACCGTGGTTCCTGCCCGTCCGGTTCGCCTGCCAAGCCCGTCCGATTCCGATCACGGCGACAGCGAGCCAGGCAACGCCTGATAGGAGCCTGCATTGTTCTTTGAGCGCCACGGTGGTGGTGAGCGGGCGTTGCTCGTTCACTTGGAAGGTCAGAACCCTGAGGCGCGCGAAGACCCGCAGGAGTTTCAGGAACTGGCATTGTCGGCCGGTGCCGACATCGTCTCGCTGGTCACGGTGGCAAGGCATCAGCCTTCCGCCAAATACCTGATTGGCAGTGGCAAGGTCGAAGAGTTGCACGACCTGGTCCATGCCGAGCAGGTAGACCTGGTGATTTTCAATCACACCCTCACGCCCAGTCAGGAGCGCAACCTCGAGCGTGTGTTCGAGTGTCGTGTGCTCGACCGCACCGGGTTGATCCTCGATATCTTCGCCCAACGGGCGCGTACCCATGAAGGCAAGCTGCAGGTCGAACTGGCCCAGCTCGAGCACATGAGCACGCGGCTGGTGCGCGGCTGGACCCACCTTGAGCGACAGAAGGGTGGTATCGGCCTGCGCGGCCCGGGTGAAACCCAGCTGGAAACCGACCGCCGCCTGTTGCGGGTGCGCATTCGCCAGATCAAGTCACGCCTGGAGAAGGTGCGCAGCCAGCGCGAGCAGGCACGCCGCGGGCGCAAGCGTGCGGACATTCCGTCGGTATCGCTGGTGGGTTATACCAACGCCGGCAAGTCCACGCTGTTCAACGCCCTGACAGAATCCGAGGTGTATGCCGCGGACCAGCTGTTCGCCACCCTCGACCCGACCCTGCGCCGGCTCGAGCTGAACGACCTGGGGCCGATCGTGCTGGCCGACACCGTGGGCTTCATTCGCCACCTGCCGCACAAGCTGGTCGAGGCATTTCGGGCTACGCTCGAAGAGTCGAGCAATTCCGACTTGTTGCTGCATGTGATCGATGCCCATGAGCCGGAGCGCATGGAGCAGATCGAGCAGGTGCTGGCGGTGTTGGGCGAGATTGGCGCCGAAGGGTTGCCGATCCTCGAGGTGTATAACAAACTCGACTTGCTCGAAGATGTCGAGCCGCAGATCCAGCGCAATGCCGATGGCAAGCCGGAACGGGTCTGGGTATCGGCACGCGATGGGCGTGGCCTGGAGCTGGTCGGCCAGGCGATTGCCGAGTTGCTGGGGGATGATCTGTTTGTCGGTACCCTGTGTCTGGAGCAGCGTTTTGCCCGCTTGCGCGCGCAATTCTTTGCCTTGGGTGCCGTGCAGAGTGAAGAGCATGATGAAGAAGGGCGCAGCCTGCTGAGCGTGCGACTGCCCATGGTCGAACTGAATCGCCTGGTCAGCCGCGAAGGCATGGAGCCGCAAGTGTTTGTCGAGCAACACACTTTGCAATAAATGCTCGTCGAGGTCGCCGGGCAGCAGTGACAGGCATTCTGTAGCATTGGACGGCGCGCCGTGGGCGCGTCTTTGCTTTATCAGATGGAGAGCGCTATGGCTTGGAACGAGCCGGGTGGCAACTCGAACAATCAGGATCCCTGGGGCGGTCGCCGGAATGGCGGTGGCGGCGGTGGTGACAAGAAAGGTCCACCGGACCTGGACGAGGCCTTCCGCAAATTGCAGGACAGCCTGAACGGCATGTTCGGCAGTGGCAAGAAACGTGGCGGCGGTGGCCGCAATGTCGGCAAGGGCGGTGGCCTGGGCCTGCTGGGCATCGGCCTGGCGGTGCTGGCTGCTATCTGGCTGTACAGCGCCGTGTACGTGGTCGACGAGCAGGAGCAGGCCGTGGTGCTGCGCTTCGGCAAGTACTATGAGACGGTCGGCCCCGGCCTGAACATCTACTTCCCGCCGATCGATCGCAAGTACATGGAGAACGTCACGCGCGAGCGTGCCTATACCAAGCAGGGCCAGATGCTGACCGAAGACGAGAACATCGTCGAGGTACCGCTGACCGTCCAGTACAAGATCAGCAACCTGCAGGACTTCGTGCTCAACGTCGACCAGCCTGAGGTCAGCCTGCAGCACGCGACCGAGAGTGCCCTGCGCCATGTGGTGGGCTCCACCTCGATGGACCAGGTGCTGACCGAAGGTCGTGAGCAGATGGCCGTGGATATCCGCGAGCGCCTGCAGCGTTTCCTCGACACCTACCGTACCGGTATCACTGTCACCCAGGTCAACGTACAGAGCGCGGCTGCACCGCGTGAAGTGCAGGAAGCCTTCGACGACGTGATCCGAGCCCGTGAAGACGAGCAGCGTGCCCGCAACCAGGCCGAGTCCTACGCCAATGGCGTGGTACCGGAAGCCCGTGGTCAGGCCCAGCGCATCATCGAGGACGCCAACGGTTACCGCGACGAAGTCATTGCCCGCGCCAAGGGTGAGGCCGATCGCTTCACCAAGCTGGTCGCCGAGTACCGCAAAGCACCTGACGTGACCCGTCAGCGCCTGTATCTGGAGACCATGCAAGAGGTCTACAGCAATTCGAGCAAGGTCATGGTGGCAACCAAGGACGGGCAGAACAACCTGCTCTACCTGCCGCTGGACAAGATGGTCGAAGGCAGCCGCAACTCGTCCGCGCCGACCACCAGCGTGTCGCCATCGGTCAACGATGCGGCCGCCCGTGCGGCGCAGGACCTGCAACAGCAACAGCAGCCGCTGCGTACTAGGGAGAGCCGCTGATGAGCAACAGATCGCTGATCGCCCTGATCGCCGCCGTGGTCCTGGCCATCGTGGCCTGGAACAGCTTCTACATCGTGTCCCAGACCGAGCGTGCGGTATTGCTGCGCTTCGGTAAGGTAGTCCAGGCGGATGTACAGCCGGGCATGCACGTGAAGATTCCGTACGTGAACCAGGTGCGCAAGTTCGACGCCCGCCTGATGACCCTCGACGCCCCGACCCAGCGGTTCCTGACTCTGGAGAAGAAAGCGGTGATGGTCGACGCCTACGCCAAGTGGCGCGTCAAGGACGCCGAACGTTTCTACACCGCCACATCCGGCATGAAACAGATCGCCGACGAGCGTCTGTCGCGTCGTCTGGAAAGCGGCCTGCGTGACCAGTTCGGTAAACGTACCCTGCATGAAGTGGTTTCCGGTGAACGTGACGCGCTGATGGCTGACATCACTGCTTCGCTGAACCGCATGGCCGCCAAGGAGTTGGGTATCGAGGTGGTCGACGTGCGCGTCAAGGCCATCGACCTGCCGAAGGAAGTCAACCGCAGCGTGTTCGACCGCATGAGCACCGAGCGTGAACGTGAAGCCCGCGAGCACCGCGCCAAGGGTAACGAGTTGGCTGAAGGTATCCGTGCCGATGCCGATCGTCAGCGCCGCGTACTGCTGGCTGAGGCCTATCGCGAAGCAGAGGAAACCCGCGGTGACGGCGACGCCCAGGCGGCCGCCATCTACGCCAAGGCCTACACCCAGGACGCTGATTTCTATGCGTTCTACCGTAGTCTGCAGGCGTACCGCGAGAGCTTCTCGAGCAAGAGCGACGTGCTGGTCCTGGATCCGAAGAACGAGTTCTTCCGCTTCCTGGACAAGAGCAGGCCGTGATGCTCAGGCCCTGATTTTCATGCGGCGGCGCCCCGCCTGGCAGCTAAAACGCCAGGCGGGGTGCATCCTGAATGAAAAGGGGTGTATGATGAGGCAGCCGGGAAATTTCCCGGCTTTTTTGCGTCTGCAAGGTTGATTGGCAAACCGCCAGTTGGCGGATTGGTCAGGTCGCAAGGCAATTCGAGGGTGTCGGGTACGGTGACTGCGCTGGGATCAGTGCTGCCCGCTGCTGTGCGCGATACCGGCTTTACTGACGGCTCGCCTGCTTGGCAAGCCGCCCGGACCAGAGGGGAAATGGCGTAATGGCAACGGTAGACCGCTGGCTGCTGCCAGATGGCATCGAGGAAGTACTGCCACCTGAGGCCGCGCGCATCGAGATCGCGCGCCGCCAGGTGTTGGACCTGTTCCAGAGTTGGGGCTACGAGCTGGTCGTCACCCCGCATATCGAGTACCTGGAGTCGCTGCTCACCGGCGCCGGCCAGGACCTGGATCAGCGCACCTTCAAGGTAGTAGACCCGCAGTCCGGTCGCCTGATGGGCTTCCGCGCCGACTTCACCCCGCAGGTGGCGCGCATTGACGCCCACACCCTGCGCCGTGAAGGCCCGAGCCGCCTGTGCTATGCCGGCAGCGTGCTGCACGCCCAGCCGCGCGCCCTGTCCACCTCGCGTAGCCCGATCCAGCTGGGTGCCGAGCTGTACGGCGACGCCAGCCCCACCAGCGATGTCGAAGTCATCAGCCTGATGCTCGCCACGCTGCAGCTGACCGATGTGCCAGATGTGCACATGGACCTGGGCCACGTCGGTATCTACCGCGGCCTGGCCCGTGCTGCCGGCCTGTCCGGCGCGGTCGAGCAGCAGCTGTTCGACGCCCTGCAGCGCAAGGCCGTGGATGAGATTCAGGTGCTGACCGCCGACCTGCCGAAGGACCTGGGCAACATGCTGCGCGCGCTGGTGGAACTGTGCGGTGGCCGCGAAGTGCTGGCCGAAGCCCGCGTGCGCCTGGGCCGAGCCCCGGCCAGCGTGCTGGCGGCGCTGGACGACCTGCTGGCGATCGCCGATCGCCTGGCGTCGCGCTTCCCGGACCTGCCGCTGTACTTCGACCTCGGCGAGCTGCGCGGTTACCACTATCACACAGGCGTGGTGTTCGCCGTGTTCGTGCCGGGCGAAGGCCAATCGATCGCCCAGGGCGGGCGCTATGACGACATCGGCGCCGATTTCGGCCGGGCCCGCCCGGCCACCGGTTTCTCCACGGATTTGAAGACCCTGGTCACACTGGGGCGAGCGGAGGTCGTATTGCCAACTGGCGGCATCTGGATGCCGGACAGTGGCGACGCGGCCCTCTGGCAGCAAGTCTGCCAGTTGCGCAACGAGGGCCAGCGTGTGGTCCAGGCCCTGCCTGGCCAGCCGTTGAGTGCTGCTCTCGAGGCGGATTGTGATCGGCAATTGATTCAGCAAGACGGGCGCTGGCAGGTTCTGCCGCTGGCCCAGTGAGTTTCTGCGCCGGCAGTAGGCCGGCAACCAAGTTTGCGTGAATGAGGACCAATGTAATGGGTAAGAATGTCGTCGTCCTGGGCACCCAGTGGGGTGATGAGGGCAAAGGCAAGATCGTCGATCTGCTGACCGAACATGCTGCCGCCGTAGTGCGCTACCAGGGTGGCCACAACGCGGGTCACACCCTGGTGATCAACGGTGAAAAGACCGTTCTGCACCTGATTCCGTCCGGCATCCTGCGTGAAGGCGTACAGTGCCTGATCGGCAACGGCGTGGTCGTTGCCCCGGATGCCCTGATGCGTGAAATCACCAAGCTGGAAGAGAAGGGCGTGCCGGTGCGCGAGCGCCTGCGCATCAGCCCGGCTGCGCCGCTGATCCTGTCGTACCACGTTGCCCTGGACCAGGCCCGCGAAAAAGCCCGCGGCGAAGCCAAGATCGGTACCACCGGCCGTGGTATCGGCCCAGCCTACGAAGACAAGGTCGCACGCCGCGGCCTGCGCGTGGGCGACCTGTTCCACCGCGAGCGTTTCGCCGCCAAGCTGGGTGAGCTGCTGGACTACCACAACTTCCAGCTGGTGAACTACTACAAAGAGCCGGCCATCGACTTCCAGCAGACCCTGGACGAATGCATGGCCTACGCCGAACAGCTCAAGCCGATGATGCTCGACGTCACCGCCGAGCTGCACAACCTGCGTCGCGCTGGCAAGGACATCATGTTCGAAGGTGCCCAGGGCTCGCTGCTGGACATCGACCACGGTACCTACCCGTACGTCACCAGCTCCAACACCACCGCTGGCGGTATCTCCACCGGTTCTGGCGTTGGCCCGATGTACCTGGACTACATCCTGGGTATCACCAAGGCCTACACCACTCGCGTAGGTTCCGGTCCGTTCCCGACCGAACTGTTCGACGAGACTGGCGCTACCCTGGCCAAGCGTGGCCATGAGTTCGGCTCCACCACCGGCCGTGCGCGCCGTTGCGGCTGGTTCGATGCCGTGATCCTGCGTCGCGCCATCGACGTCAACAGCATCTCGGGCATCTGTCTGACCAAGCTGGACGTACTGGATGGCCTGGAAACCATCAACATCTGCGTTGGCTACAAGAACGAGAACGGTGCCGTCATCGACGCGCCTTCCGATGCCGACAGCTACATCGGCCTGGAGCCGGTGTACGAAGAGATGCCAGGCTGGAGCGAATCGACCCTGGGCGTGAAAACCCTGGAAGAACTGCCGGCTAACGCTCGCGCCTATATCAAGCGCATCGAAGAGCTGATCGGCGCGCCGATCGACATCATCTCCACCGGCCCGGACCGCAACGAGACCATCGTGCTGCGTCATCCGTTCGCCTGATCTGCCTTCCAGGCTGATCTGACGCCGTGGCCCTGAAAGGGGCTGCGGCGTTTTCATTTGTGGGGTATGCCTGTACTGGCCCTATCGCCGGCAAGCCGGCTCCCACAGGGACCTCGCAACCCCCCAGACTTGTGGTGAATCTGTGGGAGCTGGCTTGCCGGCGATAGGGCCGGTGCAGGCAAGCACACTGCTGAACCTTGGCATTTATCCCTGCTGCCTCCGGCACAACCCTTGCTGTAAGAAGTTTCTGTAGATGCCATCAGAATAGTGGCGCCAGAAAACACGAGGGTTCACCGTGTCTGCCATCCTCTCACTGTTACGAAGCCGCCTTTTGCGGCCTGTGTTTGTTGCCCTTGGTATCGCTCTTTTGGTGCAGGTGCTGGTAGCCGTTGCGCTCACCCGAAGCACGGTTACCGCCCTGGAAGCCGACCTTGGCGAACGCCTGGGCAATGACAGCCGCCAGCTCGCCAGCGAACTGGAGCAAGCTGGGCAAGATGTGCGCTCGGGCCTCGATGGCCTCTCCAGCAGCACCCGCCAGCGCCTGAGTGCAGGTTTGTCGGCACGTCTGCAAAGCGAGCAGCAGCAGCTGCGCAGCACGCTGGAGAAGAACCTCAAGGACTCCGCCAACGATATGGCCGAGCTGCTGGCGTCGGTCGCACCGCGGGCGATCTGGGACAACGATGTGCCGGTGCTCTCCGACTTCGCGCGCCGCGCCCAGCGCAACCCCAACGTGCTGTTTGTGGTTTACGACGACGCTCAGGGCCAGCACCTTACCCGCTACCTGAACCGGCAGAACCCGATCAACCAGGCGTTGATGGAAAAAGGTCAGGGCGAGCGTGCGCTGGACAAGGTGATCGACGCGGCACGGCGGGACCCGGCGGTGTACTTCGTCGAGGCCTCAATCAGCCCCAATGGTGCGGAAATCGGCAAGGTGGTGATGGGTGTTTCCACGGCTGGCATCGACCAGGAGCTCAAGGCGCTCGACCAGCGCTTCGCCGCCCTTATCACCAGTGGTGAGCAACTGGTCGGTGACAGCCTGGTCGGTGCTGCGGCTGAGAGTGGCAACACCCTGCGCGAGCGTTTGGAAAAGGCCCAGGGCAGCGCCGCCGCGATGCAGGCCAATACAGCACAGACGGTTCGCGATGCTGCTGCAGAGCTGCGTTGGCGCATCGGCCTGGGGCTGGTGCTGGTCGGCCTAGGGGTGCTGCTGGTGGTAGCCGTGGTGCTTGGCCGGCGGGTGTTGAGCAAGCTGCGCCTGCTGATCGCTGCACTCGACGACCTCGCTGCCGGTGAAGGCGACCTGACCAAGCGCGTGCTGCTCGACAGCCGCGATGAAATCGGCGACATGGCCTCGGCGGTGAACCGCTTTGTCGACAAGCTGCAGCCCATCGTGCGCGAGGCCGGCGAGGTGGCGCAGCGTACCGGCGTTGAGATTGGCGCAATGGCCCAGCGCAATGCCGGCGCCGATGCTGCCGCTGCGCTGCAACGCGATGAAGTGGCGGCCAGCCTGCGCGACCTGTCAAGCATGGCCGACGAGGCCCAGGCTGAAAGCCACGCGATGCAGGCAGCCCTGCAGCAGGTGGTGGATATCCGCCAGGCAACTGACGAGAACAGCCGCACATCAACCCAGCTAGCCGGTTTGATCGAGAACCTGGCCGGGCAGGTGGAGGCCGGCTCCCAGGTGATCGAGCGCCTGGCCAAGCAGAGCGAGCAGATCGAAGTGGTGCTGACGGTTATCCACGGCATCGCCGAACAGACCAACCTGCTGGCCTTGAACGCGGCCATCGAAGCCGCCCGTGCCGGCGAAACCGGGCGCGGGTTTGCCGTCGTGGCCGATGAGGTGCGGGCGCTGGCGAGCAAGACGCAAAGTTCCACAGGAGATATCCAGGCGCATATCGCCGCGCTGCAGAAGGGGGCCAAGGAGGCCGTGGCCACCATCAGCCAGGCCGGGCTCAAGGCCAGCGAAGGGCTGCTGGTGCTGCGTGACAACGAGCGCCGTCAGCAGTCGGTGCAGGCGGCGGTGGAGCAGGTGCATGCAGCCATCGGCCTGGCCACCCGCGCGGCCGAGCAGCAGGCGAGCGGGGCGCAGGCAGTGCGTGGACGGGTGGAAACCATACACGCCCAGGCCGAACGCTCGGCCGAGGTGGTGATGCAGACAACGGCCAGTAGCAAGGTGCTGGATGACCTGGCGGCACAGCTGCGTGCCAGCCTGGGCCAATTCAGAGCTTGATGCGGTCCCTGTAGGAGCGGCCTTGTGTCGCGAAAGGGCTGCGCAGCAGCCCCGGGATATCTGCTTGAACGCTGAAATTGCCGGGGCCGCTGCGCAGCCCTTTCGCGACACAAGGCCGCTCCTACAGCGAGTCATGTTGCTAAGCTGTCGGCGACACATGACAAAGGGAGTTGCTCATGTCCGCCCAACTGGTCGCCGCCAAGGCATGCCTTGATTTTCTCCACACTGACAGCGTGCAGCTGACGGTACCGCTGACCGCCCTGCAAGCCTACTGCGCCATGACCTCGGACGTCCCCGGCTGGCTGGCCTTGGCTTTTCAAATTCGCGACTACATCTCACGTCGTTTCAATGTCGCCGATATCCACGGCTTCACTCGCCGCGATCCAGAGCATGTACCAGCCGTCGGCGAGGGTCTGGACTTCTTCACTGTCGAGGCCATCAGCGACCAGCAACTGGTGCTGACCTCGCGCGATACGCACTTGGCCGTCATGGTCTGCATGGATGTGTCGACAGGGGAGTGCGGCTTCCCGCAGTTGAACGTGACCACCTCGGTGAAGTGCTTCAACACCTTTGGGCGTTTGTACATGGTACCGGTTGGATGGGTTCATGGCGTGATCGTGCGGCGGATGCTGAGCAACTTGCAGGGCCATCGTTTCGAGCGTCGATAAGCAGCAGATTCTTACCTGATAAATCAGAATTTTTACCTGATGTTGTAGGTAACTTCCCAAAGTTTGCCTTGGTGAGCGCGTGCTATTGCGTGGCTTGGCACAGGGAACTAGTGTCAACCGGGCCTTGAGGCGACAGCGCTAATCCGCCGTGAGCTTTTCAGGCACAACCGCAAGACGACAATATCAGAGCGTTGTCGTTATCAGCCCAAACATTACCAGGGAGAGGTAAGCATGGCTTTCGATGCTTATATTCAAATCAACGAAATCGCTGGTGAGGCGCTGGACGAGCAGTTCACTAACTGGATCGAGATCGCTGGCTATAAGTTTGGTGCCAACCAGAGCACCTCTGCCACCGCCAGTTCTGCGGGCGGCGCATCATCAGGTCGCACCACCCTCACCAACTTCTCTTTCACCAAGCACCTGGACAGCGCCAGCTGTAAGCTGCTGGAAGCCAGCTGTGCCGGCCAGCACCTGAAAGAAGTGAAGTTGGTGCTGTGTCGTGCGGGTGGCGACAAGCTCAAGTACTACGAGGTCGTCCTCGAAGAAGTGATCATCGCTGACTACACCCAGAGCGCCAGTGCCGGCGTGCCGATGGAGGTGGTGCAACTGAACTATGGCCGTATTAAGACCACTTACACACGGCAGAAGCGCCTCGACGGCAGTGCCGGCGGCAATGTGACCGGCGGCTGGGATCGCATCAGCAACAAGAAATATGCGTGAGGTGCGACTATGTCCGAGGCACGTAGCTTCATCAATCCCCAGGCACAATCCTATGAGTCGTTGAAGGCCAGCACGCCGATGTCGGCCAATCAGCGGGCCAAGTTTGATGTGTTGAATGCGCATATCGTCAATAGCGTGGTTGTCGGAGGGGAGCTGGTGATTGTTGGAGATCCCAGTACCCCATCGTGTACGAGCCATGAAGCATATTTGATGGCAGAGGCGGCGGGGATACACCATCAGCTTGAGATCAATGGCGCTGGGGTGGATGACTTCTTTCTGGATAACTATGAGATGTTGAAAGGCTTGCTCTCTCATACCTCCATGGGGGCAGGCGTTGTGAGCGATGGTTGGAGCAGATACCTCGATGCGATCAAGAGGACGTTGGAAGAAATCGAGATATTACATCGGGAGTATTTGAAAAACGGCACGCTAAAAGCGCGTGACGAATTTTATGCCAAGAGAATGGCATTGTTTATGAAGTTGGAAGGGCAGTTGAACAACATGGCTGCGTATGGTTCGGGCCTGCAAAATAAGGGGTCGGTGAAAAGAGCGCTCGAGATATCTACCAAGAGCTACCTACATACAGGTGAAATTGCTGGATATGCCGAAAAGATTGCTGGCGTCTCGAAAGCGGCAAGTCTGATAAAGAAGGGCACTTATATCGGCTTGGGGCTCGACGTGGCTTCAACAGGGCTGAGTATCCATCATGCATGTACCTTTGGACGCTCTGAAGATTGCAGAAAGGCCAAGTATGTGGAAGGAGTCTCTCTGGTCGGCAGTACGGGGGGCTCGATCGCGGGCGGGTCGATTGGTGGATTTCTAGGGGGAACTGGATGCGTACTTTTCCTCGGAGTGACGACAGGCGGTCCGGGGGCCCTCGCGTGTACTGTCATTGGAGGCGCCGTGGGTGGTGCTGCAGGCGGTTCGGTCGTAGGTGATATCGGTGAGATGTTTGGTGAGTTGTTATATGAGGTGACGCAATGATTGGCTTCGACGCCAGGTGGTTAGGTCTTCCTTTAATGATGGCTATGTTCATGGTCATATTTATATGGGTTTATATTTCAGTTCGCTATGTGAGTTACATAGAGTCGTTGCTTTCTAATAGTTCAATGGTTTCTGGTAATAAAAAGATTTTTGGTCAGGCGGGTTTGCTGGGTAAAGTGATGCGTACCGGCTCCGCATCCGTAATGTTGTCGATGAGGGCGATTTGCATTCGTAAAGGCCTTTTGGATCTTCAGGATGTAAAGAAATTTCCTGGTGGTTTGCGCCGTATGCTTGTGGGCTTGTGGTTTGTTCATGTCGCTATTTTTTTGTCGCTCATAGGTCTTTGGAGTTGGTTGAAATTGGAAGGCTATTAATTTGGTGTGTGGGTAGGCGAGTTTGCGCCGATCGCCGGCAGCACGGTGCCGGCGGCGGTGGAGCAAGTGCATGCCGCCATCGGCCTGGCGACCCGGGCTGCCGAGCAACGGGCGCATGGTGCGCAAGCGGTGCGTGGACGCGTGGAGAGCATTCACGCCCAGGCTGAGCGCTCGGCTGAAGTCGTGATGCAGACGACCGCCAGTAGCAAGGTGCTGGATGACCTGGCGGCGCAGCTGCGGGCCAGCTTGGGGCAGTTCAGGGCTTAGCGCGCTCCTACAAAGGGCGTGTTGCTAAGCTGTCGGCGACACATGACAAAGGGAGTTGTTCATGGCCGCTCAGCAACGAGCCCTGAGTTCGCATGACACGTTCTTTTTCGCGATCAAGCTAACATCATCGCCAAATTTGTAAGAAATTTCCCAAATTTACCTTGGTCGGCCGCGTGCGGTTGCGGCGCCAGGCACTGAGCGCTAGCGTCAATCGCACCTGAAGACCCGCAGCGCAATCCGCCATTCGCCTTCGGGAACAACCTCAAGGCGGCGATGTTCGAACACCGTCGTTATCAGCCCAATTTTTACCAAGGAGAGGTAAGCATTGCTTTCGATGCTTATATTCAAATCGCGGAAATCACTGGCGAAGCACTGGACGAGCAGTACGCCAACTGGATCGAAATCATCGGCTACAAGTTCGGTGCCAACCAGAGCACCTCTGCCACCGCCAGTTCTGCGGGCGGCGCATCATCAGGTCGCACCACCCTCACCAACTTCTCTTTCACCAAGCACCTGGACAGCGCCAGCTGCAAGCTGCTGGAAGCCAGCTGTGCCGGCCAGCACCTGAAAGAAGTGAAGTTGGTGCTGTGTCGTGCGGGTGGCGACAAGCTCAAGTACTACGAGGTCGTCCTCGAAGAAGTGATCATCGCCGACTACACCCAGAGCGCCAGTGCCGGCGTGCCGATGGAGGTGGTGCAACTGAACTATGGCCGTATCAAGACCACCTACACACGGCAGAAGCGCCTCGACGGCAGTGCCGGCGGCAATGTGACCGGCGGCTGGGATCGTATCAGCAACAAGAAATATGCGTGAGGTGCGACCATGTCCGAAGCACGTAGCTTTATCAATCTCCAGGCGCAATCGTATGAGTCGCTGAAGGCCGGCACGCCGATGTCGGCCAATCAGCGGGTCAAGTTTGATGTGTTGAATGCGCATATTGCCAATAGCGTCGTTTTCCCTGGCGAACTCGTGATCGTGGGTGATCCAAGCACCCCCTCCTGCACTAGTCATGAAGCTTTTCTCATGGGTAAGGCGGCTGGGATACACCTTGATATCGAGTTGAACGGAGGGGGAATCGATGGATTCTTCCTAGAGAACTATGACCTGTTGCAGAGCTTGTTGACCCGTGCGTCTATAGGTGCAGGTGCAGCCAGTGATGCCTGGAACAAGCATCTTGAGGCTATCAAGAAAACGCTAGAGGAGATTGATCAACTGCATCACAGCAGGTGCAGGGACTGTCGCTTGCGTGTTGCTCGGCGGAGTGGCTGGAGGTAGTGTAGGTGGGGCGTTAGGAGAAATGGGTGGCGAGTTTCATGGAGAAGTTTTATATGAGGTGCTGCAATGACCAATGTGCAGGTCGCGGTGCTCGGAGTGTGTTTGTTTGCATCACCATTTTTAATGTTTGGAACGTGGATTGTAATTGCATACCGCTTCCTTGATAAGGTCGAGGCAAGCTTCTCAAATAGTCCCATGGTTGTGGGAAGCAAAGCAATGTATGCCCGTGCTGGTATGCTTGGGCAGATTATGCGTTTGGGGTCAGTTTCCGCGATGCTATCAATGAAGGCTTTTTGCATTCGCAAAGGTATGTTGGACAGTGAAGATGTCCGCAATGCCCCTCAAGGCCTTAAAAAACTACTGGTTTGGTTATGGCATGCTCACGTGCTGCTTTTTATCTTGCTGGCTATGTTCTGTGTTTGGATAAGGTTTCTGAGATGACGGGTTTATATTAATGAAATCCGGGTTGGTCACCAGTCTGGACCCGCTCTCCGCCTTACTCAAATACATCCGTATAGTCAGTAAATACACCGGTAACCCGATGCCACGATCAACAACGCCGCATAAGGCGCCGCCGCAGCGAAACAGCAGTTGGTTAGCCGGGTGGCGTTGAGCGCACGTTATCGCGGGCAGTATTTACAAGCATAGACGCCAGGGGGCGTAACAGGCATGCTGGAGAACGAAACCTTCAATCGACTCGGAACCAATCATAAAATATCGGCGAGCATCTACAATCTGATCCTCGGCGCAGTACTGCTGTGGGGCTTCTTCGTCAACTGGTATCTGGTAATCACGGTGCCGCCCGATATTGTTCGGTCCATCCCCATGATGCTGTTCCTGGTTGGCTACTTGATCACCGCGTTACCGGGTGTCGCGATCATCTTCAAATCTGAAAAGCCGTTGTATAGTTTCCTCGGCTACAACCTGATCGTGATTCCGGTCGGGTTGCTGCTTGTCATCGTCCTCCCAAAGTACTCACATGAAAACATCGTGAATGCCTTGCAGGCGACCGTCTTGCTAACCGTTACCATGATGTTGCTGGGGTCTGTATTCCCCCGCTTCTTCAAGCGCATCAAGGCGTCATTATGCATAGCTTTGATAGCTGTGATCTTCGTTGAATTGGCGCAGGTTTGGTTATTCGGTATCCATCTCGCGGTAATTGATTGGATCACAGCACTGATCTTCTGTGGCTATATCGGGGTTGATTGGGGGCGTGCGAACCAGATTGAGCGTACCGTGGATAATGCAATAGACAGCGCTGCATCGCTGTATCTAGACATTATCAATCTGTTTCTGCGGGTCTTGCGGATCATGTCCAAGAAGTGAGTTGCCCAAGTGGCTTAATGCCCAGGCCGCATGGCGGCCTGGGCAAGCTTTCAAGCCTTGTTCAAATACATCCGCGTTGTAAGCAGATAAACCGGCAACCCCGAAACCACAATCAACAACGCCGCATAAGGCGCTGCCGCCGCGAACTCGACGTTGGCCGTGTGCGCCCACACCTCGGTGGCCAGGGTGGTCATGCCGGTCGGGCTGAGCAGCAAGGTAGCTGTCAGTTCCTTCATGGCATCCAGGAACACCAGGGCAAAGGCTGCCGCCATGGCCGGGAAGATGATCGGCAGGGTCACCCGGCAGAACGCGGCAAAGCTGCTCGCGCCCAAGGTCCGTGCCGCTTCCTCCAGGGTAGGTGAAGCCTTGTTCAGTGCGGTGCGCACCGGCGACTGCGCCAGCGGCAGGAACAGCAGCGCATAGGCCAGCAGCAACAGTGCCGTGGTCTGGTACAGAGCCGGCACGTAATGCAGGGCGAAGAACACCAGGGTCAGGGCAATCACCAGGCCGGGCAGGGCGTGCAACAGGTATGGCAGGCGCTCGGCCCAGATTGCCAGGCGGCCCTTGTAGCGCACCACCAGGAAGCTGATTGGCAGGGCTAGCAACACGCAGAAACCGGCACCCCCCAGCGACACCGACAACGAGGTGAACAGCGCCTTGGAAATGGCCGCAACAGGGAATGCCGCCGATGAACCCACGCTCAACCAGTAGCCGAGCATGGCCAGCGGAATACCGCTGCCCAACACCGCCAGGCCCACGCAGAACAGTTGCGCCAGCACTGCCCAGCCACGCAACCGCACCGGTTGTGCTCGTCGCGCCACACCCTGGCCGATGCGCACGTGACGGGCCTTGCCACGTACCCGCAGTTCAAGCCACAGCATCACCAGGCACATCGCCAACAGCACGGCGGACAGCATGGCCGCGTTGGCATTGCTGAACTCCAGTTCGAACTGCTGGTAAATCGCCGTGGTGAAGGTTTGCAAGCCTAGGATCGACAAGGCGCCGAACTCCACCAGCATGTGCAGGGCGATCAGCAGCGCGCCGCCAAGCATCGACGGCCACAGCAGCGGCAGGGTGACCTTGATGAATACGCCCCAGCGGCTGCAGCCCAGCGTACGTGCCGATTCCTCCAGCGAGGTATCGAGGTTGCGCAGGGTCGCGGCCACCGGCAGGAACACCAGTGGGTACTTGGACAGGGCCATGACCATGATCGCCCCGCCCAGTCCTTCGAAGTCCGAGCTCAGCGACACCCAGGTGAAGCTGCTGACGAACGACGGCACGGCGAACGGCAGGCACAGCACCACGCCCCACAACCGGCGGCCGGCCAGGTTGCTGCGCTCCAGCAGCCAGGCCAGGGCCAGGCCGACCACCATGCAGGTCAGCGTCACCCCGACCATCAGCATCAGGGTGTTGCGCATCAGCCCCCAGACAAACGGCCGCCACAGCAGGTGCAAGGCTTCGCGCCAGCCGGCCTCCCAGGCTTTCATGGCAACGTACAGCAAAGGCAGCAAGCTCATCGCTACCAGGAACAGCACAGGCAGCACCACCCAGACGGAGGGGCGCTTGCGGCGCGGTACGAAGCGTACCGGCACCGGCTCGGACAGGGCGGCAGTCATCAGAGCAGGCCGACCTCGCGCTCAAGCTCGATCGCTTCCTCGGCATTGCCCAGGTCGGCTGGTGAGATCTTCGGCGGGCGCAGGTCTTCGAACGGTTTCAGGCCACGGTCGGAGACCATGCCTTTGTGCAGCGGGTACTCGGCGGTGGTCTGGGTGATCACGCGCTGGCCTTCTTCGCTGGCCATCCAGTTGAGCAGGGCCTGGGCTTCTTTCGGGTGCTTGCTGGCCTTGACCACGGCTGCGCCGGAAATGGTGACCAGGTTGCCGGCATCGCCATCGGCCAGGTAGTAGAGCTTGGTATCCAGCTTGCCGCGCTCGCGCTCGAGCGCATACCAGTAGTAGTTGTTCACCAGTACCGCAGCCACTTCGCCTTTTTCCACGGCTTTGAGGGCGACCATGTTGTTGGTGTAGGTCTTGCCGAATGCCTTCAGGCCGGTCAGCCATTCTTCGGTGGCTTCTCGCCCGTGCATCTTCAGGATGGCCACGGCCTGTTCCTGGAAGGCGCCGCTGGTGGGCACATAGCCGACGCGGCCTTCCCACTCGGGGTTGGCAAAGTCCATCACTGTGGTCGGCAAGTCTTTCTCGTCGACCTTCTTCGGGTTGAAGACGACGATGCGCGTACGGGCGGTGATGCCCATCCAGGTGCCGTTGGCGCCTACATACTCCTTGGGCATCATGTTCGCGGTGGCGTCATCGATCTTTGCCAGCAGGCCCAGTTCGCCCAGGTTGTTCAGGGGAGGGGACTCTTCGGTGTAGATGATGTCGGCCGGCGAGCGTTCGCCTTCCTCGATGATCTGGCTGGCCAGCTGGTTGCTGCTGCCCTTGCGGATATCGATGTGGATGCCGGTCTTGGCCTCGTAGGCCTTGGCGATGGCCTCGCCGATTTCCTTGTGCTGACCGTTGTACATGGTCAGGGTGACCGGTGCGTCTGCCATGGCGGCCGGAGCACCGATGGCCAGGCTCAGCACGGCGGCGGCCAAGGTACGCATCAGCGGTTGCGGGCGGATCGTCATGCGGGTACTTCCTCGCTTACGGCTACATATTTGGAAACAATGGTAAACGAAATCGTTTCTCAAGTGGCTGGGTGACGAGAAATTCATGGTCAGACCATGGTGCAAGAGTCTGAAGGTGTGTTGGCTGTGCTGGCCTCTTCGCGGGTAAACCCGCTCCCACAGGTGCATCACAGGTCTTGAGGGGAGTGAAATACCTGTGGGAGCGGCTTTAGCCGCGAAGAGGCCAGCACAGGTTTGCACCTATGACCGAAAAGAGGAGGGATACAAAAATCGCAGGCAAGAAAAAACCCACTAGCAAGCTAGTGGATTTTTGTATGGTGCCCAGGAGAAGACTCGAACTTCCACGACCGTTAAGTCACTGATACCTGAAACCAGCGCGTCTACCAATTCCGCCACCTGGGCAAAGCTTTACATCATCTGGAGAAGGCGACTATCGTTCGCTTTCACACAGTAGTAACAGATCCTTGGTCATCTGTTACTTGAAAATATTTGGTGCCCAGGAGAAGACTCGAACTTCCACGGCCGTTAAGCCACTGATACCTGAAACCAGCGCGTCTACCAATTCCGCCACCTGGGCACACATTCGAGATTACTTGATGCTTTACAGCGCCGCTCATCTCTACTACAACTTCGGGGTTGTCCGTCGTTGTGGTGCGCACTATACGGACGGTCCGGGGGGCTGTAAACCCCCCAAGCAAAAAAAATTTCAAAAAATTCAACTTGTTGATTCCGCAGGCCTATTCGTCCTCGCCAGACACGCCGGTGGGGCTGTCCAAGGCTGACATTTCCGGTTTCAATACGCCTATGCCAGAATTCCTATCTATATACCCCAAGGTGAACCCCTTCTGATGGCCGATTGGCAATCCCTCGATCCCGAGGCCGCTCGCGAAGCGGAAAAATACGACAACCCTATTCCCAGCCGTGAGCTGATCCTGCAGCGCCTCGCCGACCGTGGCGAACCGGCCGCACGCGAGGAGCTGGCGGCCGAGTTCGGTCTTTACGACGAAGACCAGATCGAAGCCCTGCGCCGCCGCCTGCGTGCCATGGAGCGCGATGGCCAGCTTATCTATACCCGGCGCGGCACTTATGCCCCGGTAGACAAGCTGGACCTGATCTGCGGCCGCGTCTCCGGTCACCGCGACGGCTTCGGCTTCCTTATTCCGGACGACGGCAGCGAAGATCTGTTCCTCAGCCCGTCGCAAATGCGCCTGGTGTTCGACGGTGACCGCGGCCTGGCCCGCGTCTCTGGCGTCGACCGCCGTGGCCGCCGTGAAGGCGTGCTGGTCGAAATCATCTCCCGCGCCCACGAAAGCGTGGTCGGCCGTTACTTCGAAGAAGGCGGTATCGGCTACGTTACCCCGGACAACCCGAAGATCCAGCAGGAAGTGCTGGTCACCGCCGGGCGTAACGGCGGGGCCAAGATCGGCCAGTTCGTCGAGATCAAGATCACCCACTGGCCGACGCCGCGCTTCCAGCCGCAGGGCGATGTGGTCGAGGTCATCGGCAACTACATGGCGCCGGGCATGGAAATCGACGTTGCGCTGCGCAGCTACGATATCCCGCACGTCTGGCCCAAAGAGGTGATCAAGGAGGCGCGCAAGTTCCGCTCCGAAGTCGAAGAGAAGGACAAGGAGAAGCGCGTCGATCTGCGCCACCTGCCGTTCGTCACCATCGACGGCGAGGACGCCCGCGACTTCGACGACGCGGTCTATTGCGAACCGCTGGGCAAGCTGCGCCTGTTCTCCGGTGGCTGGCGCCTGTATGTGGCCATTGCCGATGTGTCCAGCTACGTTCGGCTGGGCTCGGCCCTGGACGTCGAGGCCCAGCAGCGCGGCAACTCGGTGTACTTCCCCGAGCGCGTGGTACCGATGCTCCCCGAAGAGCTGTCCAACGGCCTGTGCTCGCTGAACCCGCATGTCGATCGCCTGGCGATGGTCTGCGAAATGACCATGAACAAAGCCGGCCAGATGGTCGACTACCAGTTCTACGAAGGCGTCATCCACTCCCACGCCCGCCTGACCTACAACAAGGTCAGCAGCATGCTCGAGCACTCCCGCACCCGTGAGGGCAAGGCGCTGCGCGAGGAGTACAAGGCAGTCGTCCCGGACCTGAAGAACCTGTACAACCTGTACAAGGTGCTGGTGGAGGCCCGTCACACCCGTGGCGCGATCGACTTCGAGACCCAGGAAACCCGCATCATCTTCGGTGACGAGCGCAAGATCGCGGAAATCCGCCCGACCGTGCGCAACGACGCCCACAAGCTGATCGAAGAATGCATGCTGGCGGCCAACGTGGCCACCGCCGAATTCCTGCAGAAGCACGGCGTGCCGGCCCTGTACCGCGTGCACGACGGCCCGCCGCCGGAGCGTCTGGAAAAGCTGCGCGCCTTCTTGGGCGAACTGGGCCTGACCCTGCACAAGGGCAAGGACCCGTCGCCGAAGGATTACCAGGCACTGCTGGCGAGCATCGCCGGGCGCCCGGACTTCCACCTGATCCAGACCGTGATGCTGCGTTCGTTGAGCCAGGCGGTGTACAGCACCGACAACAACGGCCACTTCGGCCTGAACTACGAGGCGTACACCCACTTCACCTCGCCGATCCGTCGCTACCCGGACCTGCTGGTGCACCGCGCCATCCGCAGCATCATCCGTTCCAGGGTCGACACCCCGCACGTCAAGCGTGCTGGCGCCATGAGCATTCCCAAGGCGCGTATCTACCCGTACGACGAGAACACCCTCGAGCAGCTCGGCGAGCAGTGCTCGATGACCGAGCGCCGGGCCGATGAAGCCACCCGTGACGTGGTCAACTGGCTCAAGTGCGAGTTCATGAAGGACCGCGTCGGCGAAACCTTCCCGGGTGTGATCACTGCGGTAACCGGTTTCGGCCTGTTCGTCGAGCTGACCGATATCTATGTGGAAGGCCTGGTGCACGTCAGTGCGCTGCCGGGTGACTACTACCACTTCGACCCGGTGCACCACCGTCTGTCTGGCGAGCGTACCGGTCGCAGCTTCCGACTGGGCGACACGATCGAGGTCAAGGTCATGCGCGTCGACCTGGACGAACGCAAGATCGACTTCGAAGTGTCGGAAAAGACCCTCGCCGCCCCGATCGGCCGCAAGCAGCGTGGTGCCGCACCGGCTGCCGGCCAGGCCGAGCAGGCCCCGGTCGAGGCCAAGGCCACGCCTAAGCCGCGCAGCCGCAAGAGCGAAACCGCCGAGGCGTACTTCCCGAAAGACGCTGTGCAGCGTAACGCCGAAGTGCGCAAGAGCCGCGAAATGAAGAAGGCGCTGATGAGCGAGGCGCGCAGTGGCGGCCATGCCAGCAGCAAGTCGGACAAGGGCGGCAAGGCCTCCGGCAAGCCGACCAAGCACCGTAAAGGCCCGTCGAAGTCCGGCGCGCCACGCAAGAGCAAGAGCAAGTCATGAGTCAGCTGGAAAAGATCTACGGCGTGCACGCCGTGCAGGCATTGCTGCAGCACCATCCGAAGCGGGTCAAGCAGATCTGGCTGTCGGAAGGGCGCAGCGAGCCGCGCCTGCAGGCGTTGCTGGCGTTGGCTGCGGAAAATCGCGTGGCGGTCGGCCAGGCCGAGCGTCGTGAGATGGATGCCTGGGTAGAAGGCGTGCACCAGGGTGTGGTCGCCGAGGTGAGCCCGAGCCAGGTCTGGGGCGAATTGATGCTCGAGGAATTGCTCGAACGCACCGAAACACCACCGCTGATCCTGGTGCTGGACGGTGTGACCGACCCGCACAACCTTGGCGCCTGCCTGCGTACCGCCGATGCCGCCGGCGCCACGGCAGTGGTGGTGCCCAAGGACAAGTCTGCAACCCTGACACCGGTCGTGCGCAAGGTGGCCTGTGGCGCTGCGGAGGTGATTCCGCTGGTGGCCGTGACCAACCTGGCGCGTACCCTGGAGAAACTGCAGCAGCGTGGCCTGTGGGTGGTAGGTACCGCCGGCGAGGCCGAGCAGGAGATCTATCAGCAGGACCTGACCGGGCCGCTGGTGATGATCATGGGCGCGGAAGGCAAGGGCATGCGCCGGCTGACCCGCGAGCATTGCGATTTCCTGGTGAAGTTGCCGATGGGCGGTAGTGTCAGCAGCCTGAACGTGTCGGTGGCGACTGGCGTGTGCCTGTTCGAGGCTGTGCGTCAGCGTCAGGCCAAGCGCTGATCTTCGGCCTGTACCGGCCCTATCGCCGGCAAGCCGGCTCCCACAGGTGCACCACAAGGTTCAGCACCTGTGGCGATCCTGTGGGAGCTGGCTTGCCGGCGATAGGGCCAGTGCAGGAATAATGTGTTTCAGGCTGTTCAAATATTCACCAATCACCTTGCTTGTACGCCTCGCCTTCTCTACAATTGCGCCCCTTGCCGAGCTGGCAGGCGCGCATGTGCCTCCCCTTCGTGCAAGACATACAGTGTCATTCACTCCTTGTCTGACCAGATTCGCTGGCAGACTACTAACCCGTAAGGAGCATTCATGCGTCATTACGAAATCATCTTCCTGGTTCACCCGGACCAGAGCGAGCAAGTCGGCGGCATGGTTGAGCGTTACACCAAGCTGATCGAAGAAGATGGTGGCAAGATCCACCGCCTGGAAGACTGGGGCCGTCGTCAACTGGCCTACGCAATCAACAATGTTCACAAGGCTCACTACGTGATGCTGAACGTTGAGTGCACCGGCAAGGCCCTGGCCGAGCTGGAAGACAACTTCCGCTACAACGATGCCGTTATCCGTAACCTGGTCATCCGTCGTGACGAAGCCGTTACCGGCCAGTCCGAGATGCTGAAGGCTGAAGAAAACCGCAGCGAGCGCCGTGAGCGTCGTGAGCGTCCTGAGCATGCTGAATCCGCCGACGGCGACGACAGCAATGACAGCGACTCCAGCGATAACGCTGACGAGTAATCCACGGACCTTTAGAGGAGCCTATTAAATGGCACGTTTCTTCCGTCGTCGTAAATTCTGCCGCTTCACTGCTGAAGACGTGAAAGAGATCGACTTCAAAGATCTCAACACCCTGAAAGCTTACGTATCCGAAACCGGCAAGATCGTTCCAAGCCGTATCACCGGTACCAAAGCTCGTTATCAGCGTCAGCTGGCTACCGCTATCAAGCGCGCCCGCTTCCTGGCCCTGCTGCCCTACACCGACAGCCACGGCCGCTGAGACCGGGTCGTCGACAAGCAGTAAGGGATTAGCATGCGAGCGTTAGCAAGTTTCATCATGCGCGGTCGTGTGCAGGCCACCCTGGTGGTGGTCATCAGCGCGGTACTGCCGCTGCTGTTCTGGTTGAGTGCCGCTGCCGGCAGCCTTGTGCTGCTGCGGCGTGGGTTCAAGGATGCTACAACGGTCATCGCCGGCGGCCTGCTGGCCGGGCTGGCCGTGTGGGTCATGGGCGATCCCATCACCTTTCTGGTGATCGCGGGTGCCCTGGGCCTGGCTGCGCTGTTGCGCGCCGAGCATCCCTGGAGCCGGGTGTTGCTGGTCAGTGCCGTGTTCGCCGTGGCTTTCAGCCTCGTGCTCGATCTGGCGCTGGCGCAAACCTTCGATGTACTGGCCAAGGCCTTTGCCGAAGCCATGCCGAAAATCGAGGGGCAGCCGGTGCTCTCCGGTGAGCTGATCCGCCCTGTGCTGGTCGCTTCCACAGCAGTGACGGTGCAATTGTTCAGTGTGCTGGCCTTGGTGCTGGCGCGCTACTGGCAGGCAGCGTTGTACAACCCTGGAGGCTTCGGTCGCGAGTTTCGCGCCCTGAAGTTGCCGAAACAGACCATGGCGGTCTTGGTGGCAGTGATGGTGGTGGCCCCGTTCATCGGGCCGCAGTTCATCGTCCTGGCATCGGCCTCGAGCCTGGTACTGGTGCTGGCCGGCATCGCCTTGATGCATGGGCTGGTGGCACAGGGTCGACTGGCCGGTTTCTGGCTGGTGGGCATGTACGTGACGCTGCCGCTGATCATGCAGCTGATTTATCCGTTGCTGGTGGTTCTGGCCATTGTCGACAGCCTGATTGATTTTCGCGGTCGCAAGTCCCCCAAGGGGAATGACTCCGCGAACGGTGAAGGTTAAAAGTTAAGAGGTTTTACCAAATGGAACTGATCCTGCTGGAAAAAGTCGCTAACCTGGGCAACCTGGGCGACAAAGTAAAGGTTAAGGCTGGTTACGGCCGTAACTTCCTGCTGCCATTCGGCAAGGCCACCGTTGCCAACGCCGCCAACCTGGCTGCGTTCGAAGAGCGTCGCGCCGAGCTGGAAAAAGCAGCTGCTGACAAGAAAGCTTCGGCTGAAAGCCGCGCTGCCCAACTGGCCGAGCTGGAAGTGACCATCACTGCCACCGCTGGCGACGAAGGCAAGCTGTTCGGTTCGATCGGCACCCACGACATCGCTGACGCCCTGACCGCCTCCGGCGTTGAAGTGGCCAAGGCTGAAGTTCGTCTGCCGAACGGCACCATCCGTCAGGTTGGCGAATACGACGTAGCCGTGCACCTGCACAGCGACGTTGAAGCCACCGTACGCGTGGTCGTCGTAGCTGCCTAAGCTGCGCTGACTGTCTGGCTCCTTGTGGGGCAGGCGGTTAACATCGGGCACGGTCCTGTTTTCGACAGGCCGTGCCCTTTGTCTTTTTCATCCTCCAGAATTCTTTCGTGGCCATGAACGAGATCACCACTTCCGAACAGCTTGACCTGCAAACCGCAGCCCTGAAGGTGCCGCCGCATTCCATCGAGGCCGAGCAGGCCGTGCTCGGTGGCCTGATGCTGGACAACAACGCCTGGGAGCGGGTGCTGGACCAGGTATCGGATGGCGACTTCTACCGGCATGACCACCGCCTGATCTTCCGTGCCGTGCACAAGTTGGCCGACGCCAACCAGCCATTCGACGTGGTGACCCTGCACGAGCAGTTGGACAAGGAAGGCCTTTCTTCGCAAGTCGGTGGGTTGGCGTACCTGGCCGAGCTGGCCAAGAACACCCCGTCGGTGGCCAACATCAAGGCCTACGCCGCGATCATTCGCGAGCGCGCCACCCTGCGCCAGCTGATCAGCATCAGTACCGATATCGCCGACAACGCGTTCAACCCGCAAGGGCGCAACGCCGAAGAAATTCTCGACGACGCCGAGCGGCAGATCTTCCAGATTGCCGAGGCTCGCCCGAAAACCGGCGGCCCGGTGGGGGTCAACGAACTGTTGACCATGGCCATCGACCGCATCGACACGCTGTTCAACTCCGACAGTGACATCAC
Organism: Pseudomonas asiatica; assembly: GCF_009932335.1. Classification (NCBI taxonomy): domain Bacteria; kingdom Pseudomonadati; phylum Pseudomonadota; class Gammaproteobacteria; order Pseudomonadales; family Pseudomonadaceae; genus Pseudomonas; species Pseudomonas asiatica. The sequence goes on from NZ_BLJF01000003.1 coordinate 827,028, forward strand.
CGGCGTATCGACCGGTTTCACCGACCTCGACGAGAAGACCAGCGGCCTGCAGCCAGCCGACCTGATCATCGTCGCCGGCCGACCGTCGATGGGTAAGACCACTTTCGCCATGAACCTGGTGGAAAACGCCGTACTGCGTACCGACAAGGCGGTACTGGTGTTCTCCCTCGAGATGCCAGGTGAATCGCTGATCATGCGTATGCTCTCGTCCCTTGGCCGTATCGACCAGACCAAGGTGCGTTCCGGCCAGCTGGACGACGATGACTGGCCGCGCCTGACCTCGGCTGTGAACCTGCTCAACGACCGCAAGCTTTTCATCGACGATACTGCCGGTATCAGCCCCTCTGAAATGCGCGCGCGTACCCGTCGCCTGGCCCGCGAGCACGGCGAAATCGCCATGATCATGGTCGACTACCTGCAGCTGATGCAGATCCCGGGTTCGGCCGGTGACAACCGGACCAACGAGATTTCCGAGATCTCCCGCTCGCTCAAGGCTTTGGCCAAGGAATTCAACTGCCCGGTCATCGCCCTGTCGCAGCTGAACCGCTCCCTGGAACAGCGCCCGAACAAACGCCCGGTGAACTCTGACTTGCGTGAATCCGGTGCGATCGAGCAGGACGCCGACGTGATCATGTTCGTCTACCGCGATGAGGTGTACCACCCTGAGACCGAGCACAAGGGCGTGGCGGAAATCATCATCGGTAAGCAGCGTAACGGCCCCATCGGCTTCGTGCGCCTGGCGTTCATCGGCAAGTACACCCGCTTCGAGAACCTTGCGCCGGGCATGTACAACTTCGACGACGACGAATAAGCCACCGGCCTCATCGCCGGCAAGCCATGAATCCGACAACCATCGTCGGATTTGGTCAAAATTTGTGCTATATTCCGCGCCCGCGATTTCCCTGCACACCAGAACCGGTCACTGACATGCAAGCAGCCAAACCACTCTACGACTATCCCAAGTACTGGGCCGAATGCTTCGGGCCAGCACCTTTCCTGCCGATGAGCAGGGAGGAGATGGATCTGCTCGGCTGGGATTCCTGCGACATCATCATTGTGACCGGTGATGCCTACGTCGACCACCCGTCGTTCGGCATGGCCATCATCGGCCGCCTGCTGGAGGCCCAGGGCTTCCGCGTGGGCATCATCGCCCAGCCGAACTGGCAGTCGAAAGACGACTTCATGAAGCTCGGCGAACCGAACCTGTTCTTCGGTGTGGCTGCGGGCAACATGGACTCGATGATCAACCGCTACACCGCGGACAAGAAGATCCGTTCCGACGACGCCTACACCCCTGGTGGCCTGGCCGGCAAGCGTCCGGACCGTGCCAGCCTGGTGTACAGCCAGCGCTGCAAGGAAGCCTACAAGCACGTGCCGATCGTACTGGGCGGTATCGAGGCTTCGCTGCGCCGCATCGCCCACTACGACTACTGGCAGGACAAGGTCCGCCACTCGATCCTTATCGACGCCAGCGCCGACATCCTGCTGTTCGGCAACGCCGAGCGCGCGGTGGTCGAGGTGGCCCAGCGCCTGTCCAACGGCGAGAAGATCGAGACCATCACCGATGTGCGCGGCACTGCTTTCGTGCGTCGCGACACGCCTCAGGGCTGGTACGAGATCGATTCGACCCGCATCGACCGCCCGGGCCGCGTCGACAAGATCATCAACCCGTACGTGAATACCCAGGACACCCAGGCCTGTGCCATCGAGCAGGCCAAGGGCGACCAGGAGGACCCGAACGAAGCCAAGGTCGTACAGATTCTCGACAGCCCGAGCATGACCCGGGAAAAGTCGGTGATCCGCCTGCCGTCGTTCGAAAAGGTGCGTAACGACCCGGTACTCTATGCCCATGCCAACCGGGTGCTGCACTTGGAGACCAACCCGGGCAACGCCCGCGCCCTGGTACAGAAGCATGGCGAAGTGGATGTGTGGTTCAACCCGCCACCCATCCCCATGAGCACCGAGGAAATGGACTACGTGTTCGGCATGCCCTATGCCCGTGTGCCGCACCCGGCCTACGGCAAGGAGCGCATTCCGGCCTACGAGATGATCCGCTTCTCGGTGAACATCATGCGTGGCTGCTTCGGTGGCTGCACCTTCTGCTCGATCACCGAGCACGAAGGCCGCATCATCCAGAACCGCTCGCACGAGTCGATCCTGCACGAAATCGAAGAGATGCGTGACAAGGTGCCGGGCTTCACCGGCGTGGTCTCCGACCTTGGCGGCCCGACTGCCAACATGTACCGCATCGCCTGCAAGAGCCATGACATCGAGAAGCACTGCCGCAAGCCGTCGTGCGTATTCCCGGGCATCTGCGAAAACCTCAACACCGACCACAGCTCGCTGATCGAGCTGTACCGCAAGGCTCGTGCCCTGCCGGGTGTGAAGAAGATCCTGATTGCCTCTGGCCTGCGTTATGACCTGGCGGTGGAGTCGCCGGAGTACGTCAAGGAGCTGGTCACCCACCATGTCGGTGGTTACCTGAAGATTGCCCCTGAGCACACCGAGCGTGGCCCGCTGGACAAGATGATGAAGCCGGGTATTGGCACCTATGACCGCTTCAAGCGCATGTTCGAGAAGTTCTCGAAAGAGGCGGGCAAGGAGCAGTATCTGATCCCGTACTTCATCGCCGCCCACCCAGGCACCACCGACGAAGACATGATGAACCTGGCCCTGTGGCTGAAGGGCAACGGCTTCCGTGCCGACCAGGTGCAGGCGTTTTACCCGTCGCCGATGGCTTCGGCCACGGCCATGTACCACTCGGGCAAGAACCCGCTGCGCAAGGTGACCTACAAGAGCGAAGGTGTGGAGATCGTCAAGAGCGAGGAGCAGCGTCGTCTGCACAAGGCGTTCTTGCGTTACCACGATCCGAAGGGCTGGCCGATGCTGCGTGAGGCGCTGCAGCGCATGGGCCGTGCCGACCTGATCGGGCCGGGCAAGCACCAGCTGATCCCGCTGCACCAGCCGCAGACCGATACCTACCAGAGTGCGCGCCGCAAGAACTCGACCCCGGCGGGTAGCCACAAGGTGGGCAAGGAGCAGAAGGTCCTTACCCAGCACACCGGCCTGCCGCCGCGTGGCAGTGATGGCAGCAAACCGTGGGACAAGCGTGAAAAAGCCAAGGCCGAAGCGTTTGCGCGTAACCAGCAGGCGGCCAAGGAGCGCAAGGAAGCGGCCAAGGGTGGCAAAGGCAACAAGAAGCCGCGTCAGCCAGTGATCCCGCGTTAACTGGGCGATTCTTGGGGCTGCTTTGCAGCCCATCGCGACACAAGGCCGCTCCTACAATGACCGTGCAAACCCGACAATTCCGGGGGGCTCGCGGTCGGTGTAGGAGCGGCCTTGTGTCGCGATGGACCGCAAAGCGGTCCTAAAAATCTCAGCTTCAGTCAGGCTTCTTGTCGACCCACTTCGGCGCCACCGGCGCAACAAAGCTGTCCATCCCGTCCAGCAGCTCATCGGGCTGCTGCCCCAGCAGCAACATCGCCCGATGCTGCTGCCCCAGCAGCAACATCGCCCGATGCTGCTGCCGCACGAAGCCTTCTTCGACGATATGGTCGAGGAACCCGCCCAGCTTCTCGTAGAAACCGTTCACATCCAGTAGCCCCAGCGGCTTGGCGTGATAGCCCAATTGCCCCCAGGTCCATACCTCGAACAACTCCTCCAGCGTACCCAGCCCACCGGGCAGGGCGATAAAGGCGTCGCTCAGTTCGGCCATGCGTGCCTTGCGCGCGTGCATGCCGTCGACCACTTCCAGGCGGCTGAGGCCCTTGTGGCCGATTTCGGCATTCATCAGGCTCTCGGGGATGATTCCGATCACTTCGCCACCGGCCGCCATGGCCGCGTCAGCGACGGTGCCCATCAGGCCAACTGCGCCGCCGCCATAGACCAGGGTCAGGCCGCGACGGGCTATCGCCTGGCCCAGCGCCATGGCCGCTTCACGGTAAGCGGGGTTGGCACCAATGCTGGCGCCGCAGAACACACAAACGGAACGTACGGGCATTGCTCATCTCCAGTCACTCAGGCTGACAGGGTAAGGCCCATGTCCTACAGTTCCAAGGCTGGTTTCACTCCGGTCGGGAGAATTCGCAGATGGCGCCGGTCGCTCCATGGGCGTAGGCCGCCAGCAGGCTGTTCATCAGGCTACCAAGGGTCATTTCGTATTGCTCCTAAATGAGAGGTTGTCCCATCGTCCAATAAAAGGGCATGATGTGCCCTTGAATTGGTTGTATACAATCCATTGAACAATTCTACTGGCTGGCCTCTTGACAGCCCCTTGACCCATATCAGCAAGGGGCTGAACGGTTTCAGGCAGTCTCGCAATTGATAAAACCCTGCCAAGGAGATTCATGATGTTTGCGAAAGCTGTAGCGGTATCCCTGCTGACCCTCGCCAGCGCTTCTGTCTTCGCAGCCGAGTGCTCGGTGACTGTCGACTCCACCGACCAGATGTCCTACAACACCAAGGAAATCACCGTCGACAAGAGCTGCAAGGAATTCACCGTCAAACTGACCCACTCCGGTAACCTGCCGAAGAACGTCATGGGCCACAACCTGGTGATCAGCAAGACTGCCGACATGCAGGGCATTGCCACCGAAGGCATGAGCCAGGGTCTGGAAAAGGACTACATCAAGGCTGACAACGCCGCGATCATCGCCCACACCAAGATGATTGGTGCTCCTGAGAAGGAGACCGAGGTGAAGTTCGATGCTACCAAGCTGGAAGCCGGTGGCGACTACAGCTTCTTCTGCACCTTCCCGGGCCACATCTCGATGATGAAGGGCAAGGTCGTCGTCAAGTAATCAAAGGCTGACGGTGAACCCTGTGGGAGCGGGTTCGGCGCCCCGATGAACCCGCTCCCACAGGTCTTTCTACAGCCTGATCAAGGGGCGAACGGCAGTTCGCGCTTGTGCTGGGTCTTGCGGTAGGTAGCGACGATGATATCGAACGCTTCCTGGTCAACCGGCTGCCCATGCAGGAAGGCATCGATCTGCTGGTAGGTCACGCCATGGGAGGCTTCGTCCGGCTTGCCCGGTGCCAGGTCTTCCAGGTCCGCAGTCGGCACCTTCTCCACCAGTGACTCCGGCGCACCGAAGCTGCGCGCAATCGCCCGCACCTGGTTCTTCACCAGCCCGCTCAGCGGCGCCAGGTCGCAGGCACCATCACCGAACTTGGTAAAGAAGCCCATCACCTTCCTCCCCCCGAAATAGTGCCCAATCCAGCGCAGTGACTGAGTGAGTGACTATTTTTGCTCTTGTGCAGAATCTGTATCTGCACAGTCTGGGGATTCTGGACTGCGCCCTCTCCCAGACCTTCTTCCGATTTCGCTAGATGGGGCTGAGCTTGGTTAGGGCATAATGTCCTAGTTCGCAAGATGCCCGCGACCCTCCGGGTAGTCCTGACCCAGGTTCAATGAGCCGTAATGGCTAGCAGTAATCCGATAGCCCCGCGCTCAGCATGGAGCTTCAGATGGTGCTTCCTTGATCGCAGATGTCAGGACAGTGTTGCATCTTGCCGATCTCGATCTAGGCATTTCTGGAGGAACCATGGAGCAACGTTTGAGAGTGGTAATGGCCCAGCTGAACATCCGCGTCGGGGATGTATACGGCAACGTTGAGAAGGTCATCGAAGCCGCTCATAAGGCCCGCGACGACCTCAAAGCCCAGGTCATCGTTTTCCCAGAGCTGACCCTTTGCGGTTACCCACCAGAGGATCTGCTCCTTCGCTCCAGCATGCAGAGCCGGATCGAAAAAGCCCTGCAGCATATCAAGGACGCTGTCCAAGGCATCGTCACTGTAATCGGCTTCCCTTGGGTCGAGGATGGAGCGCGCTACAACAGCTGCGCCGTGATTTCGGACGGCAAGGAGCTCGCCCGCTATAACAAGCAGCGCCTGCCTAACTATCGTGTTTTCGATGAGAAGCGGTACTTTGAGCCGGGCAGCGGCCCATGCGTAGTTAACCTCTTCGGCGTACCGGTCGGTATCACTATCTGTGAGGACATCTGGTTCTCCGAGCCGCTCAAGCAGGCTTGTGATGCCGGTGCCCAGATCATGCTGACCCTGAATGCCTCGCCGTTCCATCGTGGAAAGCAGGCTGAACGTGAAGAGCTATTGGCGACGCGTGCCAGCGAATGCTCAATCCCCATGGTCTACGTGAACCAGGTTGGTGGCCAAGACGAACTGGTGTTCGACGGCAACAGCTTCGTAGTGGATGGCGACGGAAAGGTTACTCAGCGCGCCCCTGCTTTCGAGGAGGGGCTCTTCGTCTCGGAGTTTGAGATCAAGGAAGGCGTTTTGGTGCCCGTTCCGGCTCAGACCACCGAGCTTCTCAGCATTGAGGCCAGCGTCTACCAGGCACTGGTAGCTGGCGTTAAGGACTATGTGCAGCGCAACGGGTTCAAAGGTGTTGTGCTAGGCCTTTCGGGTGGCATCGACTCGGCGTTGGTGCTCGCTGTTGCTGTGGATGCCTTGGGTGCAGAAAACGTTGAAGCTGTGATGATGCCGTATCACTACACGGCCCAGATGAGCCAGGACGACGCGAAAGAGGAAGCCGACATCTTGGGTGTGAAGTACAGCGTCCTGCCCATCGCATCCATGGTAGAAGCCTTCCTGACCACGCTTGCGCCAATGTTCGAAGGTTTGGGCAAAGACACCACCGAGGAAAACCTCCAGGCCCGGTGTCGCGGCACCATGCTCATGGCCATTTCCAACAAGAAGCGGTATCTCGTTCTCACGACCGGCAACAAGAGTGAGATGGCGGTCGGCTATGCGACCTTGTATGGTGATATGGCGGGTGGCTACGACGTCTTGAAGGACGTACCGAAGACCTTGGTATTCCGCCTCTGCGAATACCGCAACACCCTGGGCTACGTAATTCCGCAGCGCGTCATTGATCGTCCACCATCTGCAGAGCTTGCTCCTGACCAGAAGGACGAAGATTCCTTGCCTCCATACCCTGTCCTTGATGAGATCCTTCGCTTGTACATCGAGCAGGACTTGTCTGCCGATGCCATTACCGAGAAGGGCTTCGATCAGGAGGTTGTGAGGAAGGTAATTCGCTTGGTCGACCTGAACGAATACAAGCGGCGCCAGGCCGCTGTGGGCCCTCGTGTCACCGAGCGCGGCTTCGGTCGTGACCGGCGTTACCCTATCACTTCTGGCTGGAGTATCGGTGATTAATAGCTGAGGCAGCTGATCTATGTACAAGGGGCGCTATTGCGTCCCTTTTCTATAAAGGATGGTCTCGCTAAAGTTTGAAAAATTTTTCTTCTTTGGTCAGTTCGAGAATGGTATTGGCTTCAAGGAACTTTTTATCAAAGCCACCAAGTTTGTCGTTTAAAATTGCTGCGATAGTTTGTATTTTCTTTTCGTTAGCAAAATCAAATAATTTTATTAGCTTGTCTTCGTCTACAACTTCAAGATAGTCTTGGGCGGTAAAAGCAGGAAGCCTGGATTTGAATTTATTCACGAAGTACACATAGGACATGTCGAAAGCCATTGCTGCGGCCCTCGGAACTCCGTCGCCAGTGTTCAGTTCTTCGTTTGTAATCTTGAAATCTGCCTTGCCATCTCGGCCTGCAGAAACTGTCAGTTCGTTGTGATGAGTTACGAATAATCTTTTAGTGATGTCGACATATGCTTCATTGAAGACTTTAAGCTTGGAGTTTAAGTCAGAGTAGTGCACTGCAATACTCCGCTTTACGCCGTCAACTGTAGTGAGTAGATCTTTGATTCGCTTGTTGGACACCTCTACCTCGCTTATGACGTAAGCAAGCCTGCCTCGAGCCTCCCGTAAATCCTGCATTTGCTTTTCGACCAGGATCAGTCCGCTGACATGGCTGTCTCTGGAAAGATCTTTCACCTTACTCTGTTCATCTGATATGAGTCGTGCCAAACTCATTCTCAGAGTGTCAAGTTCATCCGCTGTCTCAGCCGACATTTCTTCGACGTATGCGGCCTTGCGGCTCATTATCGAATTATGGAATTCAATAGTTTCTTCAAGTGTCTTGCTGAGGTTTGGAACTAGCGACTTGGCCTCATTGTAGAGAGAGGTAATTTCCCCTACGTTTAGCTCCACCAAGTTATTTTTGTATCGTTCGATTGTTTTGTTATTATAATAAAGTTTTGTTTCAAGCTTGACGATACGAGAAGTCAATGCTGCCACGCTTCTTCGGGATTCCCGGAGTTCTGCGATGGCATAACTTTGAGATTCAAATATGTCGTACTCATCTTCTTTGATTTGAAGTTCAGAAATCTTCAGGTCGATTAGTTGGATTTCTTCCTGGCGATTCGCCAAAGGGAGGCCGCCGAGAAGTGTTCGGATACGATTATCTTCTAGTTGTATTTGCTGCTCAATTAGGTTGATCTGGCGAACGGAATCAATGAATTCAAAGTCAAACAGATATGCATAAATCAGGTCGTAATCATTGTCGCTAGTGTACGTGTGTAGGTACGCAAGCGTGTTGTTGCTTGTGGTTCTGTTCGTTCGGAAGAACTTGCTTCGTATTGAGTTGAAGCTAGGCTGCTCTCGTGTATATCCAAATATACGAGGGAGTTCGCGAGTGAAGCCAGCATTGCTCTTGTAGACGACGCCATCAATGGTGCTAATGATTTTGATGCTCTCACGTAGGGATCCCATTTTTCTTGAGAGCACACGCGTGATTTGGTGATTAATGGAGGCGACTCTTAGAGTTAACTCAAACTTAACGTCGCCTTTGGTAAGATAGTCTTTAACCTTTTCGTTGACCTTGTTGTTGTCAGGATCTTTCCAAAGAGGCTCAGACTTTCCGCCCAAGCAGAATGCTAGTGCACGAAGTGATGTGCTTTTACCAATCTGGTTCCCAGTTTCGCCCAGGTTGGTAATAATGTTAATTCCGTCCTTGAATTGGATGGTACGTATTTCTTCGCTTCCATCAAATACAGATAATTTAATCAGTTGCATAAAGAAATATCACCTTGCTTCGTTAGCTCTACACATCCAGTGATGTAGAGCCAGTCGAGCGCGTACAGAATGTAAGCAAAAGAAACACGCTCAAATCTATCTTGATATTTTTCGAAAAGTGCTAGTGGGCTCATGGAGCCAAATTCGCTAGACTTTAAGACCATCAGTAAGCGTCCACCGACTATGTAAAGGCTTTTAAGCGGTGAGCTTGTATTCTGAATGATCATGCAGGAGGCTCCAATATCTTACAGTGAATGAAGCCATAGCAAACTATTAACTGTCCGGCCCATTCTATAAGCTCAGATTCAACGCCTTGAAAGACAGTGTTAGTTCCAACTATAAGCTCGGAGACCTTCTTTACAAGCTCATCCGATCCCAGCCGTATTACATTCAGCTTTTGCTCAGGGGAAGCTGGTCGCTCAGCCTGCCTCATGAACAATTCTCGCCTGGCGGTTTTATACTTCTGATTTATAGCGTAAAGAAATCTTTTCTGTGCGCCAGGATCTTCGTCATCGATAGTTGAGATAAGGCTTTCAATGAGATCCATGTAGCCGACATTGTCAATGATTAACTCCGAATACACCGAGACCCTGTTGTACTCAATTTTTTCATCGACCTCAGGGTAATCTATCTCGACGTCTGGGATCTCATCATACGGGGTATGAGTCGACACAATTTTCATTAGTAACGGATTGAGCAGAGATGAGATGGCCGCAGAAGTTGCGGCTATCGTGACAGGCCCACTGCCGGTGCTGACTACTGTTAACCCGCCGTTCGATGCCGTAGCTTCAATATCTGGCGTTAATAGGCTCATTTTTTATGTACAGTAACATTGCCGCGACCCGTGGAGACAACCGTAGTTGAGCTATGATCTGAGGTAGCGGAAATCGTCGGTTTTCTGCTGAATGCCTGCAAAATGATCAGCAAGAAAAAGCAAAATACAGTAGCTGCAAGGGAGTACAGGAACAGCTTGTAGATGGATTCGCTTGGGAGGCCCTTGAGCAAGTCAGACTTAAACCAACCGGCGTGCATCGAGTAGAACATCGCAGCTCCCACTGCAGCAAAGCCGCCTCCAGCGGTGGCGATTACCTTCAAGAAGCCGAACATTCCTTTCTCCATGGTGGTCGGTCACTCGGCAGTGAGTGCCAGCAACGTGATATTACAGATTTCGCTTACCGCTCCACAAGGGCGCTCCCGCCCCGAACCCTCGGCATAGGCAGGATCCTGCAGCCTTTGAGACCAGGGTCTGCGTGCGCGGATATCCGGCCTTGGAACCCTCCTGAGGGCTGCGTTCGAGGTTCAGCAGAGCACGGGGCGGCTTGAGTCAAGGGCAGCCGTTCGCTTTACCAGGGAAGCTACAGAGGGCAGCTACCGGCAGGAGAGGTGGGGCTCAGCACATCGCGCTGCTGACATGCTGGAGCACCTGGCCTATAGCTTTTTCGGCGAGATCACTAAAAGCCGAGCGCAATCGTCTACAGCAGCTACACTGCATTGTTAGATTCACATTACATTGCAACTGGGTGACGTAAACCAATTACCATTAAGGGGTGTAGTATGCGCGAGTGTCTCGTTAATAAAATGATTGCCCACCTCAAGTTTGAGATCAATTACTTGCAGGCTGAGGCATTGTCGGCTAGCTCAGATCGCGACGAAGAGCGGTGCCGTGAAGCTCTGCGCCTCCAAAGCAACGCCATCGAATATTTGTTCAGAGCAGTCGATGCTAAACGCAAAATTGCATTGCAGCGTTGAATCAGTAGGGCCTTAGCATTTTGCGGCCATCCTTGTTGAGGCGTAGGATATTATTGGCTACGAAAAAATTCGTAAGCACTGCGGACAGGTACTTCCAGTTCTCGGCGACGTCTCCCCGAAAGAAACCTGCGTTGTGCATTCGCCATTCAGCATGGGTGCGGACGGCTCCAATGAAGTCGGCAGAATTAGTAACGCCAAGGTGGATATCACCCAAGTCTACGCCTGGGTTTTGATAAAGTAGGCCTTGTGCTATGGCAATGATGAGTGGGGCATCTATCTCCGCCTGCACTGTAGGAAGCGGCGCAAGGTATTCAGTAAGCAACCTACCTAGACAATCGAAAGACGACTTACTGAGTAGGTGCGTTATAGAGTCGAAATCTACATACACAAAACCGTTCGAATCCGAGGTTGGGAAAAGCGATTGGTAATGCAGGAAGCGGCATTTGGCAGGCTCTCGCTCTTGATATTTTTCATTGCATTCAGCTTGAGACATGTTTAAAACTAAGTTGGCTTGCTTTTCGTCCAGAAAACCCACAATAACAAAGTCTTGAAGTAGCTGCCAAGTTAAGGGCTTTGTATCATCTTCAGTGAGTTGTAGTACTTTATATAGAAAGCCTCTAAATCCTGCATAGTCGTCAAGGCACATAGTATGTGGGTGGAAGCCGGTAAGGGTCATATATGCATCGAACATTTGCAAGACTTGAAGCATGCTTCGTTTAATATCGATATCATCGGAATGGCGAAGAATGGGAAGATTTTCCGCTACCTCGGTTTGAATGCTGAAAAAACCCCGTAGTTGAATTCCGCCCAGAGTCAACATGGTTGCTACCTGTGGTTTAGGTAAAAACCTCAGTGTAGGTCGGCAGTCGGTGTAGTGCGAATGCCGGATCTTGAATGTTAAAAATCAACGTCTCTCGTAATGTCCGCTTTTGGGAACATTATGAGGATAAAAGGGCTTTGATGTTCCCAAATGGGGGCATTATATCGAGCATTCCTTTTTTGCTTTTCACCTTCGGGTGGGGCTGTCGTGAACCGACCTCTTATCAGAGCCAGGTTGCGGCCCGAGCGCTTCCATCCTCAGCGTCTGGCTCTGCGTGCTCGGCTTGCGATTCTGATATGAGCCATCAACCTGAATGGTCGAGCGGCTCTTAGGCATTCACAAAGCCTTAGCACCGAAGCCACCAGTAGTCTTCGAGCTCGCGGAGGGCGAAGACCTACCCTTCTAGGAAGGGCTGAATCGTGGGCACAAAAAATCGTGTTGAGGAGCGGCTTCTTTGAAGATGTGAGATTCGCAGGAGCCGGCATTAGCCGTGTTTGCTACAGCTAGCTCCTGAAAGGCATCTACACTCGATTTTCCAGCCGGTGACCGAGATCAGAACGATGCCCACCCTTCCTCCGCTCGGGGCCAGTGAAGAAGAATGGCGCGCCTTTGCCGAAGAACGCTGTGAGGAGCTCAAGCCTCATGTAGCGGAGTTCATCCTGGAGCGGTTCACGTATAAGCCCAGGTATGTCCAACAGCGGGTCTGGCGAACCTTCGCGACCGTGTCAGCCCTGAGCACGCAGTTCGACATCTACATCCGCATGTTTGTGAAGCCAAATGACTACTGGCCAAGGGAGTGCCTTGTCCTGGCTCGGATCGGCTTCACGAAGGAACGTGCTGGACATGGTCGAGCGCTAGTGCAGCGCCTGGTGGAGCTGGCTCCAACATTCGGCTATCGCTACCTCGCTATCGAGTCAGCCAATGCCAACGCATCAGCTTTCGCCGAGAGGCTGGGCTTCAGCCCTCGCGACAATGGCCGTCACTGGATAGGTATGGTCGACGCCGTGCAGGAAGCCTTGAATCGCTGATAGGTGGGACGTGGTCGGGCCAGCGGCTCAATGGTCTTTTTCAGTCAACTGCCCAAAGGCCCGCAGCTGGTAATCCGTCACTACTTGAAAACCATGCTCTGCCAGCATCCTGAGAAGCTCCAGCTCAGCCCCCACGACTCCGTCAGCCTGGGCCTGGTGATACCGCTTCAGTGCCTCGATGGCCTGGCTGTACAGAGGGTCATCAGGCAGCAACACTTTGCTGAGATCTTTCTTCATTACCCTCTCCAATTTTGCCGGGACGATCCCGCTTTCTCGGGTGTGCGGTTCGCGAGCTCAATCAGGTGGGCGTGATGCTCCCGGACAACCTTGTCCAACGTCTCCTGGTTTAGAAACCGTGGGCGTTGACGAACCATCTTGCGTTCGTAGGAGTTCGAAGCAGTCTTCGTTGGCTCTGGGCAGCTTTGTCGAGTCATTCCGAAGGATCTCAGGCAGATTGGTTGAGGCTAGGATACATCGACATCCCTTCACCATGGCTATCCCGCACTGTTCAGTGCCAGCATTGTGCGATCCAGAATCCGTAACCAGGGAAAGATAGTCGATGAAGAATGTGAGGATGGTACGCCACGGCGAGAGTGCTGCGAACGCAGGCCGGCCCACCAAGGATCACGCGAGTATCCCCCTCACAGCAAAAGGGCTGGAGCAAGCCCATATGGTCGCCCGGTCTTTCACGAACGCCCCAGGCCTAATCGTTGCTTCGCCGTTCCTTCGCGCCCAGGCAACCGCGCAGGTGACGGCAGCCCGATACCCTGCTGTCGCTTTCGAAACCTGGCCGATTCAGGAATACACGTACCTAGCGCCGGCACGTTGTGTTGATACAACCCTGGCGCAACGGCGTGGTTGGGTTGAGGCGTACTGGCAAAGAGCAGACCCCGCCTACCGTGATGGTGAGGGCGCAGAGTCGTTCCAGGAACTGGTAGGTAGAGCGCGGTCATTCCTTCACCGACTTGGTAAACATCCAGCTACTGACATAGCCGTGTTTTCGCATGGTCAGCTCATCAACACGGTGGCTTGGCTACTCGAGCATGAGCCACAGGAAATTGATGGCCTGGCGATGCAGGACTGGCGAGAGTATGAGATCGCCAATCACATTGAAAATGGTCAGGGCTTTTTCATTGCCTGGGAGTCGGGCAAATGGGGAACTGGCCAACGAAAGGGCTCCTCCTAAAGCGTTCTGCGTGTCGAGCGTCCACCAAACACGTAGAACGATGCCTATCAGTTGCAGGATGCACCAACCTTCGTGTTGAATTGCTTCACATCAACGACCTCGTCCTCGCACTTACCGTCGGTGATGCTTCCCCATCCGTTCTCGGAGGCCTGCTGCAATAGCAGTTCTTCGATGACAGAGTTTACCTCTGAGCACATCACAATTACAGGATGTTTTGAATGACAGACCAATCGATTTTGAACGAAAGTTTCTTCGAGCAAGGCTTTATATCCAGAAACATTGATGAAACAATCGCACGCATAACTTCAGAAAACGAAGAGTGGTTTACACTGCTGAGGGATATAAATAAACTTCTGCAGGCAGCTGTAGTGTCTGGCTTTGAAAAGCATCACGGTAGAACCATGGACTTAGAAGTTCTAGCCATGTTTTCGGCTTTGCGGTCTTTAAGTAATTTTCAATCGGTTTTCATAAACCTCGAGCGAGGTATGATTGTTGAAGCCAGGATTTTGATACGATGCCTTTTTGAAAATGCATTTTGCGTGGGTGCGTTAGCAGAAAGTCCTGAGAAATTTATCCCCTTGCTCCATAAAGATAACGTTGCTGCCAAGCGCGGCCAAGCCAAAGCCTTGAAGCAAGGTAACTACTCTCTAGATCAAGACGTTGCTGCGGCCATGGACGAGATCTTGGCTGGCGATAAAGGCCGCCACTTGAACTGGCAAGAAGTTGCAGAGATGTCTTCGCTTGGGCATCAATACTTATTTTATAAGCATCTTTCTGATGATGCGATGCATTATTCAGCTTCTTCGCTTAAGCGCTACATTGTGTCAAATAAGGAAACTAATAGCTGGAGCGGCTACAAATTTGGGCCAGGCAAGAAAGCGGAAGTCGCTCTGTCGGCTAACCTGGCTGCATCAGCAGCTTTAGGTATCCTGATTGGATTTCTTCAGGCGACCAAAGATTCTTCCCGCGACAAAGAGGCGAATGAGCTTCTGGATAGATTCGGATCACTCAGCTCCTTAAAGCCAGAGTGATCGATTTTCTATTTTTCTGGTTCTGGTTCTGGTTCTGGTTCTGGTTCGTAGGATGTTACGAATACCTTGATGCCTGATTCATTCCTCAAGACGGTGCCTCCATCTCTAAAGATCAGGGCATCGTCAATTTTTTCCAGCAGTTCTTCCTGCTTGTTTTGATTTGATTTATAAATTGTCCGCACCGATTTCCTATATGTGCCATCATATATATCACACATCAACGTTAAGTGCTCGCGCAATGCGTCTATTAAATCAACCTCTGTATGCTCCAAGGTTGTGTTGTTATAGTAGTCGCATCGCATTCCTGATAAAGTAATACGAACCGGAACGAAGCTTTCAGTTTGACCAGACTCTCTATTTGAATAGTCGACGCTGTGCGCTCCAAGTTTGTTTCTAGCCTCTCGCACCTTCAAGGCTGCAACCCTTCCTTCCAACTCTCGGATGTTAGGCACATTCGCGATTCTGTGGAGATTAAGCAAAGCTTGCTGCTGTATATATGTTGCATTCAATACACCATAAAGCCTGATGTATTTTTCGCCGAAATCATCATATTTTGTCGGCCCATCAACGCCATACTTACAGAAGTGCTCAATCCCTAGCAGGCTGTCATTTATTATATCCATGGATGAGCATATAAATCCCCAGTCTTCCGGTTTTGTAAGCTTTAGTGACGACTGGATAAAATCTACAAAGTCGCCACGTGCTGGCGTATGCCGCATTGCCTTTTCATTGATTAGCTCACGATACTCGTCGTTGTAGTGATGCAGGGCTTTAAAAAGCGGTTCAAGCATTTTTGTGCTCCATTTTATAAAAGGGTCAGATTACACTACGTTTCAGGGGCGACCAACATAATTACCAACCGTCGAAGGAGAGTGCATTGATTGAGCCGAAGCTATAGGAGCTAGTTTTTATGCGATGGGTTGGCAACCAGGCTGTTTTCCAGGAGCAAAAGACACGTCACGATGAGTCCATTCCTCTACCTGAAAGCTGCCAAGGCGTGATCGCCAAGTATGCGCGGGCCAGTAAGCTCTCCGAAGGAGACCTACTCTTCCACTCTCACAAAGATCGAAAGCGCCCTATGCCACCGACAGCTCTGAGCTGAATGCTGACCGCCTTGGCCCACAAAGCAGACGTCAAGCTTGAGCGTGTAACGGCTACCCAGATTCGACACACCGTGTTCAAGATTGGCATTCCGAGATGACAGGACATCGTTCACGTACCACCGCGTTGGACTACATAGTCAAGGATGGGGACAGGATCAAGCCGACTGAAAAGAGCCGCGCGCCTAGAGGTGAATCCATCTATCAGTGGACTGACTGCCCAAGCGTGCCGGCCTTGTGCAATTGGTAGTCGATGACGGTCTGGTACAGGTGATCAGCCTCCAGGCGGAGCCTTTCTACCTCGTCGGCTGGTTTCCCCTCGTCCACGGCTTGGTGATGGGCACGTATCGCTTGGAGAGTTTGCTGCAATAGCAGCTCTCCTGCCTCAGCCATTCCCAAGATCGTCCTCTTCACTTCGAGCCCTGCCGGCTCGCACGGTGTGCTTCCAAGTGCGCCATTTCAGCGCCCCAGGTCAGAACGAATTTCTCGAAATCGTGGAAGTACGGCCCTGCAGCCACGCGGGTAGAGCCAATGCTCGCAGCCGCAAATCGCTGCCGCCAAGGCTCGGGAATGCTGTCTTCAATAACCAGGCGAACGCCGTTATGGGACTGCGTTGTGATGGAATCGACGAGCTCCTGGCTCGAGAGCTCATTACCGCTCATTAATGCCTTCAGGGCCTGGTCAACCTCATCGATCTCCAACAGCGGGAGTTCAGCGCGAGAGTCTCCAGGCTGCAGATCAGCAAGCGCCCACAAGGCTCTGCGCTTCGCGATTTCCAGGCTGCGCAGCTGGTGATGAGTCACCACGTCTCGCCCCTCCTTCTGTTATCAAAAACATCTCACGCGGCCATCTGACCTTTCCGAATAGGCGTGGTAGCTAGAGCTCGATCATCTTGCTCTCGATCTCCTGCCAGAAGTGTTCGGGCATGTTGTTGCCGATGTTGAAATCCACTGGTACGCCGATCAGTACCTGGAGCTCATCTTCAAGGTCGGCGATGTCGAAAAGCGAGATTGTGCCGGTCTTGCTGGAGGGAATGGTGGCGAGGATGTCGAGGTCGCTACCTTCTTGATCATCACCTCGCACAGTCGAGCCAAACAGCTGTGGGGATACGAAGCCGTAGGATTCGACCAGGCGCTTTATGGCTCCTTCTTTGCCACGGATCGCATCGCTAGGCTTCATGGGGTTTACTGGCCTTCGAGCGCGCCTCAAGCTGAAGTTCTTCACTCAGCTTTTGCAGATGAAGCTGATGCTCGCGAGCAACGCTATCAAGCGTTTCCTGATTCAAGAATACAGGGCGACGGCGAGCCATCTTTTGATCATAAGCGTCAGGAGAAGCTTTTTCCGGATCGGTTCGAGCACAACGAGTCACCTTGTCCACCTATCGGTTTGTCAGCTGTTGTCACAAGTGGATTGTAGGAGGCAAAGTGCAAGTTTTGCACCTTGCATGTTGGCGACCGATCTCCAAGGCCGGTTGCTAATGGCCTTTCGCTGCCGGCCCGCCAAGGGCTTGGAGCTGGTAATCAGTGACGGCTTGAAAGCGATGTTCGGCCATCAGCTTGAGGCGCTCCAGCTCCGCTCCAACTACCCCTTCAGCCTGGGCTTGGTGGTACAGCTTCAGCGCTTCCACAGCCTCGCTGTACAGGGGGTGGTCAGGCATGAGCACCTTGCTCAGATCTCTTTTCACGATCACTCCCTTTCGCCATAGCTAGCCGCCATAGTCGCCTCCATGGCTACATCGTTCAAGGTCGGTGATGTTAGCTCTCCGGCTCGTTGATCAAAGGCAGCTCGCTCGGGCCTTGACCTGCTAGTTCTTCGACTTCGGCTGCATCACGAATCCTCTATGTGATGCCATGTGCAGGCCGGTCTCGTATCGATGTTTCAGTTTCGTCGAGCAACACAAGTCCCTTATCAGCCCTCGGCGCAGAACGCAGGCCGGCGAATCCTTCAAGCGCTAACGCCGCGCATCTTCCCACCTGAAACTTGGCCAGCTTCTCCCTGATAGCCATTGACTCAATGAGCTTACCGCTCAGCCGAAAAAACCAAAGACAGCAAGTCGAGCGCCAAAAAACGCTTGAAAACGACAATCTTGCGGGGTTAGTCTGCGGAAACCGGAAAACAATAGCCCAACGGGAGTCAAAAAATGAAGATCAGTCTGTTGCAAGAAGGCGAAACCATCCAAGGCGTCAGCGTTCCGCAGCGTTATCAGGAAATGATCGCCGAAGCCTGTCTCGCTGATAAGCTCGGTTTCTACGCCTGGGGCACCTCTGAGCAGCACTTCAACCCACCGAAATTTACTGTCTCCGCGCCTGAGGTGCTGTACGCAGCTATCGCCGCACAGACCAAGGACATCAAATTGCGCACCATGTGTGCAGTGATGCTGCAGTGGAACCACCCAATCCTCGTCGCTGAACGAACCTCGACCTTGGACATTGTCTCCAATGGCCGAGCAGAAATCGCCACTGCGCGTTCGAACAACCTGGTGACTCTCGAAGCCTTCGGCGTCGACCCGAGCACTACTCGTGCGCAGTGGGAAGATGGTATGGAAGTGCTCATCAAAGCCTTCGCAGACGAAACGCTGCAGCATGAAGGCCCAATCTGGAGTATTCCACCCCGCACCATTGTTCCACGCCCGGTTCAGACCCCGCATCCACCAATCTACGTATCGGCCTCCAGCGTGCAGACGCATAGCAATGCCGGCGAGCGTGGGATTGGCGTGCTCAGTTTCGAAAACTACTTCGGCTTCGATTACCTCCAAGAGTGCATCGACGCCTATCGTGCGGGCCTAGCCACGCACAAGAGCTCCGTACCGCGCCGTACCGAGCAAGCAGGCCTCTACGTCGCCACTGCGTTCTGCGATACCACTCGAGCTCGAGCAATTGATATCGCTCGCGACGTCACCACCAGCTACTTCAAATTCATCATCGACCTCTACGCCCCGCTCGGCAAAAAAGGGTCGTATGAGTATCTGGATGGTCGAATGCTTCGCCTGCTCGATCACGAGGGCGACATGGACTTCCTCGTTTCGGAAACACCGTCCGTGATGGTCGGCGATCCAGACGACTTCATTAAGCGCATTCGCAAGCTACAGCAGATGGGCATCGACGAGATCCTGCTCCGAATCGATGGTATCCCTCACGAAGACATCATGCGCTCCATCGAGCTGATCGGTCGTGAAGTTATGCCTGTCATCAATGGGGGTGCCAAATGAGCCAGGTGCAGATGAAAGCGCCTCTCGAGGCGCCAGAGATCGACGTGCAGATCTTCAAAGAGGCTATGGCCGACTTCCCAGCAGCAGTCACGATCATCACTACCTGGGACAATGAGGGCCGCCCTGTTGGGGCGACTCTCTCGGCGGTCTCATCCCTGTCGGCGTCTCCTCCCATGATGCTGGCCTGCTTTGATCGCAAATCCAAAACCCTCGAATGCCTCACTCAGGGCAAGCCTTTCCTGATCCATGTGCTTGGTGAAGGCCAAGAACATTTGGCGATGCTGTTCGCAGGAAAGTGCGCCGACAAGTTTGAGGGCATCGAGTGGAAGCGCGGAAAGCTCGGCCTTCCCACGATTTGTAATGCAGCATGCGCTCTGGCCTGTGAGGTAGCAGAGGTTCTGCCGGGTGGCGACCACCTCATCGTAACCGGGCATATCCGCCACATCGACCACAACAACCAGCAGACACCGCTTCTCTACCATCGCAGGAAAATGTTCGCCGTACCCGCTGCTGGAGCGCCTGTATGAAGCAGGTGGTGGTGGTTTACGGAACTCCTGCGGATACCCAAGCGTTCGAACGTCACTACCGGGAAGTGCATGTGCCGCTCGTGAAGCAAATGCCGAACCTCGCGAAGTTCGAAGCCAGCATTACCAGCACTGCAACCGCCCAAAAAGACTGGCATGCGATTGCGGTACTGAGTTTCCGTAATCAGGAAGAAATGGACGCATCGCTGAGCTCCCATGCTGGTGTTGCAGCCGTGGAGGACGTATCGAACTTCGCCAGCGGTGGCTGCCAGATCTACACCTGCGAATTCGAAAGCTTTTAAGAATAACTAGAGCGAGGCCTTGCTATGAATCTACCACTGGATCCTTTGAAGCACCTGAGCGCGAATGTTCAGGCCTTTCTGAAGCAACCAATGAAACTGATGATCGACAATCAGTTCGTAGAAGCTTGCGAAGGTAAGGTGTTCCCAACGTATGACCCGGCTACCAGTCAGCTGATCGCGAATGTGTCCGAAGCTGGAATCGCCGATGTGGAGGTGGCGGTCGCTTCTGCCAACCGTGCGCTGGTCGGGCCGTGGGCGAAAATGCTGCCATCTGAACGTGAGGCTGTGATTCGCAGGCTCGCCGACCTCATAGAAAAGCACGGCGATGATTTGGCCCAAATTGAGAGCCTGGATAGCGGCAAGCCTGCTGCGCAGATTCGAGCTGTGGACATCGAGCTGTCCATCGGGGCGCTTCGCTACAACGCCGGCTGGCCGACGAAGCTCCATGGCCAGACGATCCCGGTGAGCGCGCCAGATATGCACGTCTACACTCGCCGAGAGCCTCTCGGGGTCATCGCTGCAATCGTGCCGTGGAACTTCCCGCTCTGCCAGGCTTGCTTCAAACTTGCACCCGCACTGGCTGCTGGTTGCACTGTCGTGCTGAAGCCTGCAGAGCAAACGCCTCTCTCGGCGCTGTATCTCGCCAAGCTGGCAATTGAGGCGGGTCTGCCTTCTGGAGTTCTGAATGTCCTCCCAGGCTTTGGCAAGGTTGCCGGCCAGGCTCTAGTCGAACACCCAGGCATCGCGAAAATCGCTTTCACTGGCTCCGAGGCAGTTGGCAAACACATTGTCCGAACTGCGGCCAGCGACCTCAAACACGTCTCCATGGAGCTTGGGGGCAAGAACCCGAACGTAATCTTCGCCGACGCCGATCTCGATCAAGCTGCCGCAACCGCAGCAATGGCCATCTTCTTCTACTCAGGCCAAGTCTGCGCTGCGGGTTCCCGCTTGATGGTGGAGCGCAAGGTTTACGAACGCGTCCTGGAAACGGTAATGGGGGAAACCGCAAGGCTGAAAGTTGGCCACGGTCTCTCGCCAGACACCTCTCTGGGCCCACTGATCTCTGCAGATCAGTTCGCCAGGGTCAGCGGATTTGTCGAGCGCGCCAAAGCTGATGGGATCGAATGCGTCATGGGTGGCAAAAAAGCGGGTGGGGCTCTCTCTGATGGCCACTTCCTTGAGCCAACGATCCTGTTGAATGCGTCTGACAATCAGGAAGTGGTAGCCGATGAAATTTTCGGCCCCGTCCTGGTAGTTCAAACATTCGAATCGATTGACGAGCTCACCACCCGAGCGAACAACACCGGCTTTGGTCTGTCAGCTGGCGTGTGGACACGCGACGTAGGCAAGGCACATAAGGTAGCCGCAGCACTCCAGGCTGGTACAGTGTGGATCAATACTTACGGAAACTTCGATTGCGCTGCACCATGGGGTGGCTACAAGCAGTCCGGGTATGGTCGTGACAATGGCGCTGAAGGCATCGAAAAATTCCTTCAGACCAAGACAGTCTGGACGAACTGCAACTGATCCTCGAGTGACGCCGTCTACATGATGGCGTCAGCTCAGCGTAACCGTCCGGCCAACTCACCTTCCTGACCCCGACGCCAAAGGCGATGGTGTCCACCTAATTTAAGTGGACACCATTTCTAGCCTTTTAAGCGGGTCTTTCCATGCAGTCACAACGCCGTTCCTATTCAAAATCCTTCAAGGCCCAAGTTGTCCAAGAGTGCGCCCAGCCCGGCGCATCGATTGCCAGCGTCGCGCAGAAGCACAGCCTTAACGCGAACCTCGTACATAAATGGATTAGGGTACTCACGAACAAAACTATGGCGCTGCAACCTGCTTTCATTCCAGTGCCCTTGCCGCTAGCCGGAGGACATTCGCAGGCAGCTTCATCAAGTATCTGCATTGAAATCCAGCACCCGCGTGGCACCGTCAAAGTGAACTGGCCGACCGAAAGCGCTGTCGCCTGTGCCACCTTTCTGCGAGACCTGTTGGAATGATTCGGATCGATGCCATCTGGCTTGCCACCGAGCCTATGGACATGCGCGCCGGTACCGAGACCGCGCTGGCCAGGGTGATCGCGGTGTTCGGTGTGGCGAAGCCGCACTGCGCATACCTCTTCGCTAATCGCCGTGCCAACCGAATGAAAGTCTTGGTGCATGACGGTGTGGGCATTTGGCTGGCAGCGCGACGATTGAACCAAGGCAAGTTTCATTGGCCCGGCATCCGTCACGGATCGGAAGTCGAACTCGATAACGAGCAACTTCAAGCCTTGGTACTGGGTTTGCCGTGGCAGCGGGTCGGCGCAGGCAGCGCGATCACAGTGCTTTAGCCCCTGCCATTAGCCCGTCGGTTTATCGCTGTTGACGACCTGCTCTGACACAATCAGCGGCATGACTTCCTCGCCCAATCTCGACCAGATGACACCGGAACAGCTGCGCGGCTTGGCCGAACAGGCTATGCAGTTGCTGTCCCAGGTCGACTCCATGAGCCAGAAAATCCAACGCCTCGAAACGGTCAACGAGCAACTGGCTCATGAAATCGCCATCCTCAAGCGACACAAGTTCGCCAAGCGCAGCGAGCAACTGAGCCCCGACCAAGGCAGTCTGCTTGATGATCTGCTCGATACCGATATCGCAGCTATCGAAGCCGAGCTGAAGGCAGCCAATCCGCCGGCCGCACCGGCCGAGCCACGTCATAAGCCCAAGCGTGCACCACTGCCGCCGCAGTTTCCGCGAACCGTGATCCGTCACGAACCAGAGAATACTCAGTGCGTGTGCGGCTGCCAGCTTCAGCGAATCGGCGAAGACGTCAGCGAGAAGCTCGATTACACTCCGGGCGTGTTCACAGTTGAGCGGCATGTGCGTGGAAAATGGACGTGCCGTCAGTGTGAAACACTGATCCAGGCGCCTGTACCGGCCCAAGTGATCGACAAGGGCATCCCGACCGCAGGCCTTTTGGCCCACGTGATGGTGGCGAAGTTCGCCGACCATTTACCGCTGTACCGGCAGGAGAAGATTTTTGGTCGGGCCGGACTGCCCATCGCCCGTTCGACACTGGCGCAATGGATCGGACAGACCGGTGTGCAGCTCCAGCCTCTGGTCGATGCGCTGCGTGAGCATGTGTTGGCCCAGGGCGTGATCCACGCCGATGAGACCCCGGTTCAGATGCTCGCACCAGGCGAAAAGAAAACCCACCGCGCTTACGTGTGGGCCTATAGCACCACGCCTTTCTCGGCCCTAAAGGCCGTGGTCTACGACTTCAGCCCCAGCCGTGCCGGCGAACATGCGCGTAACTTCCTGGGCACGTGGAACGGTAAGCTGGTCTGCGATGACTTCGCCGGCTACAAGGCCAGCTTCGAGCTGGGCATCACCGAAATCGGCTGCATGGCCCATGCACGCCGCAAATTCTTCGACCTGCATGCAGCCAATAAAAGCCAGTTGGCGGAGCAGGCGCTTCACTCGATTGGCGGGTTGTATGAAGTCGAGCGACACGCCAAGGAAATGAGCGACGAAGCCCGCTGGCGATTACGTCAGGAAACAGCGGTGCCCATCGCTGAAAAACTGCATGAGTGGATGTTGGCCCAACGCGAACTTGTGCCCGAGGGTTCGGCCACGGCCAAGGCCCTGGATTACAGCCTTAAACGCTGGGTAGCGCTGACGCGCTACCTGGAAGATGGTGCTGTGCCCATCGACAATAACCAGATCGAGAATTTGATCCGGCCGTGGGCGCTTGGGCGCTCGAACTGGTTATTTGCCGGGTCGCTGCGCAGTGGAAAAAGGGCGGCGGCAATCATGAGCCTGATCCAGTCGGCGCGTATGAATGGGCACGATCCGTATGCCTATCTCAAGGATGTACTGATGCGGCTTCCGACACAGCGGGCGAGCGAAATCACGCAATTACTCCCGCAGCATTGGATGCTTGCCTGAGGCAGGCTAAGTGGACTTCGCCAAATAGTCAGCTCAAAGGCTGATTGGCATCAACAATTCGGAAGCGACTTTTCTCAGCATGTAGGTTTCGCGCAGAATTGACTGCCCCATCGAAGACTCGTGACGCTGCATGACGGCTTCATTGTGTGCGATGGCTTCATGCAGGTTGATCCAGACAGGCCGCATACCATTAGCGATTTCGTGGCTTTCCATTCTCACCGGCTCTAGCTGGGGCGCTACTTCGCATTGATAAAAATGCGAGGTCATGTGCATCAGATCGTACTGTGGCTTTTGGTAGGGCCGGTACTCCTCGATGTAACCGTAGTGCTGGAGCACCTGTATTTCACGAGCACCAGTCTCTTCCTCAAGCTCACGCTTCAGGCCTGCGACAATGTCCTCGTCACCATCAAGGCCGCCTCCAGGAAAGCTGAAATCGTTATAGCGCTCGGTGAACAGCAACAGGATCTGTTCACCCCGCATCACGATGCCGCGAGCTGCATGTCGACGGAATACTCTGCCCTGCTTGGATTTCAGCTCGGGGTGAACAATTTCAGTTATGAGTTGCATGTGGTCTCGTAGCGGCAAGATCAGTTAGTCATCGTCCAGGGTGGCCACGGTATTTCCTCAGTTCTGGAAATACTGTGGCCAGTGGAACTGGCTCAGCGAAGCAGCAATAAGGGTACAGTGGATGTACGCAGCATCGTCGTGGTCGTGCTGCCTATCAGAAACTGCCTGATGCGTGAGTGCCCGTACGCCCCCATGACCAAGAGGTCAATGCCGTGCTCTGCCTGATACGCATGCAGTGTGGACTCTACTTCGCCTGGGCGGATCTCGGAATGCACCAGCGAGCCGGAAGACGCAAGCGTGGTTCGTGCCTTCTCCAGCGCGTTCTGGTTGTCTTCAGAATCCGTTCCAACCATGACGATATGAATTGGCAGGCCTTCGCACAGCGGGCTTGAAGCAAGCATCTGTAAGGTCTTGTGGCCTGTTGCGCTGCCGTCAAATGCCACCATGACCGTTTCAGGTTTCCTGAAATGGCTGGTTGTAATCAGGGTGGGGCGGTGGATAGTTCGGACTATCGCTTCAATCTGGCTGCCAAGACTTTGGGCACTGCGCGTGCTGTCCTCACCGACTCTTCCAATCACCAGTAACCGAATATCGTCTTGGAGATCGCTCAGGCTCTCGACGAGATGGCCATGGCGCTGCTTCATATCAGGTGACATGGCGCCAGAGTGAACTGTTCGCTCGCGAGCTTTTTCAAGCATGTGCTGCCCATGCTCCAACGCCAGTTTTGCCCGCTGCGCATCCAGCATGGCCAACTCTTCCAGCAGATGTTCTCTGCTACCGAGACCGATATTGCCGCTGAGGTCAGCGGATGCAGGATATTTCTCCTTATCCAGCACATGAAGCAAGGTCAGGGGAGCGCTGAGTCGTTGCGAGGCCCATGCTGCGTAATCGCAGACCGCCAATGAGGATTGTGAGTTATCAATGCATGCCATTACGCGGGTCATTGTCGTTCTCCTTAGTGGCTCATGAGCTTGTCGATGGCACCGGGTTTGTCATGCACGCCGAAGCGGTCAACGATTGTCGCGCTGGCTTCATTGAGACCGAGCACTTCAACCTCAGCGCCTTCGCGTCGGAACTTGATCACGACCTTATCCAGCGCTGCGACGGCGGTGATATCCCAGAAATGCGCCTGTGTGAGATCGATGGTGACCTTGTTGAGCGCCTCCTTGAAGTCAAAAACCTCAGTGAACTTGTCCGCAGAGCTAAAGAACACCTGGCCCACGACGCGGTAAGTCCGATGCGATTTCGTCTCTTCAAGAGTGCTCTTGATATCCAGGTAGTGCCCGACCTTGTTTGCGAAGAACAGGGAGGCCAGCAGCACACCTACCAGTACGCCGTAAGCCAGATTGTGAGTGGCCACGACGACCACGACGGTCGCCACCATGACGAGGTTGGTCGACAGCGGATGCTCTTTCAGATTACGCAAGGAATCCCAGCTAAAGGTGCCGATGGACACCATGATCATCACAGCCACGAGTGCCGCCATAGGGATTTTGGAGAGCCACTCGCCAAGAAATACCACCATCAGCAGCAGGAAAACGCCGGCACACAATGTCGAGAGACGGGTGCGGCCACCAGATTTCACGTTGATGATCGACTGGCCGATCATGGCGCAACCTGCCATGCCGCCAAGCATGCCGGCAGCGATGTTGGCCACACCCTGGCCTTTGCACTCGCGGTTTTTGTTGCTGGTGGTGTCGGTAAGGTCGTCGACGATGGTCGCGGTCATCATTGATTCGAGTAGACCCACTACTGCCAACGCAGCCGAGTACGGGAAAATGATGCGCAGGGTTTCAAAATTCAGCGGAACTTCAGGCCAGAGGAAGATCGGGAGCGTATCAGGCAGTTGGCCCATGTCACCGACGGTGCGGATATCCAAACCGAGGTAAATGGCGATGGCAGTCAGCGTCAGAATGCACACCAATGGAGAGGGAATCACCTTGCCGATTTTCGGTACATACGGGAACAGGTAGATGATTCCCAGGCCCGCAGCGGTCATGGCATAGACATGCCAGGTGACATTGGTCAGCTCAGGCAATTGCGCCATAAAAATCAGAATCGCTAATGCGTTTACGAAGCCGGTGACTACCGAGCGTGAAACAAAGCGCATCAACGAGCCGAGCTTCAGGTAGCCGGCAAGGATTTGAAGTACGCCACATAGTAGCGTCGCGGCCAGCAGGTACTGGAGTCCATGCTCTTTTACCAGCGTAACCATCAGCAGTGCCATGGCGCCTGTCGCCGCCGAGATCATTCCGGGGCGCCCGCCGACAAAGGCGATGACAGCACAGATACAGAAGGAGGCGTAGAGACCGACTTTGGGATCTACCCCGGCGATGATGGAAAAGGCGATGGCTTCCGGGATCAGCGCGAGTGCGACCACCAGCCCCGCGAGCACGTCGGCACGGACGTTGGAAAACCACGTTTGTCTAAGTTTTTGCAGCATATAAATATCCAAGGCAAAGCATCGCGCACGCCAAGGGAGTGGCGAGCGAATCGATACAAATTCAAATTTTGAGGATTTTTTGCTGTGTGCTTAAGGTGTAAAACCAGGCGTACAGCAGTGAGCACCCGCGAGCGAGGCTAGCGGAAGCAGGTTGTTGCGAGGGGGCGTAGCGCTAAGGCGGCGTAGGCTGCCAGTAGATCGTTTGGAGTACAGTCATGCTGATGTTCCTGTAGCTCAAGGGGTATGCGGAGCCGAAGTATACAATGAAGCCATCGTCGATTGCGACCCGCTGGCAGGCTCTGCATGACCTACGTCAGATACAGGCTTATTCAATGGGTATACCTGCGGGCAAGGCTTTGTTTTCCACCCGTTCTTGTCCGAGCTGGTCTGTGTGCTGAGGGGTGAGTTGGCCAGACGGTTACAGCTCAGCTTCGTTGGGCACCGCTTCATCCTCTTTAGCCGACTACCAGGTCGGCTTTTTTTCAGGAGCGGCCAGGGCCCAAGCGCTTATAGAGCAGATCGATGTATGGGAAACTCTCAATGCGCTCGATCCCTTCAACCATCCGAAGCTTGTCATCGATCAGGTCGAAAAGCGCGATCCTAGATTCGCATACCACCTCGACAAACAGGTCGAATCGACCGGCGCATATGGTGATGTAAGACACCTTCTCAAAGCCGCGCAGACGGTCAGCTACGTCCTTTACCCGAACACCTGGACGTACAGTCACCGCTACCCAAGCAAGAGCTCGATTTTCCAAGTTCATTGGGCTAGTGATGGCCATAATGTTGAGCAGCCCAGATTCGAGCAAAGCATTCAAACGCCCCCGCACCTGGGACTCGGAAATATCTAAAGCGTTTGCGATGTTTTTCAATGGCGCCCGACCATCAAAGCTCAGTTCATGGACGATCTTCCTGTCCACATCGTCCATTTCCTTGCTCAAAACTCCCTGCGACTGAGCCGCAGGAGCGCGACCGAAGAACTGCGCTCTCTGGTAGAACACGCTGTAGTAAGGAAAAACCTCGATCCCTTTGACCCCCTTCAGTACAGCGACCTCATGATTGAGGACGTACTGCATGCGGGCCATGTCAGAGCAAATGATCTCCACGAAGAGCGAGAAACGACCAGTCGTGGTGACGACATAATCGACATCAGCGAGGCCTATCAGAGATTCCGCAACGTCGGAAACTGGGGAGCTGAGATCAAGGGTAATGCCCACCAAAGCCCCTGCTTGATAGCCCAGGGAAGCAGGGTCTGTCAGAGCAACGATCTGGATAACATTCTGCTCAAGGAGCTGGTGCACTCTGTTACGCACGGTGCGCTCAGAAATATCTAGCTCGCGTGCTATGGCCACAAAAGGTCGACGACCATCCTCTTGGAGGTGGGCAATAATCTCCCGGTCGGTAGCTGACAAGGGCTGCTCTGAAAGCGGGCCATGGCCATTCGGATGGAGGCGAGTTACAGCGGGCGCTTCTTTCAGATCAGCTGTATTCATGTCGATGCGGTCAAGGAGGCGAATCGTCGTATTATCCACCCCCTCCCAGTTTGGGCAAGCGTTAAACTACACCTTCAGCCGGTAAGATCTCGACAACTTCCAGGTCATACCCTGCCAAACCGATGAACTTAGCGGGAGAGCCCATGTTCCGAATTTTCTTTACCCCCAGATCCTGCAAAATCTGAGCCCCCGTGCCTAGCTCAGCATAAGTGCGGGAATGAGCCCGCTGGCATTTACGACTAGGCGTGGTTAATTGAGGCACACGCTCAAGCAAAGCTTGAGACGTTTCATGTGTGGCGAGTATCACCACTACACCATGCCCTACCGAAGCGACTTTCTCCAAAGCCCCCCATAGCGTCCAGCTACTGGGGATGGTGCATTCGGCTCCAACCAGGTCGCATAGAGGATCTATGGCATGCACTCTTACCAAAGTGGGTTCATCGCCATGTAATCGCCCCATGACCATGGCCATGTGAACACCACCCTCTATGACGTCCTCATAGGTCACCAAGCGAAAGATGCCATGTACCGTTGGTAATTCCCGCTCGCCGATACGCACAACCGTGCGCTCTGTCGTCAGGCGGTGATGGATCAGGTCAGCGATAGTTCCGATTTTGATGCCATGCCTCTCGGCGAATGCTTCAAGATCACCTCGGCGCGCCATGCTCCCATCATCGTTCATCACTTCCACAATTACGGAGGCAGGCGTCAGTCCGGCCAAGCGCGCAAGGTCACACCCCGCCTCGGTATGGCCAGCCCTTGTAAGCACACCTCCCTCACGGGCTCGTAAAGGAAAAATATGGCCAGGCTGGACTAGATCATCAGCGGTAGAGTCAGGATGCACAGCAGTCAAAACGGTGTGAGCTCGATCTGCTGCCGAGATACCCGTCGTGACACCGTGGGCGGCCTCAATCGAGACTGTAAAAGCGGTCGTGAAGGCGCCCCGATTACTGGGCACCATCTGCTCCAGGCCCAAGCGGACACAATGATCATCAGTCAGAGTAAGGCAGATGAGACCTCGCGCTTCTCGTGCCATGAAATTGATGATGTCCGGAGTACATTTTTCAGCAGCGATCAGCAGATCACCTTCGTTTTCCCGGTCTTCGTCATCCACCAGAAGGACAAGCTTGCCCTGACGAAAGTCATCGATGATTTCTTCGATTGTGTTGAAAGGCATATTGTTATTGGTCGCCTAAGAGTGGAGTACGGAGTTAACGAAGGCAGGCTTCAAATGAGCTGCGTAGCGCTTCAGATTCAAGATTGCGGCCAATGAAGACGAGCTTGCTAACACGTGGCTCGCCGTCAGCCCAAAGCCGCTGGACATCACCGTCAGCCATCGCCTGAACACCTTGAAATACGAAGCGGCGCGGCTCATTGGTAAAAGCCAAAATCCCTTTGTATCGAAGAAGGTCTTCACCGTACTCGCGCTGCAGGGTCTGGATGAACCCCATGAATCGGTCTGGTACAACTTCCTTCTCAGTCGTCAGAGAAACGCTCACAACTTCGTCATCATGACGGTGGAGAAGAATGGGCTTTGACTGCCCCCCATTTTCCAATCGAAGAGTCTCCAGGGTAAAAGACCCACGCCCGGTGAGTATGGAGACGTCCAGATCACAATGGCGTGTTCGGAAGTGTTCGGCTTGGGGGCTCAATCTGCGCAAGAGACCTTCGACGGCGTCAGCCTGGCTTCCGGTAAGCGTCTCGACTTTGTTCAGCAAGACCGTATCCGCAAACGCCAGTTGCTGGACGATCTCGGGGTGCCGCTTCCAGTAGCTTTCGATGTGTGCTCCATCGACAACACACACCACTGAATCCAATACCAGGTCGTCGTTCAAATCATCATCGAGCATGAAGGTTTGAGCTATTGGTGCTGGGTTGGCCAATCCTGTTGTCTCGATGACGAGGGCATCGAACCCACCCTTCTCGAGCAGGATTTCTAGACTGTGCAAAAGATCGCCGCGAACAGAACAGCACAGGCATCCATTGCTGAGCTGAATGACCTGCTCATCTCTGTTCTCAATCAGCTCTGAGTCGATCCCAAGCTCTGCAAATTCGTTGACGATGACTGCATAGCGCCTACCGCCAGGTGCGGTAAGCATCCGCCTGAGAAGCGTTGTCTTTCCGGCCCCCAAGTACCCGGTTAGCACAGTGACTGGGATTTTCATAGCGATGACTCCGACGGCAGATCCTGACATCTACTCCGCTCAAACAGCCGTTGAGCGACCCGTGGAAAAAGGCGTTGACAACCAATTTCTTTGCTGATTATGTATCAATTCGCTAAGAAAAAAAACAAAAGCGGAATCCCGCAGGTCGGAAATCACGTTTTCCGTAGCTAGCGAGTCTGGTGCGACGGCCAATCCGTCCTCCAGCATCCTGAGGCTCCGCGCTGGAGAAGCAACGATGATCGAAAGAGATGCGCCATCCGAGAGAATTCTCCTCGGCGGCAAGGTGATTACCATGAGCCAGGATGCTGACCAGCATGCTCAAGGTATCGTCATTCGAGGCGACCGAATTGTGAGGCTGATCCGACGCGATCAGGTTGAGCAGTTCCGCACCCCCTCCACCGTCATCACCGACCTTGGTGATCGAACCCTGATGCCAGGATTCGTGGACGTCCACGCCCATGCTGAAGTGGTATGCCGCACAACGTTCAACACCATCGATTGTCGAGCACCGGAGTGCTCTTCAATTGAAGATGTGTCCGCCTTGCTCGCCAAAGCCCGAGACGAGAAAGCCCCTGGGGAATGGATTGTCGGCCAAGGAAACCTGTTCTTTGACCGCAAGCTGCGGGAGGGACGACTCCCCACCAGAGAAGAGCTCGATTCGGTAAGCCTTGAACATCCGATAGCCATCCGCGCCGGCGGACACATCACCGTGCTGAACAGCAAAGCCCTTGAAGTCGCGGGTATAGATCGCGATTACGTACCACCAGAGTTCAGTGTCACGGGGCTTCCTATCGTTGAACGCGATGAAAACGGCGACCCAACCGGAGTGGTCAAGGAGATGGACACGTTGCTTCCTCTCCCAGGTTGCGACCGTTCAACCCTGAAAAGCGCCTTGAAAGCGGGCCTTTTCGAGTATTTTACGCGATTCGGTGTGACCACGATTGGCGAAATCTCGGAGACCGTCGAAGGCATCCAGTGCATGGACGAGATGGCATGTGAAGGTACTCTGCCGGTCGCTATGAGGGTCTACATTTGGGCGCCAGGCACTATGGAGCTGGATGAGGCATGCAACTGGCAGGAAAAAATCCAGCTCAATGCCTCTGAGCATATGATCCGCATGCAGGGGATAAAGCTGTTTGCCGATGGGGGGTTCTCCGCGAAAAGCGCTGCGGTGAGTTGCCCTTATCTGGGCCTGAATGGCCAGTGCGGAGAGATCGCATTCCCCAAATACTTTTTCCGCCGAGCTTACGAACAGTCTCAGAAAAGCGGGCTTCAACTTGCAGTCCACGCTAACGGTGACCGTGCCCAGGAGTGGCTCTGTGAACTCGTTGAGTCGATGGGCGGGGCCAGTAGTGGCCGTACCCGCATGCGTATCGAGCACGCTGGCAATTTCATGCCCCGCCAAAAGACCATGGAAGCGTGGGCTGCAGCGGGCATCATCCCTGTCCCTCAGCCGGTGTTCATCTATACCTTCGGTGAATACTTCCCCGATTACCTCGGAGACACAGGACGCATCGGTCGTTTCCCATTCAAAGACCTCCTTGCCCAAGGTTGGAAGCTTTCCGGCAGTTCGGACGTCTGGATCGGTTCTGAACGTGAAGCGACGAACCCCCTCTTCAGTGTCTGGTGCTGCGTAAAGCGTCAAACCTACTCTGGCAGCTTCATCGATCCCGAGCAGGCGATCACCTTGGAGCAGGCACTGCGCATGCATACCCTGGATGCAGCAGCCACAATGGGAGAAGAAGACATTCGAGGCAGCATCACTCCTGGGAAGCTCGCCGATATCATTGCACTGGACAGAGACCCATTTGCTGTACCAGTTGATGAACTTAGAAATATAAAAGTGGAATACGTACTCACACAAGGACGTGCGGCTCTTAACCTTACCTGTTAACTGCCAATTCAGCCGGTTGTCAAAGACCGGCCCTCACAAGAAAAGGTTGCAGGAGATAATAAAATGCGTGCTTTACCGCTCGAACTTGAACAAAGAATAGCTCTGCTCGAAGAAGAACAAAATCAAGGAGCTGATTTTGACACCGCAACATGGTTCTGGCTCATTATTCTGGGGGTTATTATCCCAGTCGCCGTGGCTGTATGGGGGTGGGCATGACTAAGCACAATGTGGCCGAAGCCGTTGCCGACACCTCGGCCTGGCCTCTGCTTCCAGCAGAACGTGTTTGGGGAAGCTGGCAACTCCTCATCGCCCTTACAACGGCAGGAGCTGCTACCTGGTGTTACATCATTGGTGAGTACGTAGGTTATTACCTTAATTTCCGTCAAGGATTTGCGGCCCTTACTGCAGGATGTATGTTCGGGATGCTGATCACCGTATTGGCAGCATTGCCCATTTGCTGCCGTTTCGGTGTTGACTCCATTGCCTCGAGCAAGCCTGCTTTTGGCACCAAGGGGTGGGTTATCCCCGCAAGCTTACAATTCCTATCCATCCTTGGCTGGAACTGTCTGCTGCTAATTTTCTTCGGAAAATCCACAGCCCAATTCTTAGTCGCCGTTGGCCTCACTACCCCCGCACACAGTGGTATCGTTGAGCCGTGCGCTACGCTCTTCGCTTGCGTCTTGGTAATGCTACTGCTACTCAGAGGTTCTGGCGGTGTAGATCGAGTTGCGAAAATTTTGGTAGCCCATGTTTTCGTTGGCCTCTGGATGCTGTACATCATCGTGAACGAGCGCTGGGACGATTTGGCGATGGCAAAGCCAGCGCAGGCCTCGGCTGACCCTGTATGGAATTTCGTGACGGGCCTGGAACTAGGCATCGCAGCATCGCTGTCTTGGTGGCCATACATAGGGGCGATGTCCCGAATGGTTCCTAACGGCAAAAAAGCCGCTGTGCCGGCGATGCTAGGGCTGGGTGGTTCAGTCGCAGCGTTGAGTTTGATTGGGGTGGCAGGTGTTCTGGTTCTGAAAGTTTCAGACCCATCAGAATGGCTTCGAACGGTAGGCGGGCCGACCTACGCCATTATCTCGTTGGCCTTCGTCACTGCAGCAAACCTGGGCACAGCAGTAGCCGGTATCTACTGCTCCGCTCTGGGCTTGCGCCACTACAAAGTATTCGAAGAGATTTCGTGGAAGGTACTCCTGGTTATAATCATCACGCCTATCGCGATTATTGGTCTGGCAATACCGAACCTGTTCTTCAATAACTTCTCTGCGTTCCTCGGCTTTATTGGAGTTGGCTTCGCTCCGCTTTGTGGCATTCAGATTACTGATTACTATCTCTTGAGGAGAGGGAAAATCAATGTGCGGGGTCTGTTTGACGAAAGCGAGCCAATCTATCGTTATTGGAAAGGCGTGAACCCGGCAGCAGTCTTGGCTATGGTTGCTGGTGTTGCATCTTATATTTACGTTCTAAACCCACTGACCTTTGCTTCCAACGCTCCATACCCGTTGATACCTGCTTCCATTTTGGCGGCGGTGGTAGCGAGCGTAGTATTCCTGCTCGTTACTCGACTCGTAGTGATTCCGTCTGGTAAAGGTGGCTACCCAAAGACTGAAAAGGTCTATCAGCCTGAAGAGCACAGTACCCCACCTATCTGAAACAAGCCCGCCAGCTAAATCTGGCGGGCATCACCTTTAATGAATCCAGGTATCGGAATGACCACACTGACAACAGAACTTTTAGACGACATCGTTGCCGCCTTCAACGAGCATGACGCCGAGAAAGTCATTAGCTTTTTTCACACAGAAGGTGAGCTGATAAGCGCGAGCGGTGGCAATGGCCGAGGCACTCTCACGAAGGGCAGAGACGCCATTAGGGAGGCCCTCAAGGCAAGGTTCACCGCCAGCCCTGATATCCAGTGGATGGAAGGCATGAGCTGGATCGCTGCAAATCAAGCGGTGACTGAATTTCGAGTGGTCGCGACCTTGCCAGATGGTGGGAAACTGGACGTTCTGGGGTGCGACGTCTGGGAGTTTTCCGGAGATAAAATTCTCCGCAAAAACACCTACTACAAACAGTAGATCTGGTGGCCAAGCTCTACCTACTAATGAGCAGACCAGTTACGCCCTCTGGCAACCCGGATCACGAGTAGAAAAAAACGCCAGGGTTGGCGGTTTTTCAAAGTCTTGCTCGGGGTTGCCGGCTGTCCATGACGGGGTTTAGAGTGTCGTGAAGAGGTCTTTTCCTCAGAGAGGTATCGGTGCCGGATACGTACCAGATGAGGCTAACTAGAGGGCCGTCATCACGTCAAGGCGCTGTGCTTACTGCAGCCACGATTCCACGGTCTCAGCGCCATGCTCAGCTTTCCATGCCTTCAGAACGGCGTGGTTGCCGCCTTTAGTCTGCACGACTTCACCGTTGTGCGGGTTTTTGTAGACCTTCACTTCACGCGGCTTGCGAGTCGACTTCTCTTGGGCCTGGGGGGCCTGACGGCGAGTGCCTGCTTGTGGGTCAAGAATGTTGACTACCTCGCGGAGGCTGTAGCCGTACTCACCAAGCAATGCACGGAGTTTGTCTTCAAACTCCATTTCAGCCTGGATAGCGCCGTCACTTTTCATGGCTTCCAACTCAGCGAGTTGCTGGGCAAGCTGCTGCTCAAGGCGACGGAATTCTGCGAGACGAGACATTGTTAGCTTCCTAAATGGTCGGTCGTGCAAGAGTACATTCTGACCACACCGACCGCTACTCAGAAACGAGCGAAGCAATAATGCTATGTGCCGAGCAAAGCGTGCTGACCCACGCTGTGCCCACCCGTTTTCCTGGGGAGCTACAGAACGAGCAGGTCTTCAGCGATAGCTCGATGGCCACATCAACGGCGCCTCGGCAGTACGCGTCCCCGCCATCGTAGAAAAGTGCAGCTCGCCTAATTTGGATTTGATCTGCGAGACGGTAACGGGCATCACCTCTGGGTGCCGAACCAAGTGAACCTGCAATGTGTCGCAAAGCGCGAGGAGGATGTTCTTCCCACCTGGGCCACAGCAAATCTCATCGACGCCAAGATCAGAGAACATCTGAGGGTAGCGCTGACGAAACTCCCCAATATCGATCTCGGGAAGGGCTTCCGGGGACTGACTCATAGTGCTCAAGGCTTTCCAGAAGGAGTAGAGGCCCCGGCCATGGTGTGATTTGCGATCAAAATGGCAAGCAGAGCGCGCCGGCCAGGGATGGCCGAGAGGCGTGAGGATGGACGCCCCCAACGGGGCCGAGACCGGCAAAGCCGGGCTCGGTTTACGACAGCCGGCCCCAGAGGGGCACGCCCAGGACTTAGCGGTGCATTTTGCTGAGCCGCTCGACCAGTCTAGCGGGTGGGTACAGCTCAGCGTGACCAAGCTCGATTTTATAAATCACTGGAGACGGTTGGGTGTTGGCATATAGCGATCACCTGCCAAACGCCGAAACTCTTGAAGGCTTCGCCGCCCCCCATCTTTCCTAAACGTAGCCACCACGTACCTGGAGTTAAGGGTCGTGATAACCCAGAACCTCCCTTCTTTGGCCACAGACTGAATGTCAGATGTGCGGATCAGGTGGCCGTCTGCGAACCTACCAGTCGGGTGCTCAAGTAGGTGGCCAAATACAATGCCCACGGCGCTGCACGCGTGAATCTGGACGTTTACAAGATAGGCAGTTACCAGGGACTCATAGTCCTGGTTCACCGCTCGAGCAATCCGTAGCAGATCGAAGTCGCTAAAGCGCTTCACATGGAAGTCGACCGCGACAGTGTTGATATCTGTCACGAGTGAGAACTCCGAGGTTCAGCCCCGGCATTCGGCTTTGTGGCACGACGTCGGTACAGCTCCTTCACGCCGGTCAGGGACTCGACATCAAGCCTAGGCTCGTGCGTATCGACGTATACGGCGCCGCTCTCGACCTCAAGCACACAGATGGGCACTTCTGCACGGTCGTAGCCCATCGACAACGACTTGAGCTTCTCCATCTTCCAACCAGTGCCCTTGTTCATCCAGCCGGGAGTCATGACTTGAACATCCTGTACCACCAGGCACTCGTTCTGAGCCAACAGCAACTCCATGAGTCGCGGCTCATCGTTGAGCATCTCTTCATAGTCGACGAACCGATCCTCGTGCTGGCGCTTGAGGCTGACGTGATACCAGTGCGTCGCCAGGGATCGGGTGACTGCATGAAAGTGAGCGAGGCCATCCCCAAACATACCCACGGGGCCAGCCTGGTCTTGCGTGCTAATGCGGAACATCGTGAATCTCATCTGGGCAAGTCCGCCAGGCGGAGCTTGCGGGTCAAAATAATCCGAATATTGTCTTGAGCGAGGCAGTTTGCTCGCGACCTTGGCCGATCAACACATACACCGTGTTCCGTGTCTCAAACATGCATACGCCGTCATAGGTCTTGCACAGCGTCGACCGCACCCATCCGCCAGGCGGGAACCGCCCCTGGCTGTCGTAGGTGACGCAATGGGAGTACAGGAACATCGGCTGCAGGCCTGCAGATCGAACCCTCGCGAGCGACTCAGGCGGCTCATCGACGTGGAAAAGAAGCCAGTCCTCAACAAGGCAGTACGGTCTACGGGGGAAGCGTTCGGCGAGCAGTGCCTCAATCTCAGGTCGAGACAGGGATGTGCCAGCGGAAGAGATTTTTCCTTCCTGGAGCAACTCGTGCTCAACAGAGCTATCAGTCACCAAGTACCTCGGTATCCAAAACGACGAGGTGATGTGCGAACGGGATCGTAGCGGCAGATCGCCATTCGACTCACTCGAACCAATATATCTGTTTGAGCGAGTCGAGGCAAACGAGGCATACCGTCTCATTTTGCGGAGGCAGAAATGCCGCTACGCCATTCTCTCGCCGCCGTGCTTCAGTCGCTGCGAACGCAGCAAGGCCTGTCTCAGCAGGAGATCTCCGGCCTGGTT
Organism: Pseudomonas asiatica; assembly: GCF_009932335.1. Taxonomy (NCBI): domain Bacteria; kingdom Pseudomonadati; phylum Pseudomonadota; class Gammaproteobacteria; order Pseudomonadales; family Pseudomonadaceae; genus Pseudomonas; species Pseudomonas asiatica. The sequence goes on from NZ_BLJF01000003.1 coordinate 864,347, forward strand.
CGTCAACAAACGATCAGCGAGCTGGAAGCTGCTCGCTTCACGGCCACCATTGATACCGTGAGGGATCTGGCCATTTCGTTGAACATCAGCCCAGCCACCCTGTTCGCCATGGTGATTGCTGCTGAGAATCAGCAGACAACACACCAGGTGCTGATCGACGCAATTGTGGAAGCGGAGGCCTTGGGCAGAGCCAACGAGATCATGGAACGACGGCCTCGCGAGATTGAGCATCCACGAGTCACGGCTGCCAGAGAGAAGTGGAAGGCAGTTCAAGCGCTGAAAAAAGACGGCCTCACCCAGGCTGAGGTGTCCCGTGCTCTGGGGTACTCGAAGGGCACTGTGTGGCGGCTTTGGGAGCGGGAGCCAGGCAGCTGCGGCTGAGAGGCTCAGGGCGATACGAGAGCTGAAGGAGGCCGGCCTCTCTCTGGCCGAGGTCTTCAAGAAGCGGGTTGCCGAGTAGCACGGTTGGGCGTGGCACGCAGGTTAGTAATAACCGAGCGCTCTTGTTGGAGCACTATTCATTACACGGCATCTTAGGGAGAAATCACGACGCGGCGGCTGATGCGGCTACGGAGAGGGCGTCTCCACGAAATCCTTGTCTTTGCCCGTAAAGAACATCATGGCCGTTCGGGACTGCAAGCAGTTTTCCGCTTCCTCACTGAACAGTGATCGTTCAACAGGATCAGCCCAAATTTGAGCCACCCCCTCTTTGCGGAATACCTCCAACGGGAGAGGAATCGACGCATACGGATTGTGATAGATCCTCAGCCCATCGGTGATCTTTTCCGAGCATTCATCGCCCTTAGAAACAACGTGCTCCAAGCCGCTCGGTGATGACCAGATCGAACGAATGATCGCAGTCGGGCAACCGGACATCGCATCTACTTTCCCCCAAGTGCCCAGGTGGCTGAACACCACTGCGCTGATGTGGCTGAAGCGCGGACAGTCGAAGAAACCCAGCTCGATCTCTGCGCCATTGTCTTTTTGCACGCTCCCCAAGGTTTTCCCTTCAAGACCATTGGGGAAGCGCCCAGGATTGGCTATGTATTCGGACTCATCCACGTAGTAGTCGAACAGCAAGGCTTCGATTGGTCGAAAAGCTTGCAGTTGAAAACCGGGTTGCTCAAACGGGGCAAGGGCGAGGACAAAGGGTCGGTCTTTGACATGGTCATGGTGGGCATATTTGTCATCGAATTTTCGCGACTTGCTCATAAAGGCATTAGCCAAGCGAATGATGGCAACCCGATTGAGTTCGTTGAAATCGACGTCCTTGTAAAACTCGGGCGTCATTCCCAACCCCCATTCGGGCGTTGCGTCAGCGGCATGGTTGGCCGTGGTAGCCTCGACGGTGAACGTCACTTCACCCGCTGTGAGCAGAAAGTCGGGTGCAGGGTGAGTCCAGTCAAATGAGAAGCCATAGTCGCGAAAAGTCGCGTGAAGGTAGATCTCCCAGAAGCTTGAGTTGAAGGTCGTCTGAAACTCCTTCACAAACTTATTATCCCTGTCGGGGAACCCCTCAAGCCAACGCAGAAGCTCCTCTCTCTGATAGTGCCGGCCTTTACGCCCGTCGGTGATCGTTTTGAAATGAGGATGGAGCTTGTCGGTATGGTAGAGAGGCGTAAGCAAGTCCACTGGAGCCACCGTCGCTGCAGAATGATGACATAAGGTAGTGCCTGTCATCGTATCTAGGAAGGGCTAGACCTAGAGCATGTCAGCGTGATGCAGAGGCCCCAACCATTGCGCTTCACGCCCGTCGTAAATTTCCCCACCTGCCCGGCAAAAAAAAGTCAGTTGGCCGAACAAGCGCTCGATCAGCGTGGGTTATAACCACTACGGGCCAGGGCATCCTGCAGCTTTCCGACAGCAGCTCGGATTGAATAGGCTTCGTGATCATCTATTGCGCACCCACGAAACTCGCTCCAGTGGGCCCGCTTAAAGAATTGGGCAAGTGCCATAGTCTCTCCGTGGCTCAACTCGGCGTCCGCCTGGCAGCCATCGATCTCGAAAATCACTCTGACATTGCTGTACTGGGTCAGCTTGCTCATGGGGGTGCTCCTCTTGGGGCATTTTGGCGGATTGTGGACGAATTGCTTCATTTGTTCTCGTGACGCTATCACCTGATCACGAATCTCTTCGGGATCGATGGCCATGCCACCTCCAGGTGTCGTTCTCAGCGTCTTCAATGAGTTCACCGCGTCGATGAACGCCCGCTCTCTGGCTTTCTCAAGCTCAGAGCGATTATCTCCAATGGCGTGGTTCCACAGGCGTCTGACGAAGCTTACGGCAGCCCGCCTCGAGCAACGGTACATAGATTTTGCTATCACAATTCGCGCTCGCGCCGGCGAGTGGCTGCATTCGACCTATCCATCCAGTCGTCATGCTCCTCATCATCAATAAGCGTCGACAAAGCGTTAAGAAGACGATCTCGGATTACACGCTGCTGTTCCCAGAGTGAATCCAGGTCGGGAGCATCACTCATCGCGTCAATCGCTTCCTCGACCGCCTCCAGTTCGTCAGCACGAGCTTTCTCAAATTCTGAATTCATCTGGCACATCTCCTATCCACCCATTCGGCCTTGCAGCTGCTGAATCTCATCCTGGAGAACCACGATTGTGTGCTCCAGCTTGCGGATGTTGACTCGCATTTGATTGATGACCCTCAGGGCTTCCTGATGATCGTCCATGTACATATCGCGAGCCTTCTCCGTCTCCCTGAGGTTGTTGAGCAATTCGGTGTTGGCAGCTCGAGCGTCTTGAACCTGGGTGAACCAATAGACGATCTCAACCCTGCTGAGCTCCAGCAACTCCTCAGGTGTGCGCGTCTGAGCTTTCGCGGCTGCCTCGTCGTTTTTTTGCTGAGCACGCTCGGCCTTGATTTCTTGCAGACGCTCAAGCGGCCAGACGCGATGGTAGATGGTGTTCCGATGTACTCCAGCCAGCTTGGCCAACTGGGTTGCGTTGGCCGAGATTGAAGAGTCTTTTTCCATTTTCTTCAGTGCAGCATCAAGCGCCAACGTAACAGCCTCGAAGTTCTCCTCATTCTTGGCGTCATAGGCGGCTGTACTCACACAGATACCTCAATGCCGAGTTGCGTGAGCACGCCTTTGGCCTCGGCTATCACGAGCTTCATTTGCTCGATGGACAAGGCAACGTCATCCAGATCTCTCAGTTCTGCAAAGGCCGCAGCCGGATCCGTTTCGTAGCGCCTGAGCGCCAGGGTGTTTTGAACATAGATCTCTTGCCACTTGGGTGCATTGGCCTCTGTCACCACCGCGTTCTGGCACCGGTTGGGGTTGCACCGCAGTGAGCCGATGCAGGGAATGGACGGATCATCCAGATCCGTCGCATTGCCGTAGCAATATCCTTGACCGACGTTGATGACCGCGAAATTAAGCTCAACCATCCGCTCAAAAATTTCGTCGTTCGAATAGCCTGCCTCGAGATAGCCCCTGAAGTATTTCTTGAGCCGAGCACGGTGCGCGGGTGCATTGTCGCCGGCATAACCCCCGTCGGGGTCTAAGGAATTCATGATGAACTCCTTCTCGGCATCCCTTCGACCGGGGGCATCTGAGCCACCACCTGAACTTAGGGCTTCACCGATGCCGCCGTAGTCAATCGTAACGGTGCCGACCCGGTTGTGACGCCTATCTTGGCCGATGGTACTGGCATGGTGACCAAAGTGCTTAAGCTGGTAGGAAATGAACGGCAGTCCTACAGCAGCCCTGAACATCTGGTTGGAGAGTGAGTGCCTCAGTGTGTAGGGCGATACATCCAGCTCTTCGAGTTCGTCGAAGGTCACGGTGTTGGCCAAGAAAGTACAGAGTTGATGGGTTAACCCAGACCCGCTCAACGAGTTGGCCTCATGTTGCATGCCTGGCTTCACGGTGTTCATGTTGGCGAACAGGTAGGGGTTCTGCTTGAACCGGTTCAGGATCCGCAGCACTTGGACTGCATCCTTGACGATTGGGATCGCAACCCACTTGTCATCGAAAAGCTTCCTGAGGACTTCCTGATGTTTGATGACACCGCTGATGATGAGGTCGTGCCCGAATTCATCAACTGTCAGGCAGCTATCAACCAGACAACCGGCTAGCTCTGATGGCCTCATTCCAGTGTACTGACCAATGATGTAGCAGGCGCTGTTGTTGATGTGGGTGAGGTACTCATACAGCTCGTTGTCCATTGGAGCTCGTGTCAATTTACACAGCGCTTCCTTGTCCTTCAGCATCCCAGGGTTTTGGGGTGACCAGTATTCAGGCTCCAGCTTGTAGAGGAAGGGCTTGATCTGGAGGCCCGTGTAGCCCCTTGAGGTCATCCGGTATGCAACGTAGATGTCGTAATTTCTCCGCGTGATATTGGCGCTCCTGGCCTTCTGATATTCAGCCAAATCGAGCCGGCTCAGCGTGTACTGATCGCAGATGTCTTCCTTCAGCGCTCTGAGGAAATCGACAACGGCGAACGAGCCCTCACGGGAGCACTTTTCGAAAATATGATTACTGAACCATTTTTTTCTGGTGCGGTTTTTTTTGTTGGTAAAGCTGTTGTACTTCCACTTCAAGGCCTCCAGATCCACATAGGCCAAAGGCTTAGAAAATAGGTTTTCGACCAGGAAGTGAGATCGTAATACCTGGAAACCTTGAAGGGTTGGCCCCCTGAAGGCTCGGTCAAAGTGTTCAGCCCCCGCCCGATAGTCTTGTTCGGTGAAGTCGGCCAAGCTGAAGTGCGATCTTTCGAAGAAGTGATCCCCATGTTCCGCTCGCTTACGAGCACACATTTGATCGATAAACGGAATCACGGATTTGAACATGTCCAAGACTGAGTGAGGTTTGCGGCTCTTAGATTTTCGACTGAAGTGAAGAGCCCCTGGAATCTCCAGCACGCACAGCATGGCCATCTTCAGCTCGAACAGGATAGTGCTGTTAAGGCTCTCATAGACCCCGAAATCGATGCGCGATTTGGCGCCCTGGATGTCCCTCGCAAGTGCGTGAGGCTCACCGTTGAAATCCCAGAGCATATCCTTTACGAGGCTCAATTTGCTGGCTGGGAGGTTCATCAGTGCTGCGAGCAGCTCAAGTGCGTTCACCCCATCGTTGGAGTGGGAGGTGACTGCGATGAGCTCGTTGCCCAAGTAGCCCAAGAACCGCTCGCGCACGGCTTTGATTTTGTAAATGAGGCTATCGAACCCGAGGATCACAGGGAGACCGTCTCAATCAGAGGGCTAGGGATGATGTGCTCTGCCAGACGACGAGCCTCATCCAGTTGCTCCGCTGTGAAGCCGTGGTCAGACGGCGTGAGGATACTTTCCAGTACCTCAAGGTTCTCGCGGATGACAGCGCCATAGGGTGTTTCTGCCACGTTGCTTGTGGACATAATCGAGGTGTAGTCCCACTGCATGGCAAAAAGGTCGGGCAGATTCGACACAGTGATGATGGAGTTGCTACAGGACAGGCACTTGTTGAGCAGCGAGCACTTACTGCCTTTTTTGTAGCTCGGCAGCCTTTTAATTTCATCAGGAGGGTTAAGCGCATCCTTGCAACTGACGAGGCCCGTCCGAATGATGATCGGCGATGAGGTTGCCGCAGGGGGAGTTGGCTTGACCTGCTGGCTATCGCGAATAATCGTGCCTTTGTGAATTTGGGTGAGCGCTTTGGTGTTGACCTCACGAGCTGTTTTGTTGAATTCGAGCTTGTCGAGATAGCTCTGGGTGGCTTGTATCGACTTGTGCCCAAGTATTACCTGGATTTCCCTGACCGATAGGCCTAGCGCTACGAGGTCGGCCACGAGGCTCGGGCGCAGTCGAGAAGCCGAGATATTCAGCGGCTGCCCGTCCTCAGTTTTGAGGTCGTGATCCATGGCTAACTGGTTCATCACATTGTTGATGACAGTTGAGTCCTCGAACGACTTCACCTTCCGGAATTCGGATTGCTTCTGCGACTCGTAGATGAACAGCCTCTCTTTGATTGGCCCTTCAGCGCGCTCGCGAATGTGGTGGGTCAGGTAGATGACCTCGTCGAAGATCTTCTTGATCTCAATGCTTTGTGCCCGTGAGTACCATGTCCAATCCGCGTGCATCATGTCGAGATGAAGAACCTTCCCCCCACCTGAGCGCACTTTCCAGTAACGCAGGTATGGGCGATGGGTCACCTCGTGGCGCTCGACGAAATCATCGATGTCCAAGCTTTTGAGAGAGTCCGCGTTCAACCCCGTCACCTGCGCAAGGCGTGTGATGTATGGCGCCAGCATCCTCGAGGTAACATGGTAAATAACACCCCAGCTGGCATACGTCTCAGCGATTCCTAGCCCGCCGATCTTCAGCAACCGCACAAAGGCTTGCTCATATTTGTCATCAGGATCAGCCGACCACCGGCTAATCATCCTGCCGTTGAGCTTGTTCTCAAATATCCAGCGAGCGTTCTCTAAGGTGGCCATACCTCTCACAAGGTATCCGTCCTCACCCAACGGATCACTGCCACCATGGAAGGGTACATAGTCCTTTGCTAGCTCGTTAGTCTGTAGCCGCTCCATGTCACAAGCTTGCTGGATCGCCGTTCGTGCGTACTTCGGGTATGGGCGATATTCATCCGTCTCTCGAGCGGTGTTGAATCCTTCCACATCAATAAATGATGTGAGGCCCATTCCGCGAATCTTCACTGCTCGCTTGAGCATCGAACGGACTGCCGACAAGACACCCTGTGAGTAGAGTGACGTAAGTATGTTGGCCTCCATTTGATCGGTGAGGTACTTCCTGAAACGCGTCAGGTAGTGTGCTGTAACGTACTCCCGAGGATCCTCATTTCCCGTGAAGCCAACCTCACTCAGATGCAGGGTCACCAGTCGGAAACCATCACTATAATTCTGCTGGCCGGATGCGGATTTCGACTTCAGCGACGCCGCAGCAAACATGTGCAGGAGCTTGCTGAAGGGCCTATTGGGATCCTCCACCAGGTCTTCGTACTTTGAGAGTCCGATGAGCCTGAGCTCAGCGAGCGCCTTAGTCAGGGAGTCCTTTGGCGCGGCCTGCTGTTTTTTAAGCTCGGCTTCGACCTCTCGTTCCTTACAGTTTTTGTAGTCTGCCTTGATGACGCCAAGCCGCGTGAGGTCAGTGAGGATGTCTTGGAAGGTCTGCTCAACGATGACGAATTTGGAGCGGGCCCACTTCAGGTTTTTCATCCCGTCGACCTGGAACAAGCTGGCCTTCGACGAGATGGTATTGCCGAATACTGGGACGTTTTGCTTCTCTGCCTCTGTCAGGCCTTCGTACCAGCAGAGAAGCTTCCGGCGCCACTCATTCGCGATTGAGGGCTGGTCGGGGATCACGATCTGCTCCTCGATCATCCGCTGGATGATCGAGTCGAGGATGTCTTCCCTCGCGTTGAAGGTGTTGCCGCTTGTCTCCAGTTCATCCTTGAGATACGTGTAGGCTGGGCTCAGCTTTCCTCTCTGCGAGAGCTGCACGTTCAGGAGGGATTGGCGACTGCTCTTGATCTGCGTGGCCCACGCCTCAATTGCCTCGGTGACTTCGGACTCTTTCCGCTTGGGACGCCTGGCTTGGTCGGAAGCCTCAGATTCGCTGCGAGATTGACCGTCTGCCTGATCCTCAGGCGGCTGATGAGTGGTGCTCATTCTAGGCTTGCTCCCGATCCAGGTGAACGCAGAAGGACGTGGTGATTCCTCCCGAGTGGTAACCAGAATGAATACCATGACGGTGCGTTGGTCAAGCCGTAGAAATGTATAAAAACCTTATGAATCAATGAGTTAAGAGTATGCTGCTGGCATACCCTTAACGCTAAGCGCTTGTCCTATCAGGCATTTTTCGTGGCTGAGATGGCGGAATGTGTCAAAAGCAATTCGCGAAATTTTTTTTATCTGAGGCAGGGCCGGAGGGGTTTACGAGGCGGATCATTTTTTATCTCCGGTCTTGATGCGAATGGTCGTCCTCTCGCGTAGAACGTGCATCTCTCCGCACTTGGTTTTGATGAGGGAATCTGGCGTGCAGAGCTTTTGGTAGATGTCATGAGGGATCTGCGCATACCCCTCAGTCGTGGTGGTATACGAGTGGCCATGCCCTATCGAAAGCATTCCCAGGCGCTGGAAATAATCCTCTCCAAGATCAGGGCTTGTGAGCAGAAGGTACGCAGAACCATGTCGGAACTTGTGTGCTGAGATCTTTCGCGTGATCTTGCGTGACTTTCGCGCCCGCTTGGAGAGGCGCTCAAACAGCTTTTCAACGCTCTTAGTGGTGTAAGGCTTCCCATGTGAGTTGAAGAAAGCAGGCGTCTCTTTCGGGTCTCTGATGCGCTGGCTATAGCGGTGGTACAGCGGCGTCTTCTGGTAGTTCTCGATGCGTTCCAGTGTCGTCCTGCTGACGAGCGTTATCCTTGGGACTATTTGATTTTTTTTGCCCTTGCTGCCTTGGACATGCAAGGGGCTGTAGTCCGCATTCACCGGTATGTTGCACTCAGCGGAAACGTACTGGAGCTTCTGGTACTCAAGCGCATCGCGAATGTGCTGAAGCGTTATGCGGGGAACCTCAGACTCTCGAATGCCCGAGTCGTAAATCAGCTGCAGCATGCACCTCTCACGTTCTGATTTTGTATGCAGGATCATCTGTTCAAGCTCAAGCATGCTGCATGGCTGAACGATTGCTTTGATATTCGCCTTACCTGTTCGAATCGGCCCGTGCTCATAAGGATTGTCAGTCCGGAGCGGAGGCTTACCATTCAGGCTGATGCACAGATGGTGGCTGAAGAAATGGTTGTAGGCGGCATCTCGGCCTTGCACCGTTTTGGGAGCAAGGCCCGCACCATCCAGGCGACCCAAGTACACCTCTAGGCTACCTAACCCGATACTCAGCAGGAGATCGTCTCGGCGGGAGTTCTCGTACTCGGGTTTGGTCTTCTGGTCTTGAAGTAGGTACGAAATACGCCTGGCATAGGACAGAACGGTTTTGTCTGCCTTTGAGACGTTCCGGTAGTTCCGGCACAGATAGGAGGACACCAGAGGGAGGAGCTGTTCATCGTCATCAATCAGCCCGCACCCAGTTACCTTCACGGATGGTTCACTGCCTTCTGGCTGAGCTAGGAACTGTTCTCGGTATTTGCCATTGGCAAGGATGGAATTGCTTAGGTCAAGATCTCTGTCTCGCACCGCAATCACTTTCATATTCTGAGGCCCTGCACATCGACTCAGGAAGGTCGGTGGGAAGTATGGCTCATGGCTCAGATTCTGGAGGGGGTGAAGCTAAGGGCTATCGGATTGTGCAGTTCAGTGTAGGGGGGTAGAAATCACTGCCTCGGCGGCGTGGTCGGTGCCGATCACCAGGCCTGCGCGGGCACCGGCGATGGTGTACTGGGCGACCATGCGGGTGCGTGCCTTGACGTTGCCGACCACGAAGTCCACCAGCGTCGGCGAGCCGTTCTTCAACTCCACCACTTCAGCCGCAAGCGCCCGTACTGCCGGGGCGATATCCACGGTGTGCACTTCGTCGGCCTTGATCACTTCCAGGCACGCCTGGGCGTCATGCTCGTCATGCTGGACCTGGTACGGCAGGCGTACGGCGATGAAGGTGTAGGCCTTGTCACCGGTTTCGGCGCGCAGCTCGTTGATGGCGCGCTGAGCGAGCAGGGCGGCGGTCAGTGAGTCGACGCCGCCGCTGATGCCCAGCACCAGGGTCTTGAGCCGGGCGTTGGCCAGGCAATCCTTGATGAACGCCACGCGCCGGGCGACTTCGGCCTCGAGCGCGGCGGCGTCGGCGAACGGCGGCTGTACCTTCAGCGCCTGGGCAATCTCTTGCTGAACCGCTTGCATGGGTTACTCCTTGCTGGGGACTTTGAATACATGGCGCATGTAGGCGACGAAGTTCTCGTCGCGGCATTGGGTCTTGGCGGCTTCGTCCGAGATCTTGGCTACCGGTGCGCCGTTGCAGTCGGTCATTTTAAGCACGATGCTCATCGGGGCCACACCCGGGATGTCACAAGTCAGGTTGGTGCCGATGCCAAAGCTGACGTTGATGCGACCGCGCAGGGCTCGGAAGATTTCCAGCGAGCGGGTCAGGTTGAGGCCGTCGGAAAACACCAGGGTCTTGGTCATCGGGTCGATACCCAGTTTCTGGTAATGGGCAATGGCTTTTTCCGCCCAGGCCACCGGTTCGCCCGAGTCGTGGCGCAGGCCGTCGAACAGCTTGGCGAAGTACAGGTCGAAATCGCCAAGGAAGGCATCCATGGTGATGCAGTCGGTCAGGGCGATACCGAGCAGGCCGCGGTACTCGCGCACCCAGCAGTCCAGCGCGGCGATCTGGCTGTCGATCAGTCGCGGGCCGAGTTGCTGGTGGGCCATGATCCATTCATGAGCCATGGTACCCAGCGGCTTGATATCCAGTTTCCATGCCAGGTCGACGTTGCTGGTACCGACGAAGCGGCCCGGGAAATCGTCGCGCAGCACGCGCACCACTTCTTCCTGCACGCGGCTGGAAAAGCGCCGGCGGGTGCCGAAGTCGGCCACCTGCAGTTCGGCCAGTTCATCTTCGTTGGCATGCGCGCGCAGCCAGTCGAACTTGCGGTATAGCTGGTCGCGGGCCTCGGCCAGGCGCATGCGCGGGTGCAGGTGGCGGTTGCGCACTTCGCTGATGATCGCCAGCAGCGGCACTTCGAACAGGATCACATGCAGCCATGGACCTTTCAGGCGCAGGAACAGCTGGTCGTTTTCTATCCCCAGGCGTACGTAGCGCAGGTTGAAGCGGAACAGGCGCAGAAAGCGCAGGAAATCTGGCTTGAGAAAGCTGATGCGTTCGAGAAAGGCCAGCTGGCCATCATCCAGGGTGAGGTCGCTGAGCAGTTCTAGCTGGTTGCGGATCTCGCCGAGGTATGGGCGCAGGTCCTCGCCGTTGCGACAGCGGAATTCCCATTCGACGTCGGCATCCGGGTAGTTGTGCAGCACGCCCTGCATCATGGTGAGTTTGTAGAAGTCGGTGTCGAGCAGGTTGTGCACGATGCGCTCGGCGAATGCGCTCTCGCTCATCAATGGGGCTCCGGAAGCGGCGAATGGCGGACATTGTGCCAGCCTTTTTGGCCTTGTTGTGCCTGTTACGGCCTTATTGACGGCAAGCCAGCGCCCACAAGTAACCCACAGGGCCGGAATTTGCAGTGTTCCTGTAGGAGCTGGCTTGCCGGCGATAGGGCCGGAACTGCCAAAACAGAGGTGTTTTTTCGTGCACCAGCTAGCCTTGAAACGGTGCCGCCTGTAGCAGTCGCGCACCAGCTGTGTGCAGTTCGGTGACGTCCGCTGTTACAGGGTGGTTGCACGTAAACACTTGCCAGGGTTGCAATGATGGCACTCGACGGTTGCTCCTTGTCTGTACGTCTGGTGGCGCCTGCCGCGTGGCAGACGGTTGCACGCTCAATAAAGAAAAGGCCGTCGGTCGCCTGCAGGCAACCTGCGCAGTGTGTTTTGCCGGAAGACAAAACCTATGGCACGGCCCTTGCTCTGAGCACAGGGCTGAGAAGTTGTAGTGCCAACCAAAAAAACTCTAGGAGCACCACCTCATGTCGCAGACGTTTTACAAGAAAGGTTTCCTGGCTCTGGCCGTAGCTACGGCACTGGGTGTTTCTTCGTATGTTCAGGCCGACGTCAAGATCGGTGTAGCGGGCCCGATGACCGGGGCTAACGCAGCGTTTGGCGAGCAGTACATGAAAGGTGCGCAGGCAGCGGCCGACAAGATCAACGCCGCCGGTGGCGTGAATGGCGAGAAAATCGTGCTGGTCAAGGGCGATGACGCCTGCGAGCCGAAACAGGCCGTGGCCGTGGCCAACCGCCTGGTCGACCAGGACAAGGTGATCGGCGTGGTAGGCCACTTCTGTTCTTCCAACACCATCCCGGCCTCCGAGGTGTATGACGAGGCTGGCGTCATCGCCATCACCCCGGGCTCCACCAACCCACAGGTTACCGAGCGCGGTCTGGGCGCCATGTTCCGCATGTGCGGCCGTGACGACCAACAGGGCATCGTCGCCGGCGATTACATCGTCGACGTGCTCAAGGGCAAGAAAGTCGCGGTGCTGCACGACAAGGACACCTACGGCCAAGGCCTGGCCGACGCGACCAAGGCACAGCTGGAAAAACGCGGCGTCAAGCCGGTGCTGTACGAAGGCCTGACCCGCGGCGAGAAGGACTTCAGTGCCGTGGTCACCAAGATCCGTTCCACCGGTGCCGACGTTGTCTACTTCGGCGGCCTGCACCCGGAAGCCGGCCCGCTGGTACGCCAGTTGCGCGAGCAGGGCCTGAAGGACGTCAAGTTCATGTCCGATGACGGCATCGTCACCGACGAACTGGTGTCCACCGCTGGCGGCGCGCAATACGTCGATGGCGTGTACATGACCTTCGGCGCCGACCCGCGCCTGCTCCCGGACAGCAAGGCGGTAGTGGAGGAGTTCCGCAAGGCCGGTACCGAACCTGAAGGCTACACCCTGTACGCCTATGCCTCGCTGCAGGCCCTGGCTGCCGCGTTCAACGGCGCCAAGTCGAACAAGGGCGAGGACGCTGCCAAGTGGCTCAAGGCCAACCCGGTGCAGACCGTCATGGGCGAGAAAAAGTGGGACTCGAAGGGTGACCTGACCGTGTCCGACTACGTGGTCTACCAGTGGGATGCCCAAGGCAAGTACCACCAGCTGGAAAAACAAAAATAACAACGGCCCACGGCCCGGGCGCGTCAGCCCCCGGGCCAAAGCCCCGCGGTACCTGTCTTTATCCGTAGATCTGCACAGTACTGCGCTGCGAGGGCCGCCTGTTCCAGGCCCGCCGTGGTCGGCGCTCGTGCAATCTCAATCAGGTGAGATTGCGTTATGGATGGTATTTTCCTGCAGCAACTGGTCAACGGCCTGACCCTCGGGTCGGTCTATGGCCTGATCGCCATCGGCTACACAATGGTCTATGGCATCATCGGCATGATCAACTTCGCGCACGGCGAGGTGTACATGATTTCCGCGTACCTCGCGGCGATCAGCCTGGCATTGCTGGCTTATTTCGGTATCGAGTCGTTCCCCCTGTTGATGCTGGGCACCCTGTTGTTCACCATCGTCGTCACCGGCGTGTACGGCTTCACCATCGAACGCATCGCCTACAAACCCCTGCGCAACTCCACCCGCCTGGCACCTCTGATCAGTGCCATCGGCATCTCGCTGATCCTGCAGAACTACGCGCAGATCAGCCAGGGCGCCCGCCAGCAAGGCGTGCCAACCCTGCTGGAAGGCGCCTGGCGTGTCGAAGTGGGCACCGGCTTCGTGCAACTTACCTACACCAAGATCTTCATCCTGGTGGCAGCCTTCGTTGGCATGGGCCTGCTCACCTATGTGATCAAGTACACCAAGCTCGGCCGCATGTGCCGTGCCACCCAGCAAGACCGCAAGATGGCCTCGATCCTGGGCATCAACACCGACCGGGTGATTTCCTACGTGTTCGTCATCGGTGCGGTTATGGCTGCCCTGGCCGGCGTGCTGATCACCATGAACTACGGCACCTTCGACTTCTACGCCGGCTTCATCATCGGCATCAAGGCGTTTACCGCCGCGGTGCTCGGCGGTATCGGCTCGCTGCCAGGCGCCATGCTCGGCGGGATCATCCTGGGCATTTCCGAGTCGCTGTTCTCCGGCCTGATCAACTCCGACTACAAGGACGTGTTCAGCTTCTCGCTGCTAGTGATGATCCTTATCTTCCGCCCACAAGGCCTGCTGGGTCGCCCGCTCGTGGCTAAGGTGTGAACATGTCCATTGCCAAAACTGCCTCTGTTCCTGAAACCAAAAGTTTCGATATCAAACGCAGCCTGCTGGAGACCATCGTCGCCGGCCTGCTGGCACTCATCGTGTTCGGTCCTGTCGTTGGCGTGGTGCTCGACGGCTACACCTTCAACGCCGAGCCGCGGCGTGTGGCCTGGCTGGTTGGCGGGGTGATGCTGGGGCGCTTCCTGCTCAGCCTGTACCTGCAGACGGCCGCCGGCTCGCGCATGCTCCAGGGCTTCGAAAGCGGTGGCTCGGGAGTGCATGTGCGCGCGCCGAACTACGTATCGCGGCTGCGCTATATCATCCCGGCGCTGGTGGTGATCGCCATTGTCTTCCCGATCTTCGCCAACAAGTACCTGCTGACCGTCGTCATCCTCGGCCTGATCTACGTGCTGCTGGGCCTGGGGCTGAACATCGTGGTCGGCCTGGCCGGCCTGCTCGACCTGGGCTATGTGGCGTTTTATGCCATCGGCGCATATGGCCTGGCGCTGGGTTATCAGTACCTTGGCCTGGGCTTCTGGAGCGTGCTGCCACTGGCGGCCATAGCTGCGGCGCTGGCGGGGTGCATACTCGGTTTCCCGGTGTTGCGGATGCACGGCGACTACCTGGCGATCGTGACTCTGGGCTTCGGCGAGATCATCCGCCTGGTGCTGAACAACTGGTTGTCGTTCACCGGCGGCCCCAACGGCATGCCGGCACCGGCACCGACCTTCTTCGGCCTGGAGTTCGGCCGTAGGGCCAAGGACGGTGGGGTACCGATCCACGAGTTCTTCGGCTTCGATTACAACGCCAACCTCAAGTTCGTGTTCATCTACGCGGTGCTGTTTATCGTCGTGCTTGCAGTGCTCTACATCAAGCATCGCCTGACCCGCATGCCGGTCGGCCGTGCCTGGGAAGCGCTACGCGAAGACGAGATCGCCTGCCGCTCGATGGGCCTGAACCACGTACTGGTCAAGCTCTCGGCGTTTACCCTGGGGGCTTCCACCGCAGGTTTGGCCGGGGTGTTCTTTGCCACCTACCAGGGCTTCGTCAACCCTTCGTCGTTCACCTTCTTCGAGTCGGCGCTGATCCTGGCCATCGTCGTGCTCGGTGGTATGGGCTCGACCGTAGGCGTGGTGATCGCCGCCTTCGTGCTGACCGTGGCACCCGAGCTGCTGCGCAGCTTCTCCGAATACCGCGTGCTGCTGTTCGGTGTGTTGATGGTGCTGATGATGATCTGGCGACCGCGTGGGCTGATCCGCATCAGCCGTACCGGTGTGACCCCGCGTAAAGGAGTGGCGCCATGAGCGACGATATCATTCTCTCGGTCGACAACCTGATGATGCAGTTTGGCGGCATCAAGGCGCTCAGCGATGTCAGCCTGAAGGTCCGGCGCAACCAGATCTTCGCCCTGATCGGCCCCAACGGTGCGGGCAAGACCACCGTGTTCAACTGCCTGACCGGGTTTTACAAGGCCAGTGGCGGGCGCATCGAGCTGAACGTGCGCGGTAGCCACACCAACGTCATCCAGCTGCTCGGCGAGCGCTTCCAGGCGGCAGACTTCGTCTCCCCGGCGCGCTTCGCCAACCGCATGTACTACAAGATGTTCGGCGGTACCCACTTGGTCAACCGCGCCGGCCTGGCACGCACCTTCCAGAACATTCGCCTGTTCAAGGAAATGTCGGTGGTGGAGAACCTGCTGGTGGCGCAGCACATGTGGGTCAACCGCAACCTGCTGGCCGGGGTACTCAACACCAAGGCCTACCGCAAGGCCGAGAGCGACGCGCTGGACCACGCGTTCTACTGGCTGGAAGTGGTCGACCTGGTCGATTGCGCCAACCGCCTGGCTGGCGAGTTGTCGTACGGCCAGCAGCGCCGCCTGGAAATCGCCCGGGCCATGTGCACGCGGCCGAAGATCATCTGCCTGGACGAACCGGCGGCTGGCCTGAACCCACAGGAAACCGAGGCCCTCAGCCGCATGATCCGCGTGCTGCGCGACGAGCACGACATTACCGTGGTGCTGATCGAACACGACATGGGCATGGTCATGAGCATTTCCGATCATATCGTGGTGCTCGACCACGGCAACGTGATTGCCGAAGGCGCGCCGCAGGATATCCGCCACAACCCGACGGTGATCGCCGCCTACCTGGGTGCAGATGAAGAGGAACTGGTATGAGTGCACCCATTCTGGAATTGAAGGACCTGGACGTGTTCTACGGCCCTATCCAGGCGCTGAAGAAAGTCTCGATGCACATCAATGAAGGTGAGACGGTCAGCCTGATCGGCGCCAACGGCGCTGGCAAGTCGACCCTGCTGATGTCGATCTTCGGCCAGCCGCGGGCGGCGTCGGGGCATATCGTGTACCGCGGCACCGACATCACTCGCAAGTCGTCGCATTACATTGCCTCCAACGGCATCGCCCAGTCGCCGGAAGGGCGCCGGGTGTTCCCCGACATGACGGTCGAGGAGAACCTGATGATGGGTACCATCCCCATCGGTGACAAGCATGCCGACGAAGACATGCAGCGCATGTACGAGCTGTTCCCGCGCTTGAAAGAGCGGCGTAACCAGAGGGCCATGACCATGTCTGGTGGCGAGCAGCAGATGCTGGCAATTGCCCGCGCGCTGATGAGTCGGCCGAAGTTGTTGCTGCTGGATGAGCCATCGCTGGGGCTGGCGCCGATCGTGGTCAAACAGATCTTCTCGACCTTACGTGAATTGGCCAAGACTGGGATGACCATCTTCCTGGTGGAGCAGAACGCCAACCATGCGCTGAAACTGTCGGACCGGGCTTATGTGATGGTCAACGGGCAGATTCGCATGAGCGGGACGGGTCAGGAGCTGTTGGTCAACGAAGAAGTGCGCAACGCCTATCTCGGCGGGCATTGAGTTGCATTCGGGGGCCGCTTTGCGGCCCATCGCGACACAAGGCCGCTCCTACAGGCAATCTGCGATTTCATGTGGTATCGCGGCCCCTTGTAGGAGCGGCCTTGTGTCGCGATGGGCTGCAAAGCAGCCCGATT
This sequence comes from Pseudomonas asiatica, assembly GCF_009932335.1. Taxonomy (NCBI): domain Bacteria; kingdom Pseudomonadati; phylum Pseudomonadota; class Gammaproteobacteria; order Pseudomonadales; family Pseudomonadaceae; genus Pseudomonas; species Pseudomonas asiatica. Next base: position 881,117 of record NZ_BLJF01000003.1, read on the forward strand.
CCAAATGTGGACAACTTGTAGCGGGCCTGCCTCCATACACTCCAGCATCCCTTCGCAAGCCCTTGTTTCCACAGGCCCGATCTTTTCCACGGTTAATGTGGAACCGCCTGTGGAAAACATGGTGGCATCTCGCTCAAACCCTTTGATACCAAGCCCTGCAGAGTCATGATCGTTTTTTGATCAATTGCACCTTGTGGATTATTTTCCAAGGTTTTTCAAAGCCCTGCATTCATTCCAGGCGTTGCGAAAAGCCTGTGGATAACCCTGTGAAAAAGCCTTGGACAGACCGCTGCAGACGGCATGCTTGAAAGCCTTGCGCCATCACCGAAAAGATATCCACCGACCATAAGTCGCTGAAAGGGTTCCGTACCGTGGACAAGTTGCCCCCAATCCGTGGGGAAAGCCTTGTGGATAACGTGCGCATAGCTGGTGCCGAGCCGTCTGCTGTAAGGGTTTGCCACATATGATCAAAAAATGAACAGTATCCCGGGCGGGTTGCTGCAAGCACGCGGCGCGGGCATGCTGCAAGACTGCCGATGACAATCCACCGTGAGGAACAGAGCATGACGTCCACCGTATTCATCACTGGCGCGACTTCCGGTTTTGGTGAGGCCACTGCCCGCCGTTTTGCCGAAGCTGGTTGGAAGCTGGTGCTCACTGGCCGCCGCAAGGAGCGCCTGGACGCCCTGTGCGCCGAATTGTCGGCCAAGACCGAAGTACACGGCCTGGTACTCGACGTGCGTGACCGCAAAGCCATGGAGCAGGCCATCGCCAACTTGCCGGCTGGCTTCGACAAGTTGCGCGGCCTGGTCAACAACGCAGGCCTGGCGCTGGGTGTGGACGCGGCGCAGAACTGCAGCCTGGACGACTGGGAAACCATGGTCGACACCAACATCAAGGGCCTGATGTACACCACCCGCTTGTTGCTGCCACGGCTGATCGCCCATGGCCGTGGGGCGTCGATCCTCAACGTAGGTTCAGTGGCGGGCAACTACCCGTACCCAGGCAGCAACGTGTATGGCGGCACCAAGGCCTTCGTCGGCCAGTTCTCGTTGAGCCTGCGCTGCGACCTGCGGGGTACGGGCGTGCGCGTGAGCAATATCGAGCCGGGCCTGTGCGAGAGCGAGTTCTCGCTGGTGCGCTTTGGCGGTGACCAGGCCAAATACGACGCCACCTACGCCGGTGCCGAGCCGATCCAGCCGCAGGACATTGCCGAGACCATCTTCTGGATCCTCAACCAGCCGGCGCATATCAATATCAACAGCCTCGAGCTGATGCCGGTGAGCCAGGACTGGGCAGGGTTCTCGATCGACCGGTCGGCCAAGGCCTGATCAAAAGGCGGGGCCGCTTTGCGGCCCATTCGCAGCACAAGGCTGCTCCTACAGGATTGGCACTGGTTTCAGGTGCGCCGCTTTCCCTGTAGGAGCAGCCTTGTGCTGCGAAAGCGTCAGCCCAGGCGCTGCAACCCTTCCAGGCAAGTCGCCAAGTGGTAGGGAGTAGTCGAAGGCATATCATGCCGGCTGACACTGCCTTGCCCATCCCGGCACTCATACCAGCCCGCCTCACGCAGGAACCGCGTTTCCAGAGCCTGCAACTGCCCGGCAAGCTTGCTCTCGCCCCCTGTCCGCAACACCAGCGCCCGCAGGTATTCCGCCTGTGCCCAGATCCGCTGGGTGGCGTCGAGCACCCGGCCATCCACATCCAGCATCGCCAGCACAGCGGCATCCTTCACCCCGTATTGCTCGGCGTAGCCGAAAGCCCGGTCGATGGACGCATGCAGCGGCGTATCTCGCAGCAGTGGCGAGGTATGCAGGAGGTAGAACCACTCGAACTGGTGCCCCGGCTCGAACCAGTTATCCACAGTGCCGCGTGGCTTTTCCAGCATCAGGCCGTGGGCGGGGTCGATGAAGTGTTCCTGCAGCGCGTCGCACAGGTGCAGCAACGACTGCTGGGCATGCTTGTCGTCACGCACCGCCAGCACCTGCAGGAAGGCTTCGGCCAGGTGCATCTGCGGGTTTTGCAGCGGGCCGCTGCCAAGGTCTGCCCAGTCTTCAGCGAGGCTGGCTTCGTACAGGCCGTCGTCGCGGGCGAACTGCTGGTCGATGATGTCCAGCGCGGCGTTCAGCGTGGACTCCACCAGGTTTTCACGCACCTTGCCCCAGTAGTGCGCACAGGCGAAGACGATGAACGCGTGGGTGTAGAGGTCCTTGCGTCGGTCCAGCGGTTTGCCCTGGGCGTCGATGCTATAGAACCAGCCGCCGTGTTCGGCGTCGTGGAAGTGCTTCTGCAGCGAGCGGAACAAGGCGGCCGCACGCTCGGCTGCACCCGGTTGCCCGATGCGGCTGCTGAACAGGTAAAGCTGCCTTGCGCAGGCCATGGCCCGGTAGCGCTGCACCGGCAATGGCTGGTGCTGGGCATCCAGTGCCTCGTAAGGCAGGGCCATGTCGGCGTTCCAGCCCGGGCCTTGCCACAACGGCACGATGCGTTCGGCGAAGTGCTGGTTGAAGCGGGCCAGTTCGGGCAGGGTGGGGCGGGGGTCGGACATTTCGGCGCTCGTCGCTGTCGGGCAGGGCGCCATGGTAGCAGAACTGGGTTGTGGGTAGCCTGTGCCAGCCTCTTCGCGGGCACAGGCTACCGATCAGCCCGGGTTGCCAAGCCCCTGCCAATGCCGCGCCCCTACGAAGATGAAGCGCAACTGCTGGGTGATCTTTTCCTGGGGCGTCAACGCCTGTGGATAACCCGCTTCGGGGCTGTCGATAAGCTCTGGCAGGGTGGCGAACACGGTTTTCACCACCAGGTCGGCCATCACCGCCAGCGCGGCGCTGTCCAGGTGCTGCCAGCGCTTCATCCGCGCCAGGTCGGTGGCCAGGTCGTCGCTGATGTCCTGGCGCAAGCGGGCAATGGCCTGGCGTACGGCCTGTGAACCGCCGTACTGCTCACGGGCGAGGAACAGGAACTGCGCACGGTGGGCGGCGACCACATCGAGAAAGATGCGCACCGAGGCGTCGGTGATGCCGCCCAGTTCGAATTCGTTCTGGCGCACCAGGCGGATGGTCTGGCGGAAGGTAGTGTCGACCTCGGCAACCAGGGCCAGGCCCAGGGCGTCCATGTCGGAAAAATGCCGGTAGAAGCCGGTGGGTACGATGCCGGCCGTCTTTGCCACTTCGCGCAGGCTGATACTGCCGAAACCACGGCCACTCTCCATGAGCTGGCAGGCAGCATCGAGTAGGGCCTGGCGGGTCTGTAGCTTCTGTTCGGCGCGCGGCAGCATGGTGCGGGTTTCTATGGCGGTAAGGCAGGGCACTCTAGTGAAAAAAACAAAGCCCGGTCAATGGACCGGGCCTGGAGGGGAGCTGGCGTTGTGACATAGATTGTTCTTTTCGGTCATGGCGATCAGCTCACACGGCTGATTTCAACCAGGCGATCGGAACCACCCTCGGCAACACGGCCAGTACGTTCGATCAGGCGATCGGAACCACCCTCGGCAACGCGGCCAGTACGTTCGATCAGGCGATCGGAACCACCCTCGGCAACGCGGCCAGTACGTTCGATCAGGCGATCGGAGCCACCCTCGGCAACGCGGCCAGTACGTTCGATCAGGCGATCGGAGCCACCCTCTGCAACGCGGCCAGTACGTTCGATCAGGCGATCGGAGCCACCTTCGGCAACGCGGCCAGTACGTTCGATCAGGCGATCGGAGCCACCCTCGGCAACGCGGCCAGTACGTTCAATCAGGCGATCGGAGCCACCCTCGGCAACGCGGCCACTACGTTCGATCAGGCGATCGGAGCCACCTTCGGCAACGCGGGCACTACGTTCGATCAGGCGATCAGCACCACCTTCAGCAACGGTCTTCAGCGGCTGGGCGATTTCAGCAGCGCTGGAGCGTGATTCGGCGGTCAGGTGTTGCTCGTCGGCTGGCAGGGCAAAAGCGTTGGCAGCCAGGATGGACAGGGTCAGGGTCAGCAGATGGCGTTTCATGATTTCGGTGCTCCTCTCGGGGGCTGGAAAGTGGGTACGGAGCCAATGCTACGCCGCGTAACGCCAGAGAGAAGTTCATACGGGTAATGGTAACAATCGACCGTATTGATAGAGATTTGAAACTGCTCTAGAAAGCACTTTACAGGCCGTTAGATGGCAATTTGATGGTGCTTTTTGCAGGTAACACGCACGGTCTGGCGCGACGATTTGCTGAGCAAAAGGCCAGGAAAAACTTCGCTATCATGGCGCCATCGATAAAACCCCACGGGTTTTCATCAGTCCGAGATATTGAGTGCCACCGCTGCACCTGTTCTGTGCCATACCGCAAGGAGAATCACGCAATGACGCGTCGCGCCAGAATCCTCGTCTGGACCTTCACCAGCCTGCTGACCCTGCTGGCGATCCTGGTGGTGGTGATTGCCACCTTCGACTGGAACCGCGTCAAGCCCCTGCTCAACGAGAAAGTCTCCGAGGCCCTGCAGCGGCCCTTCGCGATCAATGGCAACCTTGCCGTGGACTGGCGCACCGAACCAGAAGAGGGGGGCTGGCGTGCCTGGGTGCCCTGGCCGCACTTCATTGCCGAAGACCTGACCCTGGGCAACCCCGAGTGGCTCAAGGAACCGAAGATGGTCGGCCTGGAGCGCGTGGCGTTCCGCCTGGCGCCGCTGCCGCTGCTGTTCCAGCAGATCAGCATCCCGCGCATCGACCTGACCAAGCCCACAGCCAGCCTCACCCGCCTGGCCGATGGCCGCGCCAACTGGGCCTTCGACTTCGGCCCCAAGGATGAAAACGCAGAGCCTTCCAAATGGCAGCTGGACATTGGCGCCATCGGCTTCGACCAGGGCAATGTCAGCTTCGATGACCAAACCCTGAAAACCAGCATGAAGGTGCAGATCGACCCGCTGGGCAAGCCTGTCCCGTTCAGCGACATCGTCGGCAAGGCCAGCGCCGAGAAGGCCGGTGCCGCGCAGGACTACGCCTTCGGGCTCAAGGCCCAGGGCCGTTACAAAGGCCAGCCGGTCTCCGGTACCGGCAAGATCGGCGGCCTGCTGGCCCTGCAGGACGCCAGCCAGCCGTTCCCGCTGCAGGCTGACGTGCGCATCGCCGACACCCATGTGGTGCTTGCCGGCACCCTGACCGACCCGCGCAACCTCGGCGCCCTCGACCTGCGCCTGCGCCTGTCCGGGGCCAGCCTGGGCAACCTCTACCCGCTGACCGGCGTAACCTTGCCCGACACCCCGGCCTACTCCACCGACGGCCACCTCAGCGCCAACCTGCACGCGGCGCAAGGGGCGACCTTCAACTACCAGGGCTTCAACGGCAAGATCGGTGACAGCGATATCCACGGCGACCTGGCCTTCGTTGCCAGCCAGCCACGGCCCAAGCTGTCCGGCAACCTGGTGTCCAACCAGTTGCTGTTCAAGGACCTGGCGCCGCTGATCGGCGCCGACTCCAACGCCGAGCAGAAGGCCCGTGGGGGTGCCAGCAAACAGCCGGCGGGCAAGGTGCTGCCGGTGGAAGAGTTCCGCACCGAGCGCTGGCGCACGATGGACGCCGACGTCACCTTCGCCGGCAAGCGCATCGTGCACAGCGCGCAACTGCCGTTCAACGACCTGTCGGCCCACGTGATCCTGGAGGACGGCCTGCTGCGCCTGGAGCCCCTGCGTTTTGGCGTGGCTGGCGGCAACCTGGCTTCCAGAATCCGCCTGGATGGGCGCAACGTACCGTTGCAGGGGCGTGCCCGGCTGACGGCGCGTGGCTTCAAGCTCAAGCAGTTGTTCCCCTCCTTTGCGCCGATGCAGACCAGCTTCGGTGAGTTGAATGGCGATGCCGATATCACTGGCCGGGGCAACTCGGTGGCCGCCTTGCTGGGCACGGCCAATGGCGACCTGCGCATGCTGATCAACGATGGTGCCATCAGCCGCAGCCTGATGGAGATTGCCGGGTTGAACGTGGGCAACTATGTGGTCGGCAAGCTGTTTGGCGATGAGGATGTGAAGATCAACTGCGCGGCGGCTGACGTGGGTATCAAGGATGGCCTGGCGACCACGCGCCTGTTCATCTTCGATACCGAGAACGCGATCATCTACATCAACGGCACGGCCAATTTCGCCACGGAGCAGCTGGACCTGAAAATTACCCCCGAATCGAAAGGGTTGCGGCTGTTCTCGCTGCGTTCGCCGCTGTATGTGCGCGGGCCGTTCGCCAAGCCCAGTGCCGGGGTGCAGGCGGTGCCGCTGGCATTGCGCGGAGCGGGAATGGTGGCGTTGGGCGTGGTTGCCGGGCCGGCGGCGGGGTTGCTGGCGCTGATTGCGCCTAGCAGCGGGGATGATCCCAACCAGTGCACGCCGCTGTTGCAGCAGATGAAGGCGGGCAAGGCGCCGGCGGTGGTGAAAGAGCGGAAATAGCAGGGGGCCGCTTCGCGGCCCATCGCGACACAAGGCCGCTCCTACAGGGAATCGCGCAAATCTGCCGAGACGTGATCCCTCTGTAGGAGCGGCCTTGTGTCGCGATGGGGCGCAAAGCGCCCCCAGCAATTACAAGCCTTGCAACAGGTCGGACATATCGTCCGCGTGCTCTTCTTCCTGCGCGAGGATGTCTTCAAAAATCCGCCGCGTGGTCGGATCTTTATCCCCAATGTACCGAATGATCTCGCGATAGCTATCGATGGCGATCCGCTCCGCCACCAGGTCTTCCAGCACCATCTCCTTCAATGAAGTGCCCGCCACATATTGGGCATGAGACCGCTTGCTCAGGTTGTCCGGGTTGAAATCCGGCTCTCCACCTAACTGCACGATCCGTTCGGCAAGCTTGTCGGCGTGCTCGGCTTCCTGATTGGCATGCTCGAGGAATTCATCGGCAGCCACGCTGGCCTTGATGCCGCTGGCCATGAAGTAGTGACGCTTGTAGCGCAGCACGCAGACCAGTTCGGTGGCCAGTGAATCATTGAGCAGGCGCAGGATCTGTTGGCGATCAGCATCGTAACCCTCGGTCACCGCGCCTTGCTCGACATGCTGACGGGCACGTTCGCGCAGGGTTTGTACATCGGTCAGTTCATTCGCATTCATGTTCATCTCCTGGAACATCAGGGTGGTCATGGATATGGCCTGGAAGGCTTAGGCGCCGTGGACGGCGTCGCTGTCTTCTTCGCGTTGTTTGCAAGTCTTGAAGCCCTTGGCGTCGACATGGCCGGTGGCGTCGAAGCGCACGTAGTAGGGCTGCTGGTGGCCATCGTGGTTGAGGATGTAGTCGTTGCAGGTGCCGCCATGGGGGAGGTCGATGACGTTGGACGGACTGCCGCCGATGGCGATGACTTTCTGCATGGTCATGCCTTTTTCCACCTGCTTGACCAGCGGCTCGTCGCGGTAGGTGACGTAGTCCACCGGGTTTTCCGGGCGGCTGCCGCAGGCAGCGAGGGTGGCGCTTGCCAGAAGGATTGCCAGGGTCTGCTTGTACATGGTCCCGCTCCTTGCAAAGGGTATGTGTGGTTTGGAACCGCAGCGCGCGCCGGGAGTTCGATTGCGATGGTCATCAAGGCCGCTGTAGTGTTGGCCGGTCGTCCACGGAAAGGGGCTGGGGCAATGCAGCAGGAATTGGCCACGCGATACCCGTTGGTGCTGGTGCCGGGCATGCTCGGTTTTGTCCGGGTAGTGCTCTACCCCTACTGGTTCGGCATCGTGCCGGCCCTGCGCCAGGGCGGGGCGCAGGTGTTCCCGGTGCAGGTTTCGCCACTGCATTCCAGCGAGGTGCGCGGCGAGCAGTTGCTGGCCATCATCGAAGACATCTGCCTGCGCACCGGAGCGGAAAAGGTCAACCTCATCGGCCACAGCCAGGGTGCCCTGAGCGCGCGCTACGCGGCTGCCAGGCGGCCCGGGCGGGTGGCTTCGGTCACTTCGGTGGCGGGGCCCAACCATGGCTCGGAACTGGCCGACTACCTGGAGCGTACGGCACCGGGCGATTCCCCGCAGGGGCGCATCCTGAAGGCTGTGCTGCATGGCTTGGCCGTGCTGCTGGTGTGGCTGGAAACCGGCTGGCGCCGCGACCCGCTGCCGGTGGATGTACACGCCTCGCACCAGTCGTTGACCAGCGCCGGGGTGGCGCTGTTCAACCAGGCTTATCCACAGGGGTTGCCAGACACCTGGGGCGGGGAGGGGGCCTATGAGGTCGATGGCGTGCGTTATTACTCCTGGTCCGGCACCTTGCAGCCCGGCCTGACCGACCAGCGGCGCAACCGTTTCGACGGCAGCAGCCACTTCTGCCGCCTGTTCGCGCGCAGCTTTGTCAAGGAAAAGGGCTATTGCGACGGAATGGTCGGGCGCTTCAGTTCGCACCTGGGGCAGGTGATCGGCGACGATTACCCGCTCGACCACCTGGATATCGTCAACCAGTCGCTTGGTGCGGTGGGCAAGGGTGCCGAACCGGTGCGGCTGTTCACCGAACATGCCGCCCGGCTCAAGGCGGCAGGGCTCTAGCGACGGATCGGTGTGGTCCAGCGCTCGGCCAGCACCACGCCCGCCAGGGTCAGCAGGCCGCCGACCAGGTGATAGCGGGCCAGCTGCTCGTCGAGCACCACGGCGGCGATCAGTGCCGTGACCAGCGGCAGCAGGTTGAAGAACAGCGTGGTGCGGCTGGGCCCCAGGCGGTGCACGGCTTGCATCCACACCAGGGGCGCGATCATCGAGGCCAGCACGCAGGCGTACAGCACCAGGCCGACGTTGCGGCTGTTCAGGCCAGTCTTGTCCGACAGCAGGAACAGCGGCAGCAACACGACGATGGCTACCAGCACCTGCAGGTACAGCAGCTGCATCGGCGGCAGGCGCAGCTGCCATTTCTTCAGCAGGAAGCTGTATAGCGCATAGGCCAGTGTAGCCACGAGCATCAGCAGGTCGCCGCTGTTCAGGCCTTGTTGCAGCAGGCTGGCGGGGTGGCCGGCGCTGACCACTTCAAGCACGCCGAAAAATGACACCAGCGCGCCCAGCAGGGCACCGTAGCTCAGGCGCTGGCCCAGCCAGGCGATGGACAATGCCAGTGACATCAGTGGCATCAGCGAAAGGATGATGCCCATGTTGGTGGCGCTGGTGATGCCGGCGGCAAAGTAGGCCAGGCTCTGGTACAGCGCCATGCCCAGCACGCCCAGCACGAAAACCTTGCCCAGGTGCGGGCGAATGGCCGCGCGATTGCGCCACACGGCGGGCAGCAGGAACGGGGTGAACAACAGCGCGGCCAGCAGCCAGCGGTAGAAGCCGATCTCGGCGGGGTAGATGGCGCCGGCGGACATCTTGGTGACCACGGTGTTGCCGGCCCATATCAGGATGGCGGTCAGGGGGAACAGGTAGTTCATGTAGCAGGTTACTCGTTTTGGACTGATTGGGGCTGCTTTGCAGCCCATCGCGACATACAGGTATCGCACAGGCCCGGAAGGCAACGCGGGTCCCTGTAGGAGCGGCCTTGTGTCGCGATGGCCTGCGCAGCAGGCCCCGATGGCAGCCATTATCAACTGTCTGTCCACAAGCCTATACTCCTATCCAGACAACCCACCCCGCAAAGCAGACAGCATGCCGCGCAAATACCTCGATATTCCCCAGTTCACCCGGCTCCCGGCCCCGGTGTACTTCCGCCACGACGAGTTCGGTGCCGACACCCGCAGCGCCCTGCATCGCCACGCCTGGGGCCAGCTCAACTACACCGCCCACGGCGTGATGCACCTGGAGGTAGCTGGCCAGAACTTCCTGTCGCCGCCGCAATACGCCGTGTGGGTACCGCCCGACACCGAACATGGTTGCTACAACCCGCAGGCTATCGTCTACCGTTCGGTCTACCTGGACCGCAGCCTGTGCGCCGCACTGCCGCAGCAACCGTGCAGCCTGATGATCAGCGACATCCTCAAGGCCATCCTCGCCGACTTCGCCCGGCGCGACCTGCGGGTGGCCGAGGGCGAGCGCGACCAGCGCCTGGCGCAGGTGCTGCTCGACCAACTGATGCTGGCGCCCACCCAGGCCTGCTACCTGCCGTTTGCCCACAGCGAGGGCTTGCGCCAGGTGCTCGATGCCCTTGGTGCCGAGCCGGGCGACAACCGCCCGCTGGGCGAATGGGCCGCCCAGATTCATGTCATCGAACGTACTTTGGCCCGGCAGTTCCTGCGCGAGCTGGGCATCAGTTTTGGTGAATGGCGGCTGCGCCTGCGCTTTTTGCGCGCCATCGAGGCGCTTGAAGCCGGCCAGCCGATCCAGGCCATCGCCTTCGACCTCGGCTACAGCAGCGCCTCGGCGTTCATCGCCATGTTCCAGCGCCAGGCCCAGTGCACGCCCGAGCAATACCGTCGCCAGGCACGGGCAGGGCGTTGAGAATTCTTGGCTACACTCAGCTCGACCCCCGTGCATCGGGCGCGGAGCCAAGGAGATACTCCATGAAAGTGCTGCAAATCCCCTTACTGGTATTGGCGGTGTTGTTCAGCGCACAAGGCTTCGCCGCCAATACCGCGCAGCAGGAAAAGATGAAAACCTGCAACGCCGACGCCACCGCCAAGGCCCTCAAAGGCGATGAGCGCAAAGCCTTCATGAGCACCTGCCTGAAGAAGGATGTGCCACAAACCCAGCAAGAGAAGATGAAAACCTGCAACGCCGACGCCACCACCAAGGCCCTCAAAGGTGACGAACGCAAAGCGTTCATGAGCGACTGCCTGAAGAAGAAATGACCTGCGCCTATGCCTGCAGACGTAAGGCTGGCAGACTGCGGGTCTTTCCCGTTGTCTGCCGTTGAGGCTGTATGACCTTCACCCCCCGCCAGGTCACCCTGGCCAGCTGGATCATCGTATTTGCCGGCCTGTTGCTGGCGTTGCCCCTGAAATTGCTGCCAAGCCTGCTGGCCGGCCTGCTGGTGTTCGAGCTGGTCAACATGCTCACGCCGCGGCTGCAGCCGCTGCTCGCCGGGCAGCGCGCCCGCTGGCTGGCTGTGGCGCTACTTGGCACGCTGGTGGTCAGCACCCTGACCCTGCTGTTTGCCGGTGCCTTCAGCTTTTTGCTGCACGAGGCGGAAAACCCCGGGGCCTCGCTGGACAAGTTCATGGCCCTGGTGGAGCGCGCCCGTAGCCAGCTGCCGCCGTTCATCGAAGGCTACCTGCCGGCCAGTGCGGCGGAGTTCAAGGTGGCCATCGGTGACTGGATCAAGAGCCACCTGAGCGACCTGCAGCTGGTGGGCAAGGGTATGGCGCACATGTTCGTCACCTTGTTGATCGGCATGATCCTCGGTGCCATAGTCGCCTTGCAGCGCATCCCCGACATATCCCGGCGCAAGCCGCTGGCAGCGGCGCTGTTCGAGCGCCTGAGCCTGCTGGTGAAGGCGTTTCGCAACATCGTCTTCGCGCAGATCAAGATTTCGCTGCTCAACACTACGTTCACGGGCATCTTCCTGGCCGTGGTGCTGCCGATGTTCGACGTGCACCTGCCGCTGACCAAGACGCTGATCGTGCTGACCTTCCTGCTGGGCCTGCTGCCGGTGATCGGCAACCTGATGTCGAATACCCTGATCACTATCGTCGGCCTGTCGCTGTCGATCTGGGTGGCGGCGGCGGCGCTGGGTTACCTGATCGTCATCCACAAGGTCGAGTACTTCCTCAACGCGCGGATCGTGGGCGGGCAGATCAGTGCCAAGTCTTGGGAACTGCTGCTGGCGATGCTGGTGTTCGAGGCGGCATTCGGGCTGCCGGGGGTGGTGGCGGGGCCGATCTACTATGCCTACCTGAAGAGTGAGCTGAAGCGGGCCGAACTGGTCTGATCTTCACCAGCCTGTACCGGCCTCTTCGCGGGCTTGCCCGCTCCCACAGGTACTGCACAGGCCTTGGGTACTGTGCGGTCCCTGTGGGAGCGGGCAAGCCCGCGAAGAGGCCGGCACAGGCTGAAGAGCCTGGCTCAGGCTACGCCGTAGCGCTTGCGCGCCTCGATGGCCAACCCGCTACCAATGCTGCCAAAGATGTTGCCTTCCACATGCCGCGCATTCGGCAGCATCGCCGACACGCTGTTGCGCAGCGCCGGAATCCCGCTGGAACCGCCGGTGAAGAACACCGTATCGACCTGGGTCTCGCTCACTCCAGCCTTGGCCAGCAGTTCGCTCACGCTACCACGCACCCGCTCCAGCAACCCTTCGATAGCCCCCTCGAACAGCGCTCGGGACAGGTCCACGCCCAGATCGCGCTCGATGCGGCCGAGGTCGACGTGGCGGCTCTGCTGTTCGGTCAGCTCGATCTTGCTGGCCTCCACTTCCATCGCCAACCAGTGGCCGGCACGCTCTTCGATCAGTTTGAACAGGCGGTCGATGCCCAACGTGTCCTCGATGTCATAGCGCATGCTGCCCAGCGCCAGCTGCGACTTCTGCGAGTACAGGGCGTTGATGGTGTGCCAGGTGGCGAGATTGAGGTGATAGCTGGTCGGCATCAGCGCGCCGCTCTTCATGCGGCTGCCGTAGCCGAACAGCGGCATCACGCCCTGCAGGCTCAGCTGCTTGTCGAAGTCGGTACCGCCAATGTGCACACCGCCGGTGGCGAGGATGTCGCTCTGGCGCTCGGCGATCAGGTGGCGCTCGGGCGACAGGCGGATCAGGGTGAAGTCCGAGGTACCACCGCCGATGTCGACGATCAGCACCAGCTCTTCGCGGCTGATGCTCGACTCGTAGTCGAAGGCCGCGGCAATCGGCTCGTACTGGAAGGACACATCCTTGAAGCCGATCTTGCGCGCCACTTCGGCCAGGGTGTCCTCGGCCTCCTGGTCGGCGGCAGGGTCTTCGTCGACGAAGAACACCGGACGGCCCAGCACCACCTGCTCGAACTCCCGCCCAGCAGCGGCCTCTGCGCGTTTTTTCAGCTCGCCGATGAACATGCCCAGCAGGTCCTTGAACGGCAGGGCGCTGCCCAGCACGCTGGTATCGTGCTTGATCAGCTTGGAGCCCAGCAGGCTTTTCAGCGAACGCATCAGGCGGCCTTCGTAGCCTTCCAGGTATTCGTGCAGTGCCAGGCGGCCATATACCGGGCGACGCTCCTCGATGTTGAAGAACACCACCGAGGGCAACGTGATCTTGCCGTCTTCCAGGGCAATCAGCGACTCGGCGCCTGGGCGGTGCCAGCCGACCGTGGAGTTGGAGGTGCCAAAGTCGATGCCCAGGGCGCGGGCCGGGGATACGTCAGACATGGGGAATGAGCTTCCGGAGGCAAAACGGCCGCGCAGTGTATGCCAGTTGGCTACAGAATCAAGACCGATCGTCTGCCATGGAGCAACCCCAAGGTGGTCTTGAAAGGCTATGCTTGACCCCTATCTTCTCTTGCAACACGCACATTCACATTGGTGATCCATAGATGGACTTCAAAGACTATTACAAGATACTCGGCGTAGAGCCCGCGGCGGACGAAAAGGCGATCAAGGCCGCGTACCGCAAGCTGGCGCGCAAGTATCACCCCGATGTCAGCAAGGAGCGCGACGCCGAGGAAAAATTCAAGGAGGCCAACGAGGCCTACGAAGTGCTGGGCGACGCGCAGAAACGTGCCGAGTACGATGAAATCCGCAAGTACGGTGGCCAGCATGGCCGGCCGTTCCAGGCGCCACCGGGCTGGGAGAATCGTGGCGGTGGTGGCGGTTTCGAAGGCGGCGATTTCTCCGACTTTTTCAGCTCGATCTTTGGTGGCCGGGGGGGCAACCCGTTCGGTGGTGCCCGGCAGCAGCAACGCAGCGCCGGCAGGCGGGGGCAGGACGTGGAGCTAGAACTGGCGGTATTCCTTGAAGAGACCCTGAGCAAGGAGTCCAAGCAGATCAGCTTCCAGGTGCCGCAGACCAATGCCATGGGCCAGCGCACCGGCTTCACTACCAAGACCCTGAACGTGAAGATCCCGGCCGGTGTGACCGACGGCGAGCGTATCCGCCTGAAGGGCCAGGGCGCGCCGGGTAGTGGTGGCGGGGCCAATGGCGACCTGTTCCTGACCATTCGCATGGCACCGCACCCGCTGTTCGATGTCGAAGGTCATGACCTGATCATCACCGTGCCGCTGGCACCGTGGGAGGCAGCACTGGGCGCCAAGGTGGCCGTGCCGACCCTGGACGGCAAGATCAACCTCACCATCCGCCCCGACAGCCAGAGCGGCCAGCGCCTGCGCGTACCGGGCAAGGGCTTGGCCAACAAGAGTGGCGAGCGTGGCAACCTTTACGCGCAACTGAAAGTGGTCATGCCACCAGCATCCGACGAGTCTGCCCGCGAACTGTGGACCAAGCTTTCCGAGAAGGCTGCGTTCAACCCGAGGACACAATGGAGTAAGTGATCATGAGCAGCACCCTGATCGTTCAACTGGACATGCGTACCTTGTGTCAGGAGGCCGATCTCACGGCTGACTGCGTGATCGAAATCGTCGAGCACGGCATTGTCGAACCTTCCGGGCGAACGCCGGAGGACTGGTTGTTCGACGATCAGGCGCCGTTGCTGGCCAAACGCGCGGCGAAGCTGCATCAGGAGCTGGAACTGGAGTGGGAAGGGGTGGCGCTTGCGCTGGAACTGCTGCAGGAAGTGCGGCAGCTGCGCAGCGAGAACAGCATGCTGAGGCAGCGGTTGGGCAGGTTTACCCAGATGTAGGCCGTTGCGGCTAACCCCTGTAGGAGCGGCCTTGTGTCGCGATGGGCTGCGCAGCAGCCCCGGCAATCTTGAGATGAAGCAAAGATCTGGGGCCGCTTCGCAGCCCATCGCGACACAAGGCCGCTCCTACAGGGATCGTGTGAGGCCTGGTTTCTCAACTGGGTTCTGCCCCCGGGTTCAGCACCAGCTGCATGAAGGTCAAGTCCAGCCACCGGCCAAACTTCACCCCCACCTGCGGCATCTGCCCGGTCACCACGAAGCCCAGCCGCTCGTGCAGGCGCACCGACGCTGCATTGCCGCTCTCGATGGCCGCCACCATCACATGCTTGCCACACTCGCGCGCACGCTCGACCAGCGCTGCCATCAGCACTGGCCCCAATCCCTTGCCGCGCTGATCGCCACGGATATACACCGAGTGTTCCACGGTGTTGCGAAAGCCCTCGAACGGCCGCCAGTCGCCAAACGACGCATAGCCCAGCACACCGCTCCCGTCCACCGCCACCAGGATCGGGTAGCCCTGCTGCGCCCGTGCGGCGAACCAGGCCAGGCGGTTGGCCAAATCCACCGGGGTTTCGTTCCAGATCGCCGTGGTGTTGCGCACCGCGTCGTTGTAGATGTCGAGGATGCCTGGCACGTCGGTAGGCAGGGCGTCGCGGATTTCATGACTCATGACAGCGTCTCGCAGGGTCGTTGCTTGCAGATTAAATGGTTACCAGCCCACGCACACCCTCGGTTTGCATGTTTTCGCCACGGCCCCGCTGGATGATCTCGCCACGGGCCATCACCAGGTACTGGTCGGCCAGCTCCTCAGCGAAGTCGTAGAACTGTTCCACCAGCAGGATGGCCATGTCACCGCGCTCTGCCAAGCGACGGATGACAGCCCCAATTTCCTTGATGACCGAAGGCTGGATACCCTCGGTGGGCTCATCGAGGATCAGCAGCCGCGGGCGGCTGGCCAGGGCACGGCCGATTGCCAGCTGTTGCTGTTGGCCGCCGGACAGGTCACCGCCACGGCGTTGCTTCATCTGTTCCAGCACGGGAAACAGTTCGTAGATGAAGGGCGGTACCTCCCGAGCTTCACGGGCGGGGAAGCGCGAAAGGCCCATCAGCAGGTTTTCCTCGACGGTGAGGCGCGGGAAGATCTCGCGGCCTTGGGGCACGTAGGCGATGCCGGCGTGGACCCGTTGCTGGGGCTTGAGGCTGGTGATCGGCTTGCCTTCCCATTCGATGCTGCCGTCGCGGGCCGGGACCAGCCCCATCAGGCAGCGCAGCAGGGTGGTCTTGCCCACGCCGTTGCGGCCCAGCAGGCAGGTGACTTCGCCAACCTTGGCTTCGAAGGACAGGCCCCGGAGGATGTGGCTGCCGCCGTAATACTGGTGCAGGGTGTCGATCTTGAGCATGTGTGTATTCCTGAAATTGTTGCTGTGCCTGTGCCGGCCCTTTCGCGGGCTTGCCCGCTCCCACAGGTACTACACAGGGCTCGAAAACTGTGGGTTTCCTGTGGGAGCGGGCAAGCCCGCGAAGAGGCCGGTACAGGCTTCAAAAATTCAAATGCCGGTCACCGGCCCAAGTAGACCTCGACCACCCGCTCATCCGCCTGCACCTGCTCCAGCGACCCTTCCGCCAGCACGCTGCCTTGGTGCAGCACGGTCACATGGTCAGCAATGCTGCCGACAAACCCCATGTCGTGCTCCACCACCATCAGCGAATGCTTGCCAGCCAGCCCCTTGAACAGCTCGGCGGTGAACTCGGTCTCGGCATCGGTCATGCCCGCTACCGGTTCGTCCAGCAACAGCAGTTGCGGCTCCTGCACCAGCAGCATGCCGATCTCCAGGAACTGCTTCTGCCCATGCGACAGCAAGCCCGCCTGGCGCTGGGCCAGCGCCAGCAGGCGCAAGGTGCCCAGCACCTCCTCAATGCGTTGGCGCTGCTCCCCACCCAAGCGCGCTGCCAGGCTGGCCCATACCGACTTGTCGGTCTTCAGCGCCAGCTCCAGGTTTTCGAACACCGTCAGCGCCTCGAACACCGTGGGCTTCTGGAACTTGCGGCCTATGCCGGCCTGGGCGATCTGGTATTCGCTCATGCGGGTCAGGTCGAGGGTGTCGCCAAAATAGGCCGTACCGCTGTCAGGCCTGGTCTTGCCAGTGATCACATCCATCATCGTGGTCTTGCCGGCACCGTTGGGGCCGATGATGCAACGCAGCTCGCCCACGCCGATGTACAGGTTCAGCGCGTTCAGCGCCTTGAAGCCATCGAAGCTGACGCTGATGTCTTCCAGGCTCAGCACCGTGCCGTGGCGGGTGTCGAGGCCGGTCTTGCGGCTTTGGCCCAGGCCGATGGCGTCGCGGCTGGCGCCGAGGTTGTCGAACACCGGTTCGAGCATGAATTCCGGGTGTACCGGGGGCACGCCTCTCATGGCTGGCTCCTTTTCTTCAACAGGCCGACCACGCCCTTGGGCAGGTACAGGGTGACGAGGATGAACAACGCGCCGAGGAAGAACAGCCAGAACTCCGGGAAGGCCACGGTGAACCAGCTTTTCATGCCATTGACCAGACCGGCGCCGAGCAGCGGGCCGATCAAGGTGCCGCGCCCGCCCAGGGCCACCCACACGGCGGCTTCGATGGAGTTGGTCGGCGACATCTCGCTGGGGTTGATGATGCCCACCTGCGGTACGTACAGCGCACCGGCCAGGCCGCACAGTACGGCGCTGAGCACCCACACCAGCAACTTGAAACCACGTGGGTCGTAGCCGCAGAACATCAGGCGGTTTTCGGCGTCGCGCACGGCGGTGAGCAGGCGGCCGAACTTGCTGCGGGTCAGGCCCCAGCACAGGTACAGGCTGGCCAGCAGCAGGCCGACGGTGAGCAGGAACAGCACTGCACGGGTGCCTTGGGCGGCAATGTCGAAGCCAAGGATGGTGCGGAAGCTGGTAAAACCGTTGTTGCCGCCAAAGCCGGTTTCGTTGCGGAAGAACAGCAACATGCCGGCGAAGGTCAGCGCCTGAGTCATGATCGAGAAGTACACGCCCTTGATTCGCGAGCGGAAGGCGAACCAGCCGAACACCAGCGCCAGCAGCCCGGGCGCCAGCACCACCAGGCACAGGGCCCAGGCGAAATGCTGGGTGCCAGCCCAGTACCACGGCAGCTCGCTCCACGACAGGAAGGTCATGAACCCTGGCAGGCCGTCACCGGCGGCCTGGCGCATCAGGTACATGCCCATGGCGTAGCCACCGAGGGCGAAGAACAGCCCGTGGCCCAGTGACAGCAGCCCGGCGTAGCCCCAGACCAGGTCCAGGGCCAGCGCGACGATGGCGTAGCAGAGGATCTTGCCGACCAGGGTCAGGGTGTAGGCCGACACTTGCAGGGCATGGTCCGCCGGCAGCAGCGACAGCAGCGGCAGGGCCACAAGCAACAGGACGACGACGGCGGCGATGGCCAGGGTCAGGCGTGGCCCGGCCTTTTGCGTAGCGGTGACAAGCAGTGGCTGGTTCATCAGTCGATTACCCGTCCCTTGAGGGCGAACAGGCCTTGCGGGCGCTTCTGGATGAACAGAATGATCAACGCAAGGATGAGGATCTTGCCGAGCACGGCGCCGATCTGCGGCTCCAGCAGCTTGTTGGCGATGCCAAGGCCGAAGGCTGCCCACAGGCTGCCGGCCAACTGGCCGACGCCGCCGAGCACCACCACCAGGAACGAGTCGATGATGTAGCTCTGGCCCAGGTCCGGGCCGACGTTGCCGACCTGGCTCAGGGCCACGCCACCAAGCCCGGCGATGCCCGAGCCGAGGCCGAAGGCGAGCATGTCGACGCGCCCGGTGGACACGCCGCAGCAGGCGGCCATGTTGCGGTTCTGGGTGACCGCGCGCACGTTCAGGCCCAGCCGCGTGCGGTTGAGCAGCAGCCAGGTGAGCAGTACCACGGCCAGGGCGAAGCCGATGATCACCAGGCGGTTGTATGGCAGTACCAGATTGGGCAGCAGCTGGATGCCACCCGACAGCCAGGCCGGGTTGCTGACTTCGACGTTCTGCGCGCCGAACAGCAGGCGGATGGCCTGGATCAGGATCAGGCTGATTCCCCAGGTCGCCAGCAGGGTTTCCAGAGGGCGGCCATACAGGTGGCGGATTACCGTGCGCTCCAGCGCCATGCCGACGCCGGCACTGACGGTGAAGGCCACCGGCAGGGCGATCAGTGGGTAGAACTCGATGGCGCCAGGGGCGTAGCGTTGCAGCAGTACCTGGACCATGTAGGTGCTGTAGGCGCCGAGCATCAGCATTTCGCCGTGGGCCATGTTGATCACCCCGAGCAGGCCGAAGGTGATGGCCAGGCCAAGGGCTGCCAGCAGCAGGATCGAGCCCAGCGACAGGCCGCTGAAGGCCTGGCCGAGCAGTTCGCCGGCCAGCAGCTTGCGCTGCACCTGGGCCAGGCTGGTTTCGGCGGCGGTGCGCACGCCCGGGTCGGTTTCCGCGTTGGGTTGCAGCAAGGCTTCGAGGCGGGTGCGGGCCAGCGGGTCACCGGTTTCGCCGAGCAGGCGAACGGCGGCCAGGCGTACTGCCGGTTCGCTGGCGCCCAGCTGCAGGTTGGCCAGGGCCAGGCCGAGGGCGGCATGCACGGCGGCATCCGGTTCGCTGGCGAAGCGCCGGTCGAGGAAGGCCATTTGCGCCGGTTGCGCGCTTTTCTGTAGTTGTTGGGCAGCGGCCAGGCGGATGTCGCTGTTGTCGCTGAGCAACTGGTGGCTGGCCAAGGCATTGTCGATCAGGCCACGCAGGCGGTTGTTCAGGCGCACCTTGCGCGTGTCGTCGGCGGCGATGCGGCCTTGGCGCAGGTTGTCCAACAGGGCCAGGCGTGCGGTATCGGGTTGTGCGGCCCAGCCTTCGAGCAGGCTGGCTTGCTCGGCGGGCTTGGCAGCGAGAAAGAATTCGCCCTCGCTGGCCTGGGTTGCCAAGGGCATCAGCAGGAGCAGGGTGAGCAGCAGTCTGAGCATGCGGGTAATCCTGGAAATCGGCGGTGGATTCTTCGCGGGCATGCCCGCTCCCACAGGTACGGTGCACAGTTTGAAAATTGTGCGGTCCCTGTGGGAGCGGGCGTGCCCGCGAATGGGCTGCAAAGCAGCCCCAGTGCACTCAGTTACCTTTCACGGCGTAATCAGGGCGCTTGTCGTTGCCGGGAATGAACGGGCTCCATGGCTGCGCCCGCAGCGGTTGCTCGGTCTCCCACACCACGCTGAACTGCCCGTCATCCTGGATCTCGCCGATCATCACCGGCTTGTGCAGGTGGTGGTTGGTCTTGTCCATGGTCAGGGTGAAACCGGACGGCGCCTCGAAGCTTTGCCCGGCCAGTGCCTCGCGCACCTTGTCGACATCGGTGGACTTGGCTTTTTCCACCGCCTGCGCCCACATGTGGATGCCCACGTAGGTGGCCTCCATCGGGTCGTTGGTCACCGCCTTGTCGGCGCCTGGCAGGCCCTTGGCCTTGGCGTAGGCTTTCCAGTCGGCGACGAACTTCTGGTTGACCGGGTTATCCACAGACTCGAAGTAGTTCCACGCCGCCAGATGGCCCACCAGAGGCTTGGTGTCGATGCCGCGCAGTTCTTCCTCGCCCACCGAGAAGGCCACCACTGGCACATCGGTGGCCTTCAGGCCCTGGTTGGCCAGCTCCTTGTAGAACGGCACATTGGAATCGCCGTTGACGGTGGAAATGACGGCTGTCTTGCCGCCAGCAGAGAACTTCTTGATGTTGGCGACGATGGTCTGGTAATCGCTGTGGCCGAACGGGGTGTACACCTCTTCGATGTCCTTGTCGGCCACGCCCTTGCTGTGCAGGAAGGCACGCAGGATCTTGTTGGTGGTGCGCGGGTAGACGTAGTCGGTGCCCAGCAGGAAGAAGCGCTTGGCGCTGCCGCCGTCCTCGCTCATCAGGTACTCAACGGCCGGGATGGCCTGCTGGTTGGGCGCGGCGCCGGTGTAGAACACGTTCGGCGACATCTCTTCACCCTCGTACTGCACCGGGTAGAACAGCAGGCCGTTGAGCTCTTCGAACACTGGCAGCACCGATTTGCGCGACACCGAGGTCCAGCAACCGAACACCACTGCCACCTTGTCCTGGGTTAGCAGCTGGCGGCTCTTTTCGGCGAACAGCGGCCAGTTGGAGGCCGGATCGACCACCACCGGCTCGAGCAGCTTGCCGTTCACGCCGCCCTTTGCGTTGATCTGCTCGATGGTCATCAGCGCCATGTCCTTGAGCGAAGTCTCGGAAATGGCCATGGTCCCCGAAAGCGAATGCAGGATACCGACCTTGATGGTTTCGGCGGCCTGGATGCTCCAGCTCAGGCCCATTGCGGCGATCGATGCGCTAAGGGTGAAGGCCTTGATCAGACTGCGTCGCTTCATGTGCTCTCTCCGCTGAGTTTTTATGTGTTGGGCAAGCGGGGAGGGGTGTTGCAAGGGGTGTGCCTAACGGCGGAAGGTGCGCAATAGAGGGGTTGTGCGAGGTGTTGGGGCGTTGGCTGGATCCAGGTTGGTGCCTGATGGATTTATGTGCACAGGATTGGGGCCGTTGCGCGGCCCATCGCCGGCAAGCCAGCTCCCACCTAGACCGCATCGGCCTCGAGCCATGCGCTGTCCCTGTGGGAGATTGCCCAGCCCTTTGGGCTGCGCTGTCGCGCAGAGAACCAATATCGCTCGTCTGACGCGTCCTTTGTAGGAGCAGCCTTGTGCTGCGAAGAGGCCGGTAAAGCCAATAGACAGGCTTTGTCAGCCCCGGCCTCTTCGCAGCACAAGGCTGCTCCTACAGGACTTCGCCGAACCAATGAGTCATGTGTTGTTCTATGAGAGCTGGCTTGCCGGCGAAAGGGCTGCAGAGCAGCCCCCAGGGGCATCAGCCGTTACGCACAGCCGTGCGCGGATGACGCTTGCTGCGCACCCCCTGATAGGTCACCGCCAGCAGCACAAACCAGATCGGCGTCACCAGCAATGCCGCGCGGGTATCGTCTTCCAGGCTCAGCAACACCAGGATGAAGGCAAAGAACACCAGGCACACGTAGCACATGAAACGCCCGCCGGGCATCTTGTACTTCGACGCATGGTGCAGTGCCGCGCGGTGCTTGCGGTACTGCAGGTACGACAGCAGGATCAGCGTCCAGACGAACATGAACAGCACCGCCGAAACGGTGGTGACCAAGGTGAATGCCTCGATCACGTTCGGCACCAAATAGATCAGCACTGCACCCAGCAGCAGGCAGGTGCAGGAGAAATACAGGCCGTTGGCAGGTACCGAGCGGCTCGACAGTTTTTCGAAGGCCTTGGGCGCGTCACCTTCCTGGGACAGGCCGTAGAGCATGCGGCTGGTGGAGAACACGCCGCTGTTGGCCGACGAAGCCGCCGAGGTCAGCACCACGAAATTGATGATGCTCGCCGCCGCCGGCAGGCCGGCCAGCACGAACAGCTCCACGAA
Organism: Pseudomonas asiatica; assembly: GCF_009932335.1. Classification (NCBI taxonomy): domain Bacteria; kingdom Pseudomonadati; phylum Pseudomonadota; class Gammaproteobacteria; order Pseudomonadales; family Pseudomonadaceae; genus Pseudomonas; species Pseudomonas asiatica. The sequence continues at coordinate 903,150 of NZ_BLJF01000003.1, forward strand.
CGGGCTCTTGCCCGGCACCACGTCGCGCCATGGGGTCACGGCCATGATCGCGATCAGCGCCAGCACATAGAACACGATGATGCGTACCGGGATCGAGTTGATCGCCCGTGGCAGGGTGCGCTCCGGGTTCTTCGCTTCGGCGGCGGTTGTACCCACCAACTCGATGCCGACGAAAGCGAACACGGCGATCTGGAAGCCGGCGAAGAAGCCCATCAGGCCATTGGGGAACATGCCGCCGTCATTCCACAGGTTGGCCAGTTGTGCGGTGCGCCCGCTGGGCGAGGTGAAGCCGGTGATGACCATGTACAGGCCGGTGGCGACCAGGCCGATGATGGCGACGATCTTGATCAGGGCGAACCAGAACTCCATTTCACCGAACATCTTCACCGTCACCAGGTTCAGCGACAGCAGCAGCCCTACGCAGGTCAGCGCCGGTATCCACTGCGGCAGTTCGGGGAACCAGAACTGTGTATATGCCGCGATCGCGACCACGTCGGCGATGCCGGTGACCACCCAGCAGAACCAGTAGGTCCAGCCGGTGAAGTAGCCTGCCCAGGGGCCGAGCAGGTCGGCGGAAAAATCGATGAACGACTTGTAGTTGAGGTTCGACAGCAGCAGTTCGCCCATGGCGCGCATGACGAAGAACAGCATGAAGCCGATGATCATGTAGACGAAGATGATCGACGGCCCGGCCAGGCTGATAGTCTTGCCCGAGCCCATGAACAGGCCGGTACCGATTGCGCCGCCAATGGCGATCAGCTGGATGTGGCGGTTGGTCAGGTTGCGCTGCAGATGCTGTTCATCTGGCGCTGTGGGTGAGGTTTGCGTCATAGGCTGCATTCCGTTGGACGGTCGGTCGTCTTGTCAGAGGTAGCCGGCTAGGCTAACACGCGCGTTCCAGTTCGGGGCGCGACAGATCGACTCGACTTTTGGGTAGCAGTGTTGTGCCTGTGCCGGCCTCTTCGCGGGCTTGCCCGCTCCCACAGGGACCGCGCTGCCCTCAGGCTTGGCGCAGAAACTGTAGGAGCGGGTTTACCCGCGAAAGGGCCGGCACAAACGAAGCAAGGCTCAAGCGCTGGCCAGCACCCGGCCGCGCCTCACCACCAAGCTATCCACCATCCACATCACCACCATCGACACCCCCACCAGCGGGAACATCAACCCCAGCACCAGCATCACCCCCACCGCTACTTTCCAGCGCGGCAAGTCATGGCGCAGCGGCGGCACACCCAGCCCGCCGGCCGGCCTGCGCTTCCACCACATCACCAGCCCGCTCACCGAGCCCAGCAAGATCATCAGGCACACCAGCAGGATGATGATCTGGTTGAACGCCCCGAACATCTTGCCTTCATGCAGCATCACACCCAGCTCGGTGGCACGGGCGACCGGGCTGTAGTCCTGCCAGCGCACATCGGCCAGCACCTTGCCGGTGTACTGGTCGACATGCAGGGTGGCGTCGTTGCGCGGGTCGTCGGCGAATACGGCGATGGTGAACACGCCATCGGCCGTGGTCGGCGCGGTGATGCTGTAACCCGGTTCGACCTGGCGCGCGGTAGCGATATCTTCGACCTGCTGCAGGCTTATCTGTGGCGCTGCCGGCGCGCTCGACATCATGTGATGCCCGGCATGTTCGGCGTGTGCACCGGACTGCGGCATCGGCGTGTTTTCCATCGCCCACGGCACGGTCTGGCGGTGCGCGCTGTTGAGTTCACCCGCCTGTTGGTCCGACTTGGGCACGTCGTTCCACATGGCCGCCGGAAAGCGGTTCCACAAGTCGGCGTACTGCTTGCCCCACAGGCCGGTCCAGGTCATGCCGCTGACCAGCATCAGCAGCAACAAGGCTGAGCCCCAGAAACCGGTCACCGCATGCAGGTCGCGCCAGAACAGTCGGCCGCGTGCCGAGAGCCGTGGCCACAGCACGCCAGCGCCATTGCGCCCGCGTGGCCACCACAAGTACAGGCCCGACACCACCAGCACGATGCCCCAGCCCGCGGCCAGTTCTACCAGGCGGTCACCGACCGTGCCGACCATCAGTTCGCCATGCAGGGCGCGGGCGATGGCCTGCAGGTTCTGCTTGCCATCCTGTTCGCCGAGGACTTTGCCGCTGTAGGGGTCGACGAACACGTTCAGTTCGCGCCCGGCGTCATGCACCACGAATTGTGCGCTGCGTTCGGCGTCCAGCGGCGGCAGGTACTGGCCAACGTGGCCCTTGGGGTAGGCCTTGCGGACCTCGGCCAGCATCGTGTCCGCGCCCTGTCGGTGGTGGCCGGCTTCGACCACCATCAGCTCGCGGTACAGCAGCGGGTCGAGCTGCGGCTTGAACAGGTAGATGATCCCGGTGATTGCCAGCAGGATCATGAACGGGGCCACGAACAGCCCCGCATAGAAGTGCCAACGCCAGGCCAGGTTGTAGAAGTTGATGCGTGTTCCTCTCATGGGAACCTCCTGTTTGACCAGCAGATGGGCGCGACCTGCGCCGCGCCCGTTGTTGTTGTCAGAAGCTGAAGTCGACCTTGGTCCAGAAGGTCCTGCCTGGCTCGTTGACCGGCTGTGGATCGCTAGCCGGGTAGCCGAACCCGGCGTTCCCGGCCAGGTTCAAGTGCTCGGCGTAGGTCTTGTCGAACAGGTTGTCGACCCCCGCGCTGAGCTTGAGGTGGTTGCTTACCTTGTAGGCGCCATTGATCGAGAACACGCCGAAGCCGGCGCTGTTGTCGTAGTCCTTGCCGACCACGTTGCCCTGGTTCTCGGCGATGCGGTTCTGCGCCGCCACCAGCCGCCACAATGCGCCGACGCTCCAGACATCGCGGCTGTAGGTCAGGCCCAGGCGGCTTTCCAGAGGCGGCATTTGCGGCAGTGCTGTGCCGTCACTGCTGTTCTTGCCCCAGGCGTAGGCCAGCGTGGCGTCGGCCTTCCAGTTTTCCGTCAGCTGGTAGGCCGCGCCCAGTTCGCCGCCCATGATGCGGGCGTCGATGTTGCGAGCCTGGGAGCTCATTCCCTGGTAGTCGAACAGGATGTAGTCGCGGATCTGCCCGATGTAGCCAGATGCCCAGGCTTCCATGCGCTCGTCACGGTACTGGACACCGAAGTCGAGCTGGGTGGTCTTCTCTGGTTTGATACCGTCGAAAGCATTGGCCGCACCGGGTGGTGCCAGCTTGGGCGAGAACAGCTCCCAGTAATCGGGGAAACGCTGGGCATGACCAAGGCCGATGTACGTGGTGGCCGGGATGGCTGCCAGGTCGTGCTCGTAGCGGACGAAACCGCTGGGCAGGGTATCGGCGCGGGTGTCGCCGTTGGTGGCGCTGGTTGCGCGGAAGTCGCGGGCCGAGGCGCGGTCCAGGCGGGCACCGGTAATCATGCGGTCCTCACCGCTGATGTACCAGGTCAGCTCGCCGAAGGCACCGTAGTTGTGGAAGTCGGCGTCCTTGGTCCAGGCCTGGCCCTTGTGCGCGTCCACACCCATGCCGCCGCGTTTGCGATGTTCGTTGGTCTGCGCGTCGATGCCGCCGATCAGTTGCACATCGGCCCAGCGCCAGGTGGCCTTTATGCGTGCGCCCATGGTGCGGCGGTCGACGTTGCTGACCATCGGCATGCCCATCATGCCGCTGCCCGAAGGCGTGCGCAGGCTGTAGTTGTCCATCACGTGGTCGGCGTAGTTGTAGTAGACCTGCGCCTCGACCTTGTCGAGCACCTCGCCGAGGTTGGATTTTTCGAAACGCAGGCCCAGGCTTTCGCGTTTGAACTGCGAGCCGTCCATGCCACGCCCGGCATAGCGGGCCTCACCATCGCCCTTGCCGGCGGTGAGTTCCAGCAGGGTGTCCTGGTCGGGGGTCCAGCCGAGGGCGACATCGCCATTCCACTTGTCCCAGCGTGACGGCACGGTGTTGTCATCGCCGTCATGGTAGTCGTCCGAGCGCGACTGGTTGCCGACGAAGCGGGCGTAGGCCTGGTCGTTGCCGGCGGCGGTGTCCAGCACCTTGTCGAAGCGGCCGTTGGAGCCGGCCAGCAGGCTGGCGTTGACCCGGCTGCCGAGGGTGCCGAACTTCTCCGGCTCGCGCTCGAAGAGGATGGTGCCCGCCGAGCCGCCCGGGCCCCAGATCACGCTTTGCGGGCCTTTGATCACGGTCAGGCGGTCGTAGGTTTCCGGCGAAATGTACGACGTGGGGGCATCCATGCGGTTGGGGCAGGCGCCCAGCATCAGGCCGCCATTGGTGAGGATGTTCAGGCGCGAACCGAACATGCCGCGCAGTACCGGGTCGCCGTTGGTGCCGCCGGCGCGGATGGCCGAGAAGCCGGGGATGGTCTTCAGGTAGTCGGCGCCGTCGCTGGCCGGCACCGGCTGGCGCGGGTCTTTCGGGTTGGTGACCACGGTCAGCGGCGAGCTCGGGGCCACGGCGGTGATCACCGTCGGGCTCAGCTCGGGGGCGTCGTGTGCATGGCCTTCATGGCCTGGGTCGGCGGCCAGGGCCACGGGCGCGAGCAGCGAGCCGCACACGGCGGCGATGGTCCCACGCAGGGACAAGGCAAAAACAGGGGTGCAGCCGGACATAATGATTCCAGTCGATCAGTCATGAGTCAGCGCGAAGCCTCCTGGCTTCGTGCGCAAAAAGTGTGGGTTCAGACGTTGATCGAGGAAGGTGGGGCGCGGCTGCGCGCGCCGGGGAATACAGCCTGCCGGGCATGGCCCTGGCGCGTGGGTGCGAACAGGTGGGTGGTGGGTACGACGCTGCTGGCACTGAGCGGGCTGAGGGCCTGGGGCAGGGCCGGGCAGTTGAACAACAGGCTGCAGTAACCGCACTTTTCCCACATCACATGCAGCTGGCCATCGCCAGTCTGGCCGTGATGGGTGTCGCCGCCATGCTGATGGGCGGTGGCCATCGGCATGTCCATCGGCATGCTCATGCCGGCGTGGTGGTCCATCGGCATCGACTGGGAAATCAGCGGGCCGATGAAGATCATCCACATGGCGAACAGGCTCAGCCATCCGCCACCGGCGCGCCTGCGGTCAGGGCGAGTGGTACGGCTGATGCTGTTGCGCGGCAGGCTCATGGCGAGTGCCTTTCAGCGGCTGATCAGTGCGCGTGTTCGTGGGCTTGCGGCTGGTCCGTCGGCGCCTGCTTCTGCACGGCCACATCGACGGTGATATCGCCGGCCTTTTCGAAGTGCAGGGTCAACGGGAAGCGCTTGCCGTCGCTGAGCAGGCTGCGGTCCTTGGGCTGCATCAGCATCACATGGTAGGCGCTGGGGGCGAAGGTCAAGTCCTTGCCGGCGGGCACCACCACGCTGGGTATCTGCTGCATCTTCATGGCACCGCTGGCGCTCATGGCATGCTCGTGCAGTTGTGCGTCATCGCTGATGGGGCTGTCGACACCGAGCAGGCGGTCGTCGGCCTGGCCATTGTTGTGCACCACGAAATACGCCGCGACGTTGGGGGCGTTGGGGGGCAGTTGCAGTGACCAGGGGTGGGCGATGTGCAGGTCACCCACGCTGTATTCGTGGGCATTGGCAAAGGCGCCGGGCAGCAACAGGGCGGCCATGACGAGGGCGTGCTTGAGCATGGTGAATCTCCGTTTCTGTTCAGGTTCAGGCAGACAGCGTGAAGAACTCAGGCCAGCGGAGAGGCACGGGGGTTGAGCGCCGGCCAGAGTTGGCGCGGCGTGGCGTGGTAGTCGGCGGGTGGTGGCGGCAGGCCGGCCAGCAGTATCGGCGGGTTGTGCAGCTGCGGCGGGTAGCCGGGCAAGGCCAGCAGTGGCGCGGCGCCGGAGCAGCACCAGCAATTCATCATGCTGGCGCTGTCGTCGCTTTGCGGGCCGAGGTCGATCTTGGCCAGGGCCTGGACGTCGACCTTGGCCTTGTTGGCCATGCTGGAACAGAAGGCCCCCCACAGCAGCTGCTCGGCCGGGCCCTTGGGCGCGGCGGAAGACAGCGGCATGGCCAGCAGGTTGAACAGCACTGCAAGGCAGGCTATCCAGGCGATGTGCCGACGTGGGGGCATGGAGAGATCCGGTCAGGAATCGTGGTGGGTATTGTAAGGCGGAGTATAGGTAAAAATGGCGGGGTGCGGTGAAGTGACGCAGGCCGGGCCCTTCGAGGGGCAGCTTTGCAGCCCAATCGCCGGCAAGCCAGCTCCCACAGGGACCCGCACAGATTTCAGGGCCTGTGTTAAACCTGTGGGAGCTGGCTTGCCGGCGATGAAGATCAAGGTACCCTCAAGCCTTGTTGCGGCCCATCAACCCACGCACGGTCTCCTGCAGGTCTGCCGGCAGCACCACCACCTTGGCATTGCTGCTGCCCGCCAGGTTCTCCATGGCCCCCACATAGCGCTCGCCCAACAGGTACATCGCCGGCACGGTCTCGTTGCCGACCGCGTCCTTGACCAGCGAAATCGCCCGCGCCGAGGCCTCGGCCAGGCTGATCTGCGCTTCGGCATCCAGCCTGGCAGCCTGCAAGCGTGCTTCTGCTTCCAGAATCGCCGCCTGCTTGGCCCCTTCGGCACGGGTCACGTCGGCCTTGCGCTCACGCTCGGCTGCCGCCTGGCGCTCCATGGCCAGTTGCATGTTCTCCGAGGGTTTGATGTCCTGGATTTCCACCGAGCGTACGGTCACGCCCCAGTCTTCGGTCTGCTCGGACATCGCCTCGCGCAGGCGCGCCTTGATCTGCTCGCGGCTGGACAGCGCTTCGTCCAGGTCCATGGCCCCGACGATGGCGCGCAGCGAGGTCATGGTCAGGCTGGTGACGGCGAACGAGAAGTCCTGCACGCCATAGGAGGCCTTCTGTGGGTCGACCACCTTGGCGAAGCACAGGGCGTTGGCGACGATCACGGCGTTGTCCCGGGTGATGATTTCCTGCTGCTGCACATCGAGGATGATGTCCTTGGTAGGCAGGCGATAGGCGACCACGTCCATGTACGGGATGACGATGTTCAGGCCGGGCTTGAGCGTGCTCTGGTAGCGGCCCAGGCGCTCGACGACCCATTCTTCGCCCTGGGGCACGATGCGCACCCCTTTGAACACGGTGATCAGGACGAACAGGGCGATGGCGACGACGACGATGAGGCTGGTCATGATGCGAAATTCCTTTTAGTGCGGATTCAGGCCCGAATGACCCGGGCGGTGTTCCCTTCGATGGCGGTCAGGCGTACCCGCTCGCCGGCCGCGATCTCGCTGTCGGCGATGCAGGTCCATTCCTCGTTGCCGAGGATAGGCTTCTGGAAGCGCACACGGCCTTTCTGGAACTCCGAGACACCAGCAGTCAGCAGCCCCACTTCACCGATCACGCTTTCGGCGGTCCAGCGCACGTCTGGTTGCTTGCGCCGGAACAGCTTGAACCACAGTGCCGTGGTGACTGACGACATCAAAACCCACAGCAGCACCTGCATGTCCAGTTGCAGGCTTGGGGCGGCCAGCGAAATGAGCGATACCAGCACGGCGCCGATGCCGAACCAGAGGATGAAGAACGTCGGCAGGACCAGTTCGAGCAGGATCAGCGCGATGCCGAAGACCAGCCAGATCCACCATTGCATTTCCATATGGGTAGCGCCTTCCGGGGGAGAGTGCCGAGTTTAAGGCAGCAGTGCGGCACATGGCCACTTCATGGTTTGCAAGAAAAGTCCGAACATACTGTAGGCCACAGGGGGGCTGCAGTGTGCTTGCGACATTTGTTACTGCAGGTCGAGTGCCGCAGCCAGGTCGGCTGGCGAATCGAATGCCCGGTCCACATCCGGCAAAGCCGGTCGCTTCAGGATCAGCACAGGTATCCCCAGCTCCCGCGCCACCTCCAGCTTCGGTTCGGTCGCTACGCTGCCGCTGTTCTTGCTGATCAGCACATCGATCTTGCGGCGCTGGAACAACGCCCGCTCATCCTCGATATGGAACGGCCCGCGCGCGCCAATCACTTCGCAGCGATCGTTGCCAGGGCACGTTTCCAACGCACGCAAGGTCCAGAACTGCTCCAGCGGTATCTCGTCCAGATGTTGCAGCGGCTCACGCCCGAGCGTGAACAATGGCCTGCGAAACGGCTTGAGTGCCTCGATCAACCCCGCCCAATTCTCGACTTCGCGCCAGTCGTCCCCCGCTTGTGTCTGCCAGGCCGGGCGGCGCAAGGCCCAGCACGGAATACCGGCCAAGCGTGCGGCGTTGGCCGCGTTGCGGCTGATCTGCGCGGCATAGGGATGGGTAGCATCGATCAGCAACGTGATGCCTGCATCGTGCAGGTAGTTCGCCAGCCCTTCGGCACCGCCAAAGCCGCCGACCCGAACCTGGCATTGCAGGTCCTGCGGCACCCGGCCGATGCCCGCCAGGCTGTAGACATGCTGCGGGCCCAGGCGGCGAGCGATGGCCAGGGCTTCGGTGACGCCGCCCAGCAGCAGGATGCGCCCGTTCATTGCACACCCGCCCGGCCGACGATGCCACCCTGGCGATCGATGGCGAACACCTCCACCTGCACCTGCGCCGGCACCACGCTGCGGGCGAAGGCCAGGGCGTAGGCGCACACCGCGTCACCCAAGGGAATGCCGGCTGCATGGGCCAGTGCCAGGGCCTGTTGGCTGGTGTTGGCAGTAATGATCGATGCCTGCAGCGCTGCGTCGGCGCCGATGTCCGCCGCCCAGCCGGCCAGTTGCGGCAGGTCGATGCTGGAATGACGGCTGTGCAGGTCCATGTGCCCGGCAGCCAGTTTGCTGATCTTGCCGAAACCGCCGCACAGGGTCAGGCGTGGCACCGGTACCTTGCGCAGGTACTTGAGCACCGCACCGACGAAGTCGCCCATTTCGATCAGGGCTATTTCCGGCAGGCCATAGACGCGGCGCATGGTGTCTTCGCTGGCGTTCCCGGTGCATGCGGCGATATGCGTGTAGCCGTTGGTGTGGGCGACATCGATGCCTTGGTGGATCGAGGCAATGTAGGCCGCGCAGGAAAACGGCCGCACGATGCCGCTGGTGCCGAGGATCGACAGACCGCCGAGGATGCCCAGCCGCGGGTTCATGGTCTTCAGGGCCAGTTGCTCGCCGCCCTGCACATTGACCGTGACTTCGAAACCGCCGGGGTAGCTGCATTCGTCTGCCAAGCGTTGCAGGTGGTCGCTGATCATGCGCCGTGGCACCGGGTTGATGGCCGGCTCACCCACCGCCAGCACCAGCCCCGGGCGGGTCACGGTGCCGACGCCGGTGCCGGCGACAAAACGGATGCCAGGTTCGGCCAGCAGGCGCACCTGGCTATAGAGCAGGGCGCCGTGGGTCACGTCCGGGTCGTCGCCGGCGTCCTTGAGCGTGCCCGCTTCGGCACCTTGGCTGGTGAGGCGGCAGAACTCCAGGCGCATCTGCACCACCTTGCCCTTGGGCAGGGTGATGCTGACGGCGTCGCTGCTCTCGCCTCCCAGCAGCAAGCGCGCTGCCGCCAGGCTGGTGGCAGTGGCGCAGCTGCCGGTGGTCAGGCCGCTGCGCAGGGGGGCGGGCTGTTCGCGGGTTTCTTCACGCATCGGCGGGTTTCACCACGTCCAGCAAGGTGATCGGCAGCGCCTGGCGCCAAGTGTCGAACGAGCCCAATGGCTGGGCATGGGCGACATGGATGCGGGTCAGCTCGCCACCATGGCGTTCACGGAAATGCGCCAGGGCCAGTTCGCTTTGCAGGGTCACCGCATTGGCTACCAGCCGGCCGCCGGGGCGCAGGCTTGCCCAGCACAGGTCGAGCACACCTTCGCGGGTGACGCCGCCACCGATGAAGATCGCATCCGGTTGCTCCAGGCCTTCCAGCGCCGCTGGTGCCTTGCCGCGGACCAGTTGCAGGCCGGGTACACCCAACGCATCGCGGTTGTGTTCGATGAAGCCCTGGCGGCCTTCGTCGGCCTCGATGGCCAAGGCGCGGCAGGCCGGGTGGGCGCGCATCCATTCGATGCCGATCGAGCCGCAGCCGGCGCCCACGTCCCACAGCAACTCGCCGGGCTGTGGTGCCAGGCGGGCCAGGGTGATGGCGCGGACATCGCGCTTGGTCAGTTGGCCGTCATGCCGGAAGGCGCTGTCCGGCAACCCGGCCAGTCGGTGCAGGCGCGGGGCCTCGGGCGTGGCCAGGCACTCGATGGCTACCAGGTTGAGCGCGGCGACATCGCTGTGCGGCCAGTCCTGGGCGGTGCCGGCCAACTCACGTTCGTCCACGCCACCCAAGTGTTCGAAGACTCGCAGGCGGCTTGGCCCGAAGCCCCGCTCGCGCAGCTGCGTGGCAATTGCTGCCGGGCTGTCGCCGTCGTTGCTCAGCACCAGCAGGCGCACGCCGCTGTGCAGGTGGGCATTGAGCGCAGCCAGGGGCCGAGCGACCAGCGATACCACCTGCACGTCCTGCAGTGGCCAGCCCAGGCGGGCGGCGGCCAGGGCGCAGGAGGAGGGCATCGACAGCACGCGTATTTCAGCGGCGGGCAGTTGGCGCGCCAAGCTGGCGCCGACGCCGTAGAACATCGGGTCGCCGCTGGCCAGCACGCATACTGGCTCACCGCGCAGAGCCAGGACCGGGGCCAGCGAGAACGGGCTTGGCCAGCCCAGCCGTTCGCCGGCCACGCAGCGTGGCAGCAAGGCCAGCTGGCGCGGGCTGCCGAAGATCCGCGCAGCGCCCAGCAGCGCGCGCCGGGCTTGCTTGCCCAGGCCGCTGAAGCCGTCTTCGCCGATACCTACTACTGTCAGCCAGGGTGCCATGGATACCTCTTCAAGACCCTGGGGCTGCTGTGCAGCCCATCGCGACACAAGGCCGCTCCCACAGGGAATGGTGATCCCTGTGGGAGCGGCCTTGTGTCGCGATGGGGTGCGCAGCGCCCCCAAAATTTCTGCTCAAACTCGAATGATGCTCGACCACCGGCTTTTCATGCCGCCGGACAAAGCAGGCATAATACCGCGCCTTCTACACTCAAGCGCATTTTCACAGATTGCCGGACGCCCCTTTGACCCAGGCCCATGCCTCCCATGTATCGCCCCGTCCCTCGGCCTGCCCGGGGTTGTGGCGCATCGTCAGTGCCCGTGATGGCGGCATCTGCCGCATCAAGCTGCCGGGCGGCCTGCTGCTGGCCGACCAGGCCGACGCAGTGGCGGCGGCTGCCGAGCGTTTCGCCGGTGGCGTGATCGAGGCCACCAACCGCGGCAACCTGCAGATTCGCGGCATCGGCAGCGACCATCGCGGCCTGGTCGAGACACTGCTCGCAGCCGGCCTGGGCCCACGTGATGCCGCCGGTGACGATGTGCGCAACCTGATGCTCAGCCCGCTGGCCGGGCATGACCCGGCGATGCTGCTGGACGCTCGGCCGCTGGCCAGGCAGATCCTCGACCTGCTGGAAGGCACCCCGCGTTTTCACCAGTTGTCGGCCAAGTTCGCCGTGCAGCTGGATGCCGGCGAAAACCTGGCCATGCTCGAACACCCCCATGACCTGTGGCTGTCGACCCTGCGCCTGGATCAGCAGACCTGGCTGGCGTTCGGCCTGGCGGGCTGCCCGGCAGACGGCCAGGTGCTCGGCGCGGTGCCGGCGGAACAAGGCCTGGCACTGGTGCGTGCGGTGCTGGAGCGCTTCCTCGACCTGGCCACCCCGGCACAGTCGCGCATGCGCCAGTTGCTCGAGGTGTGTTCGGCAACCGATTTCATCGACGGGCTCGGCCTGGCCATCCGCCGCGATGCCGCCGTGCTCGCATGGCGGCGTGAACCGCGCAGCGTCTCGTGGCTGGGCGTCCTGCCCCAGGCGCAGGGCATCGCCTTGGGCGTTGCCCCGCCGCAGGGGCGCCTGACCCCGGCCATGCTGCGTGGCGCTGCGCGCGTTGCCCGTGAACATGGCGATGGCAGCCTGCGCCTGAGCCCCTGGCAAAGCCTGGTGCTGACCAACCTGCAAGCGCAACACATCGACCACGCCCAGGCCGGGTTGTCCGCACTGGGCCTGCTATGCCATGACCATGAGCCACTGGCACGCATAAGCGCCTGTACCGGCGCCAGTGGCTGTGCCAAGGCCCTGGGCGAGACCAAGGCCGACGCCGTCACCCTGGCCGCACTGCTCGGCCCTGGTGTGCCCGGCAGCGTGCACTTGTCCGGTTGCCCCCGATCCTGCGCCGTGGCCCATGTTGCCCCGGCCACCCTGCTGGCCCGCGCGCCGGGCCGTTACGACCTGTACCTGCGTGATGCGCGCCAGCCGGGCTTCGGCGCCCTGCGCGCCACCGACCTTACCTTGAATGAAGCAGGCGCCATGCTCGACCTGCCGACGGAGCACCTTGATGATTGACTACATCCGCGATGGTCAGGAGATCTATCGCAATTCCTTCCGGATCATCCGCGAGGAAGCCCGACTCGAGCGGATCCCCGCAGACCTCGAAAAGCTCGCCGTGCGCGTGATCCACGCCTGTGGCATGGTCGACGCCATCGATGGCCTGCAGTTCTCCGAAGGCGCCGGCCGGGCCGGACGCGAGGCGTTGCTGAACGGCGCGCCGATCCTGTGCGATGCGCACATGGTCGCCGAAGGCATCACCCGCGCCCGGCTGCCCGCCGACAACAAGGTCATCTGCACCCTGCGCGACCCGAGCGTACCGGGCCTGGCGAAAGACGCCGGCAACACCCGTTCCGCCGTGGCCCTGGAACTGTGGCGGCCGCACCTGGAAGGCAGTGTGGTGGTGATCGGCAATGCGCCTACCGCACTGTTCTATCTGCTGGAAATGCTCGACGCCGGCGCCCCGAAACCAGCACTGATCCTCGGCTTCCCGGTCGGCTTTGTCGGTGCCGCCGAGTCCAAGGCGATGCTCGCCGCCGACAGCCGTGGCGTGCCGTTCGTGATCATGCAGGGCCGCCTGGGCGGCAGCGCGATGGCCGCAGCTGCGGTCAACGCCTTGGCCACGGAGGTGGAATGATGGCGCCGCGTGGACGTCTGCTGGGCCTGGGCGTGGGCCCTGGCGACCCAGAACTGATTACCCTCAAGGCCCTGCGCCTGCTGCGTGAAGCGCCAGTGGTTGGCTACTTCGTGGCCAAGGGCAAGCGCGGCAACGCCTTCGGCATCATCGAGGCGCACCTGCAGCCCGAGCAGACCCTGCTGCCGCTGGTCTACCCGGTAACCACCGAAGCGCTGCCAGCGCCGCTGTCCTATGAACAGGTGATCAGCGACTTCTACGACGAGGCCAGCGTGCAGGTAGCCGAGCACCTGGATGCCGGCCGCGACGTGGCGGTTATCTGTGAAGGCGACCCGTTCTTCTATGGTTCCTACATGTACCTGCACGACCGCCTGGCGCAGCGCTACGAGGCCGAAGTGATCCCCGGCGTCTGCTCGATGCTCGGTGGCGCCTCGGTACTGGGCGCGCCGCTGGTTTACCGCAATCAGAGCCTGTCGGTGCTGTCTGGCGTGTTGCCGGCCGAAGAGCTCAAGCGTCGCCTGGCCGACGCCGACGCGGCGGTGATCATGAAGCTTGGCCGCAACTTCCCCAAGGTGCGCGAAGTGCTGGCCGAACTGGGCCTGGACGGGCGTGCGCTGTATGTGGAGCGGGCGACCATGGCCAACCAGAAGATCGTGCCGCTGGACCAGGTCGACCCACAGTCGTCGCCGTACTTCTCGCTGATCATCGTGCCGGGTGAAAAATGGCAAGGCTGAACATGCACCAGGCACCGGCGATCGTCATCCTTGGCCAGGGCAGCCTGGCCACGGCGCAGCGTATCCAGCAGTGTTATCCACAAGCATCGATCCATGGCCTGGAAGGCCGGGTCGAGGGTGCCGACCTTTGCTACACCGCGTTCGGCGATACCCTGCGTGGGCTGTACCAGCAGAACACGCCGATCATCGCCCTGTGCGCGGCGGGTATCGTCATCCGCAGCCTGGCCAGCCTGCTCAGCGAGAAAGGTGTCGAGCCACCGGTACTGGCCGTGGCCGAAGACGGCAGTGCCGTAGTGCCGTTGCTTGGTGGCCTTGGCGGTGTGAACGTGATGGCGCGCGAAATCGCTGAAGCACTGGGCGTTGCTGCGGCCATCACCACCAGTGGCGAGCTGCGTTTCGGCACCTGTCTGCTGAACCCGCCACAGGGCTATGCGCTGGCGGATATCGAGCAAGGCAAGCGCTTTGTCTCCGACCTGCTGGCTGGCGAGGCGGTGCGCATCGAAGGTGACGCGCCGTGGCTGCAACAGGCGCAGTTGCCTGCCAGCGAGGCGGCTCGGCGTACCATCCATGTGGGGCACCAGGCCCGCCCGGCCAGCCGCGACGAGCTGCTGATCCACCCGCGTTCGGTGGTAGTGGGTGTTGCTGGCGGTAGCCTGGCCAGTATCCGGGCGGCATTGCAGCAGGCCGGCATCGCCGAGCCTGCAGTGGCCTGCCTGCTGGCCGATGAGCAAGCCATGGCCGACAGCGCCCTGCATGAGGCCGCACAGACCCTGGGTGTTGTCTTGCGCTTTGCTGCCAGGACGCATGATCTGGCCGGGATGGTTGCTGCGGCATTGCCTGCTGCGCAGCTGATCGAGGTGGCAGACGTGGTCATCGCGGTGGCGCCTGCCCCGGTCGAGGTGGCGCAGATCGGTCGTCGTCGGGGTCGTCTGGCGGTCATCGGCCTGGGGCCGGGTGCAGCCGAGCTGATGGTGCCGGCGGTCAAGGCCGAGCTGGCGCAAGCCGAGGATGTGCTCGGTTACGAAACCTACGTGCGCATGGCCGGGCCGTTCCGTGACGACCAGGTGCTGCACTGCACCGACAACCGTGAAGAGATGCAGCGTGCCCGGCATGCCTTCGAACTCGCGGCCCAGGGCCGTTCGGTGGTGGTGGTGTCGTCGGGCGACCCGGGTGTGTTCGCCATGGCAGCTGCGGTACTTGAAGCGTTGCACGCGTCCACGGACCCGGCCTGGCACCGGGTGGATCTCGAGATCCTGCCGGGGGTGTCGGCCTCGCTCGCGACCGCCGCCCAGGCGGGTGCGCCGCTGGGGCATGACTTCTGCGTGATGTCGCTGTCGGACAACCTCAAGCCGTGGTCGATCATTGAAAAGCGCCTGGACCTGGCGGCCCAGGCTGACCTGGTGCTGGCGTTCTACAACCCGATTTCCAAGGCAAGGCCGCACCAGCTCGGGGTAGCGCTGGAGGTCGTGCGCCGGCACCGCGAGGGTAACACGCCTGTAGTCCTTGGCCGTGACATCGGTAGGCCGGGGCAGACGCTGAAGGTCGTCACATTGGCCGAACTGCTGCCGGAAATGGTCGACATGCGCACCATGGTGCTTGTCGGCTCATCTACAACCTGCGTGTTTCCTCGCTTGTCGGGCGGGGCGTGGGCCTACACCCCGCGTTGGTACCCGTCGGCTGACTAGTTGCACCGGAAACCCTTCAGCGCGCTGCATCCTGGGCGCGCTGGCTAAGGTGGTCGCCCCTGACTCGGGGGGCAACCATCTAGGAGTTTCCACATGTCCACAGAAACACAAGTCACTGCGACCGACACAGCCATCCTGGTCGAAGGCAACCTGCTGGCCTGCGGCGCAGGCATGTCTTCGCAAAGCCGTCATGACGTAAAGAACGCCTTCCACTTTGCCACCTTGGTGGCTGACAAGTCCTTCGATGCCGAAAAACAGAGCAGGGAGTGGTACGACCGGTTCATCGATGTCATGCGTGATCTTGGCTTTACCATCCCTCGTCGCACCTTCGAGCTGGAAACCTCTGCCGAGTTGTCTGTCACCATAGGCGCTGTCGCTATACGGGCGATCGGTGCGGTCGGCAATGCAGTGCTGGGTGGTACCAAGTTGGGTGTGCTGGCCAAGGCGGCTTTCGACAAACTCACCACCGTCGAAAATGACGTCAAGGTGGTCGATCACAAGCGCAAGAACAAGGTCAGGGGCATGGTCGGGATGGCCGCCTGCGTCGAAACCGACAACAACGATGTGGTCATGGTGGTGAGCTGCATCCAGGCTTCTGCCCCCAAACTGGAGGATGACATCCTGGGTATCCAGTGGAAGCTGGAAAAGACCGAGTACTACGCCGGCATGGCTGTGCTCACCCTCAACACTTTCGTCTACGACAAGGTCCGCGAAACCGTGGAAAACAAACTCGGCGTGCGCAGCGTCGAGAACGTTCTCCAGTACGACATCTGATTGCAGGGCGGCGTTGTTGCAACGCCGCCTTGTTCGGCTCTTTGTGACGAGGCAATGCAATGGACAGAACAGCTGAACAACTGATGTTGATTGGCGGGACGGCATTACTGTATCGCGCGGACGCTGGCCAGATTCAACGCCAGGCTGCCTTCGACTCCATCCTTTACGCCCAGTTGGTGGCCAACAGGAATGCGGGGTCACGCTTTGACAACTATGAAGCCTGGTATGACGCCTATCGCGAGGCATACCGGCAACTGGGCTGGATCAAGCTGGCCAGTACGCATGACTTGAAACAGCTGGGGCAGCCCGCGCGCAGCGCGCAGATACAGCCACTCGAGGCGTGGCTGAAGATGCGCTCGATCCGTCATGAGGCTGTGCTGGCTGCAGTAAGAAGTGGCCTGGGCCGATCGATCGAAGGTTTTCGTCACCAGCTGAAGTTCAGCACGCAGGGTTCGCAACTGGTGATCGAGCTTGGCTTGCTCAAGCCGGGCCCGGTCCTCGATCTTTGCAGTATTACCTTCCAATTCGACGCACCGATCGCCGGCATACCCCAGGACATGCTGCTGGTCGAAAAGGCGCTGGAGGGTGAAGCCGGGTTCAATGGCGTTTCCTTGCAGCTGGATAACGGGCGTTTCCAACACCAGCGAGATGAGCTGGAGGCATTGATGAAAACCAAGGATGCACAAGGGGAGTATCGGTTCGACCTGCATTAGGCAATGGCTATGGCGCCAGGTAGCCTTTGATACCGGTAAAGATGATTTGCGCAGCCAGGGCGCAGACGAACAGCCCCATCAGCCGGCTGACGATCTGCAGTCCCTGGTCGCCTAGTATGCGCTCGATACGGTGCGACAAGTACAGCACCAGGCCGACGGTGAAGCTGGCCAGGGCGATGCTGATGATGGCCAACAGCTTGTCGTCCCAGTGCGGGTGGCCGACGCCCATTACCAGCAGTGCACCGATGGTGCCCGGGCCGACGGTGAGCGGGATGGTCAGCGGCACGATGGTGACATCCTGCTGGACGTTGTCGGCCTGTACCGCAGACTTGCCTTGGGCCATGCCCAGTGCCGAAATGAACAGCACACTGCCAGCGCCGATGCGGAAGGCGTCGGCGGTGATGCCGAAGATGCCGAAGATCGCCCGACCGAACAGGTACAGCAGGACACTGGCGATGAGTGCGGCGATGGCCACCTTCCATGCCAGCTGCTTGCGCTCCTTGCTGGAATGGCCGCGGGTCAGGCTGATGAAGCACGACAGCACGAAGAACGGGCTGTAGAGCACGAGCATTTTCAGGTAGACGCTGAACAACTCATGGAGCATGGGGAAGCCCCTGGCAGGAAAGGTGAGGGGAAGTGTATCAGTAGGATCGTGGTTGTCTTCACTGGCCTAATCGCCGGCAAGCCAGCTCCCACAGGTACTGTGCATATCTTGAGATCGGTGCGGTCGGTGTGGGAGCTGGCTTGCCGGCGATGAGGCCAGTACAGGCAGTACAGGTCAGGAACTATGCACCGGATCCACCTTGGCTTCCCGGTGGTTGGCCCAGTACTGGATCAGCTCTCGCAACTGCGACAGTTCCACCGGTTTGGCCATGTGCCCGTCCATGCCCGCCAGGCGGGCGCGTTCCTTGTGTTCGGCAAGTATGTGCGCGGTCAGCGCCACCACCGGGGTGCGCTGGCGCTGGTTGGCGGCTTCCCAGGCGCGCAGCTGCTGGGTGGCCGAGAAACCGTCGAGTATCGGCATTTCGCAGTCCATTAGCACCAGGTCATAGCGCTGCGCCTTCATCGCCTGCAAGGCCTCTTCACCATTGCTGGCGGTGTCGGGCTCGAGGTTGAGCTTGCCAAGCATGCCGCGGATCACCTTGGTCGAGATGCTGTTGTCCTCGGCGACCAGCACGCGGAAGTCGTCGGGCAGGTCCAGTGCCTGGGGGATGCCAGGCAAACTGGCCGGTACGGCTTGCTCGCGGCCGCGCTGGGCCAGCTCTTCGGCCAGGGTGGTTTTCAGTGTGTACCCGGCCACCGGCTTGGCGAGGATCCGCTTGACCCCTGCGTTGCGCGCAATGACCTTGCTCGGCGCGTTGCTGATACCGGTGAGCATCACCACCAGGATGTCGTGGTTCAGGCTCGGGTCTTCCTTGATCTTGGCGGCCAGCTGCATGCCGGTCATGCCCGGCATGTTCTGGTCCAGCAGCACGGCATCGAAGTAGTCGCGCAGGTGGGCCTTGGTGCGCAGCAGGGCCAGTGCTTCCTTGCCCGACGGGACCGCGCTGACGTTCATGCCCCAGGCGCTGCACTGCTGTACCAGCACCTTGCGGCAGGTGTCGTTGTCGTCCACCACCAGTACGCGAGCATCACGCAGCGGGCTGTCGAGGTCGGCCGGTGGCTGTTCCAGGCGCGAAGGGTCCAGCGGCAGGGTCAGCCACAGGGTATTGCCCATGCCGCTGCTGCTCTTGATGCCGAACTCGCCCTGCATCAGCCCGATCAGCTGCTTGGCGATGACCAGCCCCAGGTGGCCGCCCAGCTTGTTGCTGGACAGGAAGTGGTGGCTGTGCAACTCGGCCTGCAGCAAGGCTTCGCGGTCAGCGGCCGGCAACGGTTCGCCGCTGTCCTGCACGGCGATGCGCAGGCGCGGTACCTCGCCGCGCTGGTCCAGCGCCACTACCAGCAGGATCTCGCCCTGGTCGGTGTTTTTCAGGGCATTCTCCAGCAGGCTCGACAAGGCCTGGCGCAGGCGCGTCGGGTCGCCGCTGATCACCCGTGGTACCTGCGGTTGGGTGAAGCTGATCAGTTCGATGTTCTGCTGTTCGGCCTTGGCGCGGAAGATGTTCAGGCAATCTTCGATCAGCGCGTTGAGGTCGAACTGCACGTCATCGAGTTCGATCTGCCGGGATTCGAGCTTGGAAATGTCGAGAATCTCGTTGATCAGCGTCAGCAGTTCGTTGCCGGCGCTGTGAATGGTCTGCACGTAGTCGCGTTGCTTGACCGACAGCGGCGTGCCCAGAAGTAGCTCGGTCATTCCCAGCACACCGTTCATGGGGGTACGGATTTCGTGGCTGATCTTGGCCAGGAACTCGGCCTTGGCGTTGATTTCGGCATCGCTGGCGGCCAGTGCGCGGCTGGCGCTGAAGCGCTCCTCGCTAATGCGCCGCAGGCGTTCACTGACGGCCAGGTTGAGCAGCAGGCCGCTGGCCACGGTCAGGCCCAGCAGGATGCACAGCAGCCAGGGCGTCGAGGTACGGGTCAGGCCCAGCAGCGCTGGCAGCAGCACCAGGCCACCGAGGTTGAACACCACCATGGCCAGACTGAACAGACGTGCGGGCGCATAGCCCCTGTACCAGTGGTAACTGCTGACCAGCAGCATGCTCACGCTGCCCAGGGCCATCAGGGCGTAGGTCATCAGGTTGAGGGGCAGGGTGTCGACGAACAGCAGCACCAACCCGCTCACCCCGACCAGCAGCATCTCGCCCTGCAGCAGACGGTTTAGCCGTGGCGAGTTGCATGGCGAGAAGAAATGCTGGGTGAAACCCAGCCCCGCCAGGCCGGCCAGGACCAGCGTCAGGTATGCGGCGGGTGTTTGCGCGCTATGCCAAACGTGCCACCAGGGGCCACTGAGGTTCAGCAGGATCAGGCCGCTGAGCAGCATCAGGCCGTGGTACAGCGCCAGAATCAGGGTGGTGCTGGAGCGGCTGTAGAGGAAGCGGATCAGGTTGTGCATGATCAGCATCACCAGGCCGCCGAACAGCATGCCGAACAGCAGTGGCTGGCGTTGGTCGGAGGCTGCCACGGCCGCAGGCTCCAGGCTGATGGCCGGGCGCAGCTGGTGCTCGGAAACCAGGCGCAGGTAGATATCCAGGGGTTGCTTGCTGTTGGGCAGGGGTAGTACATGGTCGCTGCCACGCAGGGTCGGGCTGGCATTGCCGGCCTGGCGCCCGTGGTGCAGCTGACGCAGAAGCTTGTCGCCCTCGAGGGCGTAGAGGTCCAGGCCAGAAAGGTCTGGGGCGAAAACCCGCAGCAGTTTTTCCTGCTCGCCGGGCTCCAGGCGGTAGTGCAGCCACAGGGCCTGTTCCGCAGGAGCGGCATCCAGGTCGGCCAGTACCAGCGGGCTGAACTGGTTGCGGTAACGTTCGGAGCGCACGTCGCTCAGTTGCAGGTTGGCCTGTTCGTCGAGCATAACGGCCCAGCCTCCGTCATGTTCGGCCGCCGCCGGGAACATGCAGAGCAAGGTCAGCAAGCTGACGATCAGAGCTGAGGCAATCCGAAGCCGACGCACTACGAAATCCCTTCTTAGCCTAGGTGCCGGGTATTAACTATGCGCGGCGCGCCAAGTCGAAGGCAAGGCCCCTTTGGGCCCTGTCGACGAGCCGGATGCCGCAGGCGCAAGGTGCTGGAGCGCACTGCGGCAGCCCGGTACAACTTACTGCTGGTGCTCACCGCGTTCGCGGGCGATGGCCCGGTAGCCGATATCGGTGCGGTAGAAACTGCCGTTCCAGCTGATTTCCTTGGCCAGGCGGTAAGCCTGCTGCTGCGCGTCGGCAACGGTGCTGCCCATGGCGGTGGCACACAGCACGCGCCCGCCGTTGGTAGTCACCTTGCCATCCTTGAGTGCGGTACCGGCATGGAACACCTTGCCTTCGATCTTCGCAGCAGCGTCCAGACCATTGATCACGTCACCCTTGGCGTAGTCGCCCGGGTAGCCGCCGGCAGCCAGTACCACGCCCAGGCTCGGGCGCGGGTCCCACTGTGCTTCGACCTTGTCCAGCGCCTTGGCGAAGGCGGCCTCTACCAGTAGTACCAGGCTAGACTCCAGGCGCAGCATGACTGGTTGGGTCTCAGGGTCGCCGAAGCGGCAGTTGAACTCGATGACCTTGGGGTTGCCCGCCTTGTCGATCATCAGGCCGGCGTAGAGGAAACCGGTGTAGACGTTGCCTTCCTCGGCCATGCCGCGCACGGTCGGCCAGATCACCTGGTCCATCACGCGCTGGTGCACTTCGGCGGTGACCACCGGGGCAGGGGAGTAGGCACCCATGCCGCCGGTGTTCGGGCCGGTGTCCTGGTTGCCGACGCGCTTGTGGTCCTGGCTGGTGGCCATGGGCAGCACGTTCTGGCCGTCGACCATGACGATGAAGCTGGCTTCCTCGCCGTCGAGGAACTCCTCGATCACCACGCGGGAGCCCGCATCGCCGAAGGCGTTGCCGGCCAGCATGTCACGCACGGCGGCTTCGGCTTCTTCCAGGGTCATGGCGACGATCACGCCCTTGCCCGCGGCCAGGCCATCGGCCTTGATCACGATCGGCGCGCCTTTTTCCTGCAGGTAGGCCAGCGCCGGCTCGATTTCGGTGAAGTTCTGGTAGTCGGCGGTCGGGATCTTGTGTCGCGCCAGGAAGTCCTTGGTGAAAGCCTTGGAGCCTTCCAGCTGGGCCGCGCCCTTGGTCGGACCGAAGCAGTCCAGGCCGCGGCTGCGGAACAGGTCGACCACGCCGATGACCAGCGGTGCTTCCGGACCGACGATGGTCAGGTCGACGTTCTTCTCGGCGAAGTCAGCCAGTTGCTCCAGGGCGCACACGTCGATGGCGACGTTCTCGCACTTGGCTTCAATGGCGGTGCCGGCGTTGCCCGGGGCAACGAAGACTTTCTCGACGCGTGGGTCCTGGGCGACTTTCCAGGCCAGGGCGTGCTCACGGCCGCCGCTGCCGATGATCAAAACTTTCATGTCAAAACCTCGAATTTTGTCTGGCCGATCCCGCTTCCTGTAGGAGCGGCCTTGTGTCGCGAAAGGGGCGCGTAGCGGCCCCAGGTTTTCAGCTTCACAGCAGAAATTGCTGGGGCCGCTTTGCGGCCCTATCGCGACACAAGGCCGCTCCTACAAGGGCCGGCGATCGGCCCTGCATCTGTTTAGTGGCGGAAGTGGCGCATACCGGTGAAGACCATGGCGATGCCGGCTTCGTCAGCGGCAGCAATCACCTCGGCATCACGCATCGAACCACCCGGCTGGATCACGGCGCTGATACCCACTTTAGCCGCATTGTCGATGCCATCACGGAACGGGAAGAACGCATCCGACGCCATGACTGCACCCTGCACCTGCAGGCCGGCATGCTCGGCCTTGATTGCAGCAATGCGCGCGGAGTTGACGCGGCTCATCTGGCCGGCGCCGACGCCGATGGTCTGGCGCTGCTTGGCGTAGACAATGGCGTTGGACTTGACGAACTTGGCCACTTTCCAGGCGAACACCAGGTCGTTGATCTCTTGCTCGGTTGGCGCACGCTTGGTGACGATCTTCAGGTCATCGGCAGTGATCATGCCGATATCGCGGCTCTGCACCAGCAGGCCACCGTTGACGCGCTTGAAGTCCCAACCGGCAGCGCGCTCGGCAGGCCACTCGCCGCACTCCAGCAGGCGTACGTTCTGCTTGGCGGCAACCACTTCGCGGGCAGCCTGGGAAATTTTCGGGGCGATGATCACTTCGACGAACTGGCGGTCGACGATGGCCTTGGCGGTTTCGCCGTCCAGTTCGCGGTTGAAGGCGATGATGCCGCCGAACGCCGACTCGGTGTCGGTTGCGTAGGCCAGGTCGTAGGCCTTGCGGATGCCGCCTTCGTCTTCAGGTACCACGGCCACGCCGCACGGGTTGGCGTGCTTGACGATGACGCAGGCCGGCTTGACGAAGCTCTTCACGCACTCCAGCGCAGCATCGGTGTCGGCCACGTTGTTGAACGACAGTTCCTTGCCCTGCAGCTGGATGGCGGTGGAAACGCTGGCTTCGCCTTTCTTCGCTTCTACGTAGAACGCCGCGCTCTGGTGCGGGTTTTCGCCGTAACGCATTTCCTGGGCCTTGACGAACTGGCTGTTGAAGGTGCGCGGGAACTCGCTGCGGCCTTCAGTGCTCAGGGTTTCTTTGGCCTGGTCGATGGTGCCCATGTAGTTGGCGATCATGCCGTCGTAGGCAGCAGTGTGCTCGAACGCCTTGAGCATCAGGTCGAAGCGCTGGGCGTAGGTCAGGCCACCGGCCTTGAGGCCTTCGATGATGCCGGCGTAGTCGCTGGCGTTGACCACGATGGCCACGTCCTTGTGGTTCTTGGCAGCCGAGCGGACCATGGTCGGGCCGCCGATATCGATGTTCTCGATGGCGGTCGGCAGGTCACAGCCAGGCTTGGAGATGGTGGCTTCGAACGGGTACAGGTTGACTGCTACCAGGTCGATCGGCTTGATGCCGTGCTCATTCATGATGGCGTCGTCGGTGCCGCGACGGCCGAGGATGCCACCGTGGATTTTCGGGTGCAGGGTCTTGACCCGGCCATCCATCATTTCGGCGAAGCCGGTGTAGTCGGCCACTTCCACCGCGTTGACGCCGTTGTCCTTGAGCAGCTTGTAGGTGCCGCCGGTGGACAGGATCTCGACACCGAGCTGCTGCAGCTCACGGGCAAATTCGAGGATACCGGTCTTGTCGGAGACGCTGATCAGGGCGCGGCGGACTGGCAGGCGGGTAGTCTGGTCGGTCATTTCGGGTTCCAATAACGCGGTGGAGTCAGCAAAAAAGGCGCCTCTGTTCAGGGAGCCGCCTTTTCTGGTTGGGATTCTGGCTTACAACAAGTCGTACTGCTTGAGCTTCTTGCGCAGGGTGCCTCGGTTCAGCCCGAGCATCTCGCTGGCCTTGGTCTGGTTGCCCTTCACGTAGTTCATCACGCTTTCGAGCAGGGGCGCCTCGACTTCGGAGAGCACCAGGTTGTACACGTCCGTCACGGTCGCGCCTTCCAGGTGGGCGAAGTAGTTGTGCAGCGCCTTCTCGACGCTGTCGCGAAGGGTCTGGCCCTCCTCGCTCGGCGTGTTGAGGTGCTGTTTCAGGTTGGCGTTGTCGCTCACGGGCGTTGTTCCACTCACAAATGTCTCGGTCATCATCGTCATGCGGCCACCCCTTGTCCGTCCTCTGCCTCAAGGCTCTGTCGACGTTCGCTGAAAAACGCGCGAACGTTGGCGCACTGCGCTTGTGTGTCTTCCAAAGCGTTGAACCGGGAGCGAAACTCCTTGCCGCCGGGTCGTGTTGCCAGGTACCAGCCAACGTGCTTGCGGGCGATACGTACGCCCATCACATCGCCATAGAAGGCATGCAGCGCGGCCAGGTGCTCCAGCAGGATGCGTTCCACTTCCTCCAGCTGCGGCGCTGGCAGGTGTTCGCCAGTGCGCAGGTAATGCTCGATCTCGCGAAAGATCCATGGCCGCCCTTGGGCGGCCCGGCCGATCAACAGGCCATCGACCCCGGTGGCGTCCAGCACCGCCCGGGCCTTTTCTGGCGAGGTGATATCGCCGTTGGCAAAAACCGGGATCGACACCGCCTGCTTGATGGCAGCGATGGTGTCGTATTCGGCTTCGCCGGTGTACAGGTCGGCGCGTGTGCGGCCATGCACCGCCAGCGCCTGGATGCCGGCCTGCTCGGCAATCTTCGCCACGTTCAGGCCGTTCTTGTTCGCCCGGTCCCAGCCGGTGCGGATCTTCAGGGTCACCGGGACGTCCACGGCGCCGACCACGGCGTGGAGAATCTCGCTGACCAAGGCTTCATCTCTCAATAAAGCAGAGCCTGCGGCTTTGTTGCAGACTTTTTTTGCCGGGCAGCCCATGTTGATATCAATGATCTGGGCGCCTGCTTCGACGTTGGCCTTTGCCGCCGCTGCCATCATCTGCGCATCACCACCGGCGATCTGTACCGAGCGTGGCTCGGGATCACCCTCATGGATGCGGCGCAGGCTCGACTTGCGGCTGTTCCAAAGGCTCATGTCACTGGAGACCATTTCCGACACCACCATGCCGGCGCCCAGGCGCTGGCAAAGTGTACGGAAAGGCTGGTCCGTGACCCCGGCCATGGGCGCGAGGATCAGGTTGTTGCGTAGTGTGTATGGGCCGATGCGTACCGCCGACATAGGTGATCCCTGTTGTGGGGCCGAATCTTGGAGTTCGAAAAAGGGTTGGCATGATACCCGCTCTCGGTGACCGGATAAAGATGGATTTGGATAAAATCTGAACAGTTGTCGGCTTATGACTTTTGGTATGGGTGAGGTCCAGGACCTTGCGCGGCCCCTGTGGGAGCGGGCCTGCCCGCGAAGCAGGCGGCGCAATGGATGGCACGGGCTTCGCCCGTGTTCGCGGGCACGCCCGCTCCCACAGGGCTGCTGGTTATTCCGGCGAACGGAAGCTCAGGCTGTAATTAACGGCCTTCGGCCCTGGGTCGAGGATGTCCAGGGCGATATGGATCGGGGTCTGGCTTGGCATTTCGCCGCGCCCGGCCAGTTCGCCGGACAGGTATTCGCTGGGCTTGAAGCGACGGCTGGCGATCAGCTGGCCATTGAGGTCGGCGAAGCGCAGCTCCAGCAGCGGGAACGGCTGGGCGAACGGCGCGCGGTTGTAGATGATCGCATCGACGATCAGAGCGCCCTTGAAGTCCGGGTGGCTACGAACCACCAGGTTGCTGCTCTTGATTCGGGCGATATCGACGCGGGTCGGCACCTCGCAGCCGACCAACGGGCAGATTTGCTGGAAGATCGGCCGGTATTGGTCCTGGCGGGCCATTTCGTCGAAATGGAACCAGACGTACTGGAACGCAAGCAAGCCAGCGGCCAGCAGTGTCAGGAAGCCCCACAACAAGCGCTTGCCCCAGTTGGGTGCGGGCTGTTCCCAGCCTAGTTGCAGGGGGGCGTCGACCACATCTACCAGCGGCTCCTTGCGCGCCGGGCGCTCGGCTTTGCCGGCTAGGCCTGGTTCAAGACGTTCGCCGGGCAGCGGCTCGACAGGTTCGTCGTCGCGCGCTGACAGGTGCAGCTCCAGTGGCTCGTCGTCGCGGGCGCTCAGGCCCCGTACAGGGGCCTCATCATCGGCGGCCCGCAGCGGTTCGTTGAATTCGGGGTGGTCATCGATTGCGGCGGTACGGTGTACCGGTGGTTCGTCGTCGATGTCCAGGTCAAGATTGCCACCTAACGTCGGCTCGGTACGCGCGCCTGGGGCGGGTTCCAAGTCCAGCTCCAGGGGCTCCGGCTCCCGCAGCACGGGCGTGGGTTCTACTGCCTGTTGCGGCTCGAACGGCTCATCGGTTGCCGTACCGAACAGGTCGTCGGCATGTTCGTCCGGGTGCAGTTCGTCACGCCTCGCCTGCAGGCCGTCGTCCTGGCTTGCCGGGCGAGCCGAGGCCGGTTGGCCGCGGCGCTCCAGGCGCTCCAGTTCCATGTCGAGGTCGAGCGCTTCCAGCGCCTGGGTGGTGAGCGCCCAGTCCTCGTCCGAGGGGGCGCTGGGCTCGCTGGCGACTGGCTGGGGTGCGATCGCCGGTTCGACCAGCGGTTCGGCAGGTGCAGCTGGCATCGGCACCGCAGGTGCGCTGGCTCCGCTGGCGCGGTTCTGCTCCAGCAGCTGCCTGGCGGCGTTGAACACCTGCAGGCAGTGGCCGCAGCGCACTACACCGCGGGCCACGCTCAACTGGTGGTGGGTGACGCGAAAGCTGGTCTGGCAATGCGGGCACTGGGTGACGAAACTGTCGGTCATGCGGCAATCCGGGAGCTGTGCAGAAAAGTATTCTAGGCCCGCTTAACGGCGGCGACCACTGATGCGCACCCAGCCATCGCGAACGACGATCGGGTCCAGTTCGAAGTCGGCGGCATAGGCTGCGGCCACTTCCTCACCTTGCTCGGCGAGGATGCCCGACAGCGCCAGCAGGCCACCTGGGCGGACCAGGCCGGACAGTTGCGGTGCCAGCGACACCAGCGGGCCGGCGAGGATGTTGGCGACCAGCACATCGGCCTGCATGGCCGGCATGTTCTCTGGCAGGTACAGCGCCAGCTTCTCGTCGGCGATGCCGTTGCGCTGGGCGTTGTCGCGCGAAGCCTCGATGGCCTGTACGTCGATGTCGGTACCGACCGCCTCACGGGCGCCCAGCAGCAACGCGGCGATGGCCAGAATGCCGGAGCCGCAGCCGAAGTCCAGCACCTGGGTGCCTTCGAGCTGCTGGCCGTCGAGCCATTCCAGGCACAGTGCGGTGGTGGGGTGGGTACCGGTGCCGAACGCCAGGCCGGGGTCGAGCAGCAGGTTCACCGCGTCCTGTTCCGGGGCCTCGTGCCAGCTTGGCACGATCCACAGGCGGCGGCCGAAGCGCATCGGCTGGAAGTTGTCCATCCAGCTGCGTTCCCAGTCCTGGTCCTCGATCACCTCGGCCTGGTGCTCGGGCAGTTCGGCAGCGGTCAGCAGGCGCAGGTGGGCGAATACCTGCTCAGGATCGGCATCGGCCTCGAACAGGGCCAGCAGGTGGGTGTGCGACCACAGCGGAGTGGTGTTGAGGTCTGGCTCGAAGATCGGTTGATCCTCGGCATCCATGAACGTGACCGAGACGGCACCCACTTCGAGCAGGGCATCTTCGTAGGTTTCGGCTTGTTCCGGGCTGATGGCCAGGCGTACTTGCAGCCAGGGCATGGCGGGCACCTTTGGTAAATCGACAGGGGCAGCCCTAGGCTGCGCGAAGGCTGGCAGTTTACGCGAGTGCGGGGGATTTGTGGATCTGGGCTGCTGTGCAGCCCGTTCGCAGCACAAGGCTGCTCCTACAAGAGATCACATACCCCTGTAGGAGCAGCCTTGTGCTGCGAATAGGGCGCGAAGCGCCCCCGGAATGCGTCAGACAAAACAGAGGGAAAGCGACTCAGCTATATAAGCAGGCTTCTCTTCTCCCTCGATCTCCAGCGTGGCAATCGCCTTTAGCAGCCATTGCCCTGGTCTCTTTTCCGTCACTTCGGCCAGGTCCACCTTCAGCCGTACCTGGCTGTCGACCTTGACCGGCTGGATGAACCGCACGCTGTCCAGCCCATAGTTCACCACCATCTTCAGCCCTTCCGGCAGAATCAGGATGTCCTCGATCAGCTTGGGAATCAGCGACAATGTCAGGAAACCGTGGGCGATGGTGCTGCCGAACGGGGTTTTTGCCGCCTTTTCCGGGTCAACATGGATGAACTGGAAATCGCCCGTGGCTTCGGCGAACAGGTTGATGCGTTGCTGGTCGATCTTCAGCCAGGCCGAGCGGCCCAGTTCCTTACCAACGTACTGCGAAAGCTCTGTAACCGGTACATGGGGCATCGCGAACTCTCCGGGTTGTCAGTTGGTACGAAAGTGCAAGATCAGCACGGCGAACCGTTTCAGTCAAGTTGCACGTTTTTCGACGAATATCGGTATATGACGGCACATGCTTATAATGGCGGCCATGCCCGAGGGAGATGCTTATGCTGTTGCGTGGTTTGACCTGGCTGGTGCTGTTCCAGCTGCTGGGGACGGCAATCAACCATCTGTTGGTGCCGTTTCTGCCGGGGCCGATCATCGGCCTGTTGCTGCTTTTGTTCTTCCTCATGGCCCGTGGTGAGGTGGGCAAGCCGCTGAACGAGGCCGCCAGCAGCCTTCTGCGTTACCTGCCGCTGTTGCTGGTGCCGCCAGCGGTGGGGGTGATGGTGTATGCCAGGGATATCGCCGCCGACTTCTGGGCCATTGCCGGTGCCTTGCTGATCTCCTGCCTGGTGACCCTGGTTTTCGTCGGCGTGTTGATGCAAAAGCTCATCCACCGTCAGGGCCGGAGCGAGGAGCAGCCATGATGCTCGACTGGCAAGGCGCACTGGATGCGGTCGTTCATCATCCCTTGTTCGGTATCGGCATCACGCTTGGGGCCTACCAGGTGGTGCTGGCGGCCTACGAGAAGACCCGCTGGATCTTCCTGCAGCCGGTACTGGTCTCGATGCTGCTGGTGATCGGCGTGTTGCTGGTGTGTGGCATCGACTACAGCGAATATCGCAAGAGCACCGAAATCATGAACATCCTGCTGGGGCCTGCCACCGTAGCCCTGGCTGTGCCGCTCTACCTCAACCTGCGGCGTATCCGACAGCTGTTCTGGCCCACATTTACTACGCTGGTAGTCGGAGGCCTGTTCGCCACGCTGTGCTGCCTGTTGCTGGGCTGGTGGTTCGGTGCCGAGCACATGATCCTGATGACCATGGCGCCGAAGTCGGTCACTTCGCCGATCGCCATGCTGGTGGCTGAGCAGATTGGCGGCGTGGCTGCCCTGGCGGCGGTGTTCGTGCTGATTACCGGGGTTATCGGGGCAATCTTCGGTCCGGCGCTGCTGAGCCGTTTTGGCGTGCATAGCCCCGAGGCCCGTGGCATGTCTTTGGGCGTGACCGCGCATGCAGTGGGCACTTCGGTGGCCCTGCAGGAAAGTGACGAATGCGGCGCCTTTGCCGCGCTGGCGATGAGCCTGATGGGGGTGGCCACGGCGGTGTTCCTGCCGCTGGCGGTCAGCCTGGTGGCTTGAGGACTTGTGATGACGCTACCGCTGTTTCCTCTCAATACCGTGCTGTTTCCTGGTTGTTTCCTCGATTTGCAGATATTCGAGGCACGCTATCTGGACATGATCGGGCGCTGCATGAAGCGGGGCGAAGGTTTTGGTGTGGTGTGCATCCTCGAAGGCGAGCAGGTCGGCAAGGCGCCGCCGGTGGTCGCCTCGATCGGCTGCGAGGCGGTGATCCGTGACTTCGTGCAGCAGGATAACGGCTTGCTGGGTATCCGCGTCGAAGGCGTGCGGCGCTTCAACCTGGAAAGCACCGAGGTGCAGAAGGACCAGTTGCTGGTGGGGCAGGTGCAATGGCTGCCGGAGCAGGCGGACAGCCCGTTGCTGGAGGCGGACGAAGACCTGCTGGCGTTGCTGGTGGCCCTGGGTGAACACCCGATGGTCGAAGCCCTGGACATGCCGCGGCCTGTGGACGGGCGCCAGACGTTGGCCAACCAGTTGGCGTACCTGCTGCCGTTCATGGAAGAGGACAAGCTGGATTTGCTGAGCCTCGACTCGCCGCAGGAGCGGTTGGGGGAGATCCAGAAGCTGCTGGAGCGGATTCAGGGTGAATTGTTTGCCTGATACTGCTGTGTTGCCAGTGCCGGCCTCTTCGCAGCACAAGGCTGCTCCTACAGGCTGACGAGAGCCCCGTAGGAGCAGCCTTGTGCTGCGAAGAGGCCGGTAAACGCGACATCAATATTGATACCGCAGCAAAGCCTGCGGCAGCGCATGCATGGCAAAGAACGCCAGCAACGCGACACACGCCGGCAACACCAGCCACCAAACCCGCAGCGGCAAGGCCGGGAGCGTCTGGTGACGCTGCGCCAGTGCCAGGCTGAGCGCGCACACGCAGCACGCCAGCAATGCCCCGGCGAGGATGTCGGTCGGCCAGTGCGCCCCGAGGTACACCCGTGACAGGGCAATCGCCAGCGCCGGAATGCAGCCCAGCATCACCCAGGTGAGGCGCATCCGCGGCGGCTGACCGCGACCGGCCAGCACTGCCATTACCAGGAAGAACGCAAACGACGCCGAACTGTGCCCACTGGGCATGCTGTAGCTGGTCAGCGGGTCGCTCAGCACTTCCGGGCGGGCCCGGGCGAACAGCCACTTCAGCGTGCCGTTGGCAAACGCCGTACCCATCAGTGCGCCCGCAGCGAACATGGCATGCCGCCACTGCCGGGCAAGCAGCAGCAGGCCCGTCAGCAGCCCGCCGAGGAATAACTGGGTGCGGAAATCGCCCAGCCGGGTCACCAGCACCACGGCGCCATCGATGGCCTGGCTGCGGTGCTCCTGCACCAGTGTCATCACGCCCTGGTCGAACTCGTGCAGGTAGGGCCAGCCGAGGAAGACCCCGGTCAAGGCCAGGAAACTCATGCCTGCGATCAGCCGGGTGCCGTGGCGTTGATCACGAATGCTGGTGTTCAGGCTCAGCCCGATGATGACTGCCAGGGTGCCGGCGATGATCCCGGCATCCAGCCAGAAGCCTTCCGGCAAGGGCAGGCGCATGGCTGCGCCGGTAGCCCAGCCGGGCAGCAGGTAGGCCACTGCCCAGCCGGCACCGGCCACCAGGCTGACGGCGATGAAGCGCGGCAGCGGCATGTCGAACATGCCGGCGACCATTGGCAGCATAGGCCGCAGCGGCCCGATGAAGCGCCCTACCAGCAGGCTGGCGATGCCGTAGCGCTGGAAGTAGGCCTCGGCGCTGCCGATCCATTCCGGATGGTGGCGCAGCAGGGGCAGCCTGCGAATGTTCTGGTGGAAGTACTTGCCCACCGTGTACGACAACGCATCGCCCACCAGGCCACCGAGAAAGCCCAGCAGCAGCGTTTCGCCCAGGCTGAAGGCGCCGCTGCCGGCCAGTACCGCGACCGCGAACAGCAGCACGGTGCCTGGCACGATGATGCCGGCAATGGCCAGGCACTCGATGCAGGCCACCAGGAATATCGCCAGGCCAAGCCACTGCGGGTTGGCGCTGAGCCAGCCAGTCAGGCTGTCGAGCCATTGGCCCATGGTTCAGCTTCCTTGTTCCAGAATGAAGAAGTCGCGGCCTTCGACTTGGCCGCGACGTAACGGGTTCCGCGTGCAGAAACGGGCGTACTCAGCATCGACGAAACGGTAGGGCAGGTGCTCGTCGCGGCCATGCGGGATGCCCAGGCGGGCGGCCTGGATCACCCGTGGCACGATGTTGCCGCAATCCTCCACGTACAGGCGCTCGGCGTCAAAACGCTGGGCGTCCCAGTGCGGCACCTTCAGGCCCAGGGCCCGGCACAGCAAGGTCTGCCCCGCACACAGGCGCTCGGGCGGGCGGAGGTTGCCGCTGGCATCGGGGTTGTTCAGTTGCATCTGTGCCAGGCTGTTCGGCCCCGAGCGGGCGTCCTGCCAAGGATAGGCCGACTTGATCAAGTCGTCCATATTTTACCTGTAGGAATCGTCTGCATTCGCCGCCATTTTACTCAAGGTCGATTTTTGTGGTTGAACTTGTTCAAGCATGAAAATTGAGCACATATAAAATTTTATATAAAAGCACCGATTAAGGTCGAACGCTAATTTTTAAATTTTGACAATTACTATCCAACCTTAAATATATTTTCAATTTGCTATTGACACGATATTTAGTTGATTTTAAGCCATTTATTGACTGCCCTCAAAACTTAAAACTCAAAAAAAGTTCATAAAAAAAGAAAATAACGTCGAACTTAATTTTCAATGAACTAACGGAATCGGACAAAATACGCTACGTTTTTATTATCGGTATTGTTATACACGAAAGAAATTTCAAGCTCTAAAAAGGGCTATTTTATGAATTTTAATTTTTAGAAAAATTACTAGCCTTGATGACTTTTGAAGCACCAAATTCTTTTGAGGCTCGGGGACATATCCCCGAACCAAAGAACAGTTATAAAATTGACTTTCAGGAATGTTACTAAACATCGACGCCATGGTTTTAATTAGCGAACAAAGTTCGCAATACCCAGATGCTTTTGACTTTGATGCTTTTGAATATTACTTATAGTTACATGCGATTTGATTTTTTATAAAAAAATGCTATATTGATAGCAAGGCAATATATATATAACAATATGAGAAGAAAAGCAGTAATTGACAGATTGATAAATGAAAAAGAGAGATTGATGCAGGATAATCCACAACTGAAATTTTACGAAAGACAAAAAGGTTTGCTTTTTAATGTGAAGCCGCAAGATATTGATACTGCGGGATATTGGAGATTAAATAATAGAAAAGTAAAGGCTAATGCCAAGCCTATTGCTTATGTTGTTAGTGGAAGGGGTGGAACACGAAACGGAACGAAATTTTTAACGCATTTCGTTGCTGCATATCACATAACCCAAACAGAAATAATTTAAACAAACCAGCAAAATGCTGGTTTTTTTTTGCTTTTGATTTTGATTTTGCTCTCCTTGGATAACTCTTAAATAAGTGTCGCAAGCTGATTTTATGGGATAATTTAACTATTTTGCTTCTTGAAAATATAAGCTGCATTAAATATATACTTCTATTGACAAGATTTTGTCCTGTGGTAAATGTATATATATGAAACCACATTTTAAACTATGATATTTATTCCGCATCGCATAACACTTGAAAATCTCACTGCTAAATTATTCTTTGCAGAATGCGAGGCACAGTATGTTTATGAGCGAGCTATCGAAAAGAAACTGACTTCGAAGGAATATTATCAAAACAAGTTAAACAATTCATCAGAAAGAAACCATAAAGCATTAGTCAAAGAAATACGAAATCTTGAGCAAAAAAAGACTTGGGTTGCAAATTGCGAAGAATATAAATGTTGGAAGATACAGCATAAATATGCTCTCGATGGCGATTTGAACGAAATCGTCAAAATATCACGTTTGTTTTCAAGAGAATTCAAGAAAATCTCATTATTAAGAAAAGAAATCTCAAAAATGACGAGTGCGGCGAAAACGTGCTCTCACATATAAATCATAACTGGAATATTGGCTACAACATCAAAATTAAAGATATCAAAGGGTCAACTATAAAAGACAAGCTAATCAATATTACTGATGAGAAAAAGCTCAAATCACAAATAAAAAGGATACAAAAGCAACGAAGCGAACTTTCAAAGATGCACTCAGGTTTAATTGGTTCGGGTCAAGCATATGAGATTTGTAGTGATGAAGTTGTTCGCAATAGAGAAACTGACGAACAAAAACAATATGAATACATATTGAGCAAATACGTTGTCTATGCAAACAACAAGAAAATCCCGCTATCAAAAGTAGCAAGCACTGAAAAACAAAGATTTGCTGAGATATATATTCAAGTTATGTCATTAGACGCATACGCAAAGAGACTTGACTACAAGCCTCTTTTCATAACTTTTACCGCTCCGGCAAGGTTTCACCCAATGCCGTCAAAAGGCGTTAGTTCTTGGGATGGTTCAACGCCAAAAGAAAGCAATGACTATTTAAAAGGTTTGTGGAATGCTTTTAGAAAAGACATCCATAGACATAAGATTGAGATGAATGGTTTCTGGGCTGTCGAGCCACACAAAGACCAATGTTTTCACAAGCACGCTTTAATGTATGTAAACAAAAAGCATTTTGACGAATTAGTCATATTGATTAACAAACATTTTAGGCATTCTGAAAATGCCGTTAGAATTGAAGAAATTGACACAAAGAAAAGCAAGGCAACATCATACGTGATGAAATATCTAACTAAGTCATTCAATATGGATTTCGAGTTGAAGGGCGGCGTTCTAAATATAGATAAGTTGGAAATTTCAAATCACAAAAAAGTTAGAGCTGTTCAAGCTTTGTGGGGTGTGCGTAGATATGCAATGTTCGGCGTTAAAAACACGCTTTCATTATGGAGAGAATTAAAAAGAAACCATTTTTTAAAGGTAAAATGAAAACCTTGATAAAGCATTCATGTTTATTGAGAAAAACGACTTTATTGGCTTCTCGATGTTTGTTAATGGAAAGCTAAAAATAATGAGGGTCTTCAATGAAATACAAATCATGAAAGATGATTTGCTGGGCGATGTATTTGGAAAAAGTCTAGCAGGTAAATACATAATTGATTTGGTGACTGATGAAGTAATTGATATCAAATCAACTTGCAAGATAGTAGATGTTTCATTGTTTGATACTGCAGCCGGAAAATAAATATATATTTATCTATTGATTATTTATAATCGCATGTTACATTGTAACTAACAAACTGGAGAACAACAATATGAAATTAATACTAGTGGCTAGCGGAAAGAAAGAAGTCTTAAAGTCTATTAAAAAATTTGGCATAGATGGTATGTATGAGAATATTAAGAGCATACACAATGATAGCGAGTGCGACTTATTTTATGATACCGTTGACGGCGAATTTAAAGCCTTGGTAGACCAAAGTAAGGTTCCTTATGAGTATTGGGACAACTGCTTAAAGGTCTAATCAATCTGAACTCTGTCAGCCAGCTAACGCTGGTTTTATTACGCCAACTTAAATAAAAGTATATACATCTATTGACAAGTTGCAATTGCATGATTTAATGGATGTAATACTAGAACAAAGGTGTTATATGAAAAGGAAGGTTAAGGTTTATTTATTGAAATCTGAGCAAGGGCTAATGAATGAGGCATTAGAAATCACAAAGAAAAACGATTTTTCATTAGCAAGTTTTCTAAATGCTTGCATAGAGCAATATGTGAAAAGTTACAGGATTAATGGTTTTGAAACCAACATACATCTTGATGTTGAGATAAAGAAATACAAGAGAACTAATAAGCAATGAGGGATATATGAATGGAGTTAAATACTTAGTAATAGCAATCGCAATAGCAACAACATTTAATGCAAATGCTGAATATATTGTTAAAATCCCAATCGAGCAAGCATCTGGTGGTTTTTTAACTGATGACAGTATCACATTCACAAGACCGAGCGATGTGGGTTCAAATCCTGTCGATCCAGTAACGCCTGAAAATCCTGACAGCTCAAATGAAACTCCAGTTGAAAAAACTGGTGCTGAATTGTGTGATGACAGAGTGCAACCAACGATAAATTTTTTAGCGATGAATTATTCCGAAAGCTCTTACAAATCACATGAATTTAGTGATTTATATGTTGCGATAATTGACCCTGTTCACAGGGACGGTTGCAAGGTTTTTGTCAGTATCCCTAAATCAAAAACTTATTCTTGCGTAAAAAATAATGATTATGCGGAAAGATTAGTCAGTGACCTAAGACAAAAGGGTTTGATGGCGTATATCTTGAATCGTATGGAGCATGTCAGTAAACAAGAGAACTTGAAAGAATTAACAAATAAAAAGCCCTGATAGGGCTATTTTTTAACTGTGGCTTTAAGTCAAACGTTACTGCTCTTTTGTTTGCCATATGTGCTTTAAATGCTTGTTCAAGCTGTTTTGCTGCTGCTGGGTCTCTTTCCTTAATTTCATCAAACACTTCATAAAAGTCCTGCCTCAAATCATATTGGCGTTTCACCTCGCCCTTTCTTTCATAGATTAGATTTTGTCTGTCCACGTATCTATGTCCGGCAATATCACTTTTGCTGGTTCCAGTGAAGAGTTTCTTATCAAGTTTTTTCTGTATGCCTTCAAACGCTTCAACAAGTTCATCATCAGAGTATGTTGAATAGTCGCCATCAATCTTGCGACTTTCAGGCTCTGCAAGCGGCTCTGGGGCAATCGGTGTGTAAAGGTCACTCGCAATAGGCTCATCTGGTTTAGGTGTCTCTATGACTTTCGTAGGAGCCTCTGCGACAGGTATAGGGTTGGATAGCTCAAACTCTTTCATCAAGTCATCAATCAAATCATCATTAGTAGGTGCAACCTGTTCTTGTTCAACCTGACTTGTTGGTTCTGTGGCCTTCTCTAGTGCGTTCTCAACGGGTGTAGGCACGACAGGCTCAACTGGTTTAGGTGGCTCTACGGCTTTCTTGGTCTTCCATTTTTGAGCTTGTAATTCATAGTCAGCTTTTCTTTGTTCAAGCTCTTTCAAGTCTTGTTGAGTGGGTTTATATCCTGACAATGTGAAACCTTTATCTTCAAGGTTCATCATCTTGAACTCCATCCACATTTTCTTTTTTGCGTATTCTGGGCCATTCACATAGAGCGGCCCCGGCTTCTTCATGTCAGTTGTTAGGCGTTGAAGTCCAGCTTTTATACTGTCTCTTGATAAGTCTTGAAATGTAACTTTTGAAGGGTCTTTGTGGTATTCAAAAGCCTTCTGGCTGGTAGAGTTTTTAAAGAAGTGCTCCACATTGTTGCCGGATTCTTGATGTGTAAATTTCTTTTCAAGGACAGTTTTGTATTTATTCTTTTAAGAAATTCAACATCTTCATTTGTAGAAAGGTTTAATTCATCATTGTATCTACGAGCTTTTTTTGAATAGTGCTCCATCAATTGACTGAATTGGTGCTGCTCTTGAAGCTTGTTTTTTAGTTTCGAGTGTTGAATACCTAACTCACTGGCCTTGAATGTTTGGCCTTCTTTTTCTAATGAATAGGAGTTCTGTCCATTCGGGATAATGTCAAACCCTTGCTTGTGAAGGTTAGCAAGGAAAGCCGTTGTTGTGGTTGCACCAATGAAAGCTTTTCAATTTGAGACTTGAATTGTTTTTTATGTGATTTGATACCTCTTACTTCAAGAGCTTTTTCGTGGTTGCTCTCTGGTGGTTTTGTTTCTAAGTCAGGGTTTAAAGATTTCCTATTTTCGACTTTAAATAGATTGTGCTTATGTTCAAGCTCAGTCAATTTAGCTTCAATAATTCTGTAATCATCAACTTGATTATATATTTTATTGTTGAAGTCTCTGGGTGCCCATACAAAGTGGACATGGATTTGTTTAGTGTCTGTATGGACAGCAAAAGCGTGCTCACGGTTTAATCCGTGAGTATCTGAATAAAGTTCTTTTGCTATGGCAAGAGCTTGTTCGGGTGTGATTTTGTCGGATGGGTCAAAAGATACCATTTCGTGAAAACTGGTATTTTGCTGCTTGCCTTTGCAAGCCTTATCGAATTTCTTGGCTAGAAACTCTATAAATTCTTGCGTTGTTCCTGTTTGAAGTCTGTTGCTCTCTATAAGGGCTGATTTCTTCAAAGCATATCCAAGGGTGTTTTGTGTTTCTCCTTTTGACTTCTGCGTGCTCAATTTCTCTCTTATCATACTATCCTGCGGCTGTTTATTTTAAAGTGATTTTTTCTTCGTGCTCAACAAGCTTTGAATAAAGTTGGTCAAAGGTTTTTTTTGCATTATTGAACAACTCAATATTTTTCTCTACCAAATCCACTTTCCCCAAATTAATTGCCCTTGCCATTTGATTTAAATTATTTCCCATTTTATTCAAGTCAGCCTCTGCCTTCCCAACATACTCGATAAATCTTTCATTTCTTATCTCGATAACATTGCACCCATTAACTGCTAGATGTTCAATGTACTTCGCCTGACTAATGCCCAGCAAAGCTGCATTAGCAACAATTTTGTCTTTTGCTTCTTTTGAAACTCTGACATTAAATTGCTCACCATTTCTTTTTTTCTTACTCATAGTTGTCCTCGTAATATGTTTATTTTCTGGAATGTCCGAAGACATTTCAGCTACCTGCTTTTGATTTTATTTTCAAACGAAGTGCAGAAAATCGAGCAGGGAAGTAAGTGAAAAATGTCGAAGACTTTTGAACGGTAGGATAAAAACGAAGTTTTTTCCTATACATTCCCATTGCTCGCCTTCTTTTCTCTTGACTTCATATTATTATGCTAACTCAAGTTTAAAAGATTTCAATAGTGTATAGGAACAATAGTTATTGATGGCGTGTCTAGGAAGCTACCTAGGAGACTGCCTAGGACTGGTATAGGAAAGGTATAGGAATAAAAAAGCCACCTAAGAAGGTGGCCGTATTCTGGAAATAAAAGCAGATAGTAAATTAGTTCTTGTGATTCAAAATCTCGTTGATTTCATCATCACGTTGCTTGGTGTTTTCTGTCCTGAACACATTTTGAATAATGCCATTGTTAATGAATCGCTTGGCACCATTTTTGAACATCACACCATAATCATCAAGTTCAAAATCAATGACAATATGCTTAATTATTTCATGCAAGATGAGATTGATTTTTGACCGTGCCTCATAGGTGCCATTGACTTTTAATTCATCAATTGCATTGTCTATGTTTGAGTTATAAACATTCAATTGAGATATTTCAAGCCGAATAGATTTGATTTCACTATCAAGAGATTTAATGTCTATTTCTGCTTGTTTGGCTTGTGCAATCATAAACGAAGGCAAATCACCATCGTTCTCAACAAAGTTTCGCTCAAAGTTTTCAAGCAGCTTTTTCTTTTTCTCAATATCTGCTTGTAAGTTCCTTTGTTGCTTGATTAGGTTTTCAAGTGGATTATTTTCATGTAGAACATCTGCAAGATTGATTTCTTGGATAGCTTTAAGCATTACATTCTCAAAGTCTTCATAACGAAGTCTTTTTGTGATGCACTCTTTAGTGAACTTACCTTTTTTACAAATTAAGTAGTTTACTGGTTTTGGGTTTTTTGCACGTTTATCAATGCCGGGATTGAGCAAATGAATAGGACCATCACAATCGGCACACTTCAATAAACCTGTGAAAAGGTTTGTGAATAGTTTACCTCTACGTCCTTTTCTGGTGGTGTTGGTGGCTGTAATCTGTTGGCACTGGTCAAAAACTTCTTTGCCTATCACTGCTGGGAAATAGTTTTCAATTGGTTCACCAATGGCCACCAAGTCACGTTTTCCGGTGTTTTGTTTCTTTGGTTGATACATTCCATATGTTGCTGGATTTCGAATTATCTTTGAGATGGTAGAAGGTTCCCAATATTCAATGCCTTTAAATGTTGGGATATTTTGTTCATTGAGAATATTCTTGATCTTCAATGAACCATTACCATTTTGGAATAGTTCAAAAATCAGTTTTACCGTTTTGGCTCGATCTTCATTCAAAACATAACGACGACGCTTTACTTGCTTGTTCTTTGTTTCGTCCATTATGTAATAGGTTTCTGTATCAATCCAAGCTGGTGCTTGGGCTGTCATAGCAATTTTATGAGTAGCAGCAAGCTCACGCTTAAAAGCCCAATTCTGTAATCCCTTATCTGACTTAACTTGACTTTCTTTATTTGCACGGGATGCGTCAATAGACAATGTGATAATTGAAAAAACGTCAATTTCTTCAAGGATACGTTGTTCTTTATCACTGATAATCGCTAATTTCAAACCCTTTGAAATTATTTGATTAACCTTCATTAAAGCGTCAATTGGACCACGACGTGTAAGACGATCAATATTTTCTAATGCAAAAACATCACCTTTTTGAAATTTATCATTTCCAAGGTCTTCAAAGAATTTTGTAAGTTCTTTTTGCTCTGTATCATCTGAAAACGATGAACGTCCAATGTCTTCAAGAATATGACTATCTTCAAGCGACAGCCCATTTTTTCGGGCAAAATCTGCAATCAGGTTTCGCTGACGTTCCAGCGAAAACCCCTTTAACTGCTCGCTTGTGGACATACGAACGTATGAGATTAGACGCGGCATTGCTTGATACCTGTGAGCCTTGGCGTTACAGGTATTATACGACAGACTTGATGAGCACCGCGTTGCCTGGCCCGTGGGCGCTGAAGTTCAGCGAGTCGCCGCCGCGCGCGTAGTACATATAGATGTGCCCGCCATCGAGGAACAGCGCCTTGCGCTTTTCGGTGTAGCCGAGCGAGGCGTGGCTGCCTTTGTCGGTGAGGTAGTAGGCCTCGGTCTCGATGATGCGCGCGGCCAGCCACAGGTCGCCGTGGCGATGGCGGATGACTTTGCCCAGCAGGGCCTTGGCCAGGGTCTGGGCGTCGCGGTCGAAAAAGCTGTCGGGCAAGGCTGGCATGCGGGCGGTTCGTGGCTGGGACGGCGGGGATGATAGCAATGAATAGCTTAATCGAGGCTGAATCGAGTGGGATGTTGGCAGTGCCGGCCCTTTCGCGGGCTCGCCCGCTCACAGGTACCTCGGAGGTCCCAGGCCTTGTGCAATCCCTGTGGGAGCAGGTTTACCCGTGAAAGGGCACTGACAGGAGATAGAAATTTCGATAACCCCGGTTACATCTTTCCTACACAATGCCCCAGCCATTTTCTACCATCCGCCACCCGCCGCTGGGCGTACACCTGCGCGCCAGTTATAATCAGCCGATTTCCCCTTCGCCAAGACACCGAACCCATGACTGAGTCCGTTCTTGACTATATGACCCGCCTGGGTCGCGCTGCCCGTGAGGCTTCCCGGGTGATCGGCCGTGCCAGCACCGCGCAGAAGAACCGCGCCCTGCAAGCTGCCGCCGATGCGCTGGACGCCGCTCGTGCAGAGCTGACCGCTGCCAACGAGCTGGACCTGGCCGCCGGCCGTGCCAATGGCTTGGAGCCCGCGCTGCTCGACCGCCTGGCGCTGACCCCGGCGCGTATCGACGGCATGATCACCGGCCTGCGCCAGGTGGCCAGCCTGCCGGACCCGGTCGGTGCCATCCGCGACATGAGCTACCGCCCATCCGGTATCCAGGTCGGCAAGATGCGCACGCCGCTGGGGGTGATCGGGATCATCTACGAATCGCGCCCGAACGTGACCATCGATGCCGCCAGCCTGTGCCTGAAGTCGGGTAACGCGACCATCCTGCGTGGCGGCTCCGAAGCCATCCACTCCAACCGCGCCATCGCCACCTGCATCCAGCGTGGCCTGGCCGCCGCCGGCCTGCCGGCAGCCGTGGTGCAGGTGGTCGAGACTACCGACCGCGAAGCCGTGGGCGCGCTGATCAGCATGCCGGAATTCGTCGACGTCATCGTGCCGCGCGGTGGCCGTGGCCTGATCGAACGCATCAGCCGCGATGCTCGCGTGCCGGTGATCAAGCACCTGGACGGTATCTGCCACGTCTACGTCAGCCAGCATGCCGACCTGGACAAGGCCTGGCGTGTGGCGTTCAACGCCAAGACCTACCGCTACGGCATCTGTGGCGCCATGGAAACGCTGCTGGTCGACCAGCAGGTGGCCGAGCGCTTCCTGCCGGAAATGGCCCGCCGCTTCCAGGAGAAGGGCGTCGAGCTGCGTGGCTGCGAGCGCACCCGGGCGATCATCGAGGCCAAACCGGCCACCGAGGCCGACTGGCACACCGAGTACCTGGACGCGATCCTGTCGATCCGTGTGGTCGACGGCCTGGACCAGGCCATCGAGCACATCAACCACTATGGCTCGCACCACACCGATTCGATCATCAGCGAACACCAGGCTGAAGCCCGCCAGTTCATGGCCGAGGTCGACTCGGCGTCGGTCATGCTCAATACCCCGACCTGCTTCGCCGACGGCTTCGAGTATGGCCTGGGTGCGGAAATCGGCATTTCCACCGACAAGCTGCATGCCCGCGGCCCAGTCGGCCTGGAAGGCCTGACCTGCGAGAAGTACGTGGTGATCGGTGACGGCCAGCTGCGCGGCCAGGAGTCCTGCTGAGTTGAGCAAGGCCCAGGCAGTCCGGCGCATCGGCATTCTTGGCGGCACCTTCGATCCCGTGCACATCGGCCACCTGCGCAGCGCGCTGGAAGTGGCCGAGTTCATGGGGCTGGACGAACTGCGCCTGCTGCCCAACGCCCGGCCGCCGCACCGCGACACCCCGCAGGTGGCCGCGCAGGACCGCCTGGCCATGGTGCAAGGCGCTGTACAGGGCGTGCCCTGCCTGAGCGTGGATGCCCGCGAACTGGCGCGCGACAAACCGTCGTACACCATCGACACGCTGGAATCGATCCGCGCCGAACTGGCCGCTAACGACCAGTTGTTCCTGGTGCTGGGCTGGGATGCCTTCTGTGGCCTGCCCGGCTGGCACCGCTGGGAAGAATTGCTGCAACACTGTCACATCCTGGTGCTGCAACGCCCGGATGCCGACGTAGAACCCCCTGACGAGCTGCGCAACCTGCTGGCTGCGCGCTCGGAGAGCGATCCCACCGCCTTGTCCGGCCCGGCGGGAAACATTTCGTTCGTCTGGCAGACGCCGCTTGCGGTGTCGGCTACACAGATCCGACAGCTGCTGGCCAGCGGCAAATCGGTGAGGTTCCTGGTGCCGGACGCCGTACTGGCCTACATCGAGGCGCACGAACTGTATCGTGCACCTAACTGACGGTGCCTCTGGCGCCTCATCCAACGAGTTGAACGAGTTTTATATGACCAAGCAGAAAATCCACGGCGAAGAACTGGTTGCCCTGACCAAGGCAGCGCTGGAAGACGTCAAGGCCCAGGACATCCAGGTCATCGACGTGCGCGAAAAGCACAGCCTGACCGACTACATGATCATCGCCACCGGTACTTCCAACCGCCAGATCAATGCGATGCTGGAAAAGGTCCGCGAAGCGGTCAAGGCCAAGGGTGCCCAGCCGCTGGGTGAAGAAGGCAAGGGCGACAGCGACTGGGTGCTGCTGGACCTGAACGATGTCATCGTGCACATGATGACCGCCGCTGCCCGCCAGTTCTACGACCTGGAGCGCCTGTGGCAGGGTGCCGAGCAAAGCCGTGCCGCCGATGGCAAGCACCACAGCCCGGACCATGCCCACGAGTACTCCGATA
The DNA here is from genome assembly GCF_009932335.1 of Pseudomonas asiatica. Taxonomy (NCBI): domain Bacteria; kingdom Pseudomonadati; phylum Pseudomonadota; class Gammaproteobacteria; order Pseudomonadales; family Pseudomonadaceae; genus Pseudomonas; species Pseudomonas asiatica. The sequence continues at coordinate 946,119 of NZ_BLJF01000003.1, forward strand.
AGCTCAAGGACCGGGAATAAGGAAAGCGCTGTGCGTCTGCGCCTGATCGCGGTCGGCTCGCGCATGCCGAAGTGGGTCGAGGAAGGCTGGCATGAATATGCCAAGCGCCTGCCCGCCGAGCTGTCGCTGGAGCTGGTGGAAATCCCGCTGAACACCCGTGGCAAGAATGCCGACGTCGCCCGCCTGATCCGTCAGGAGGGCGAAGCCATGCTGAGCAAGGTTCAGCCAGGGGAACGCATCGTCACCCTCGAGGTCCATGGCAAGCCCTGGAGTACCGAGCAGTTGGCGACCGAGCTGGACCGCTGGCGCCTGGATGCGCGCACGGTGAATTTGATGGTGGGCGGCCCGGAAGGCCTGGCGCCCGAGGTCTGTGCGCGCGCCGAGCAACGCTGGTCGCTGTCGCCGCTGACCTTGCCGCACCCATTGGTAAGGATACTCATCGGCGAGCAGATCTACCGCGCCTGGACCGTGCTGTCCGGGCATCCTTACCATAAATGAGCCTGTAAGCAGTCCGATGTCGCAGCCGATCCGTCTCAAGGACCACGAGAAAGACGCCCGCCTGGTGCGCAACCGCGTCGTGGTCGGCGCAGTCGCGATCATGCTGCTTATCTGCGTGCTGATTGCGCGTCTGTACTACCTGCAGGTCATCCAGCACGACTATCACTCGACGCTGTCGGAGAACAACCGGGTGCATGTGCAGCCGATCCCGCCGACCCGCGGGCTGATCTTCGACCGCAACGGGGTGATCGTCGCCGACAACCGGCCCAGCTTCAGCCTGTCGATGACCCGCGAACGTGCGGGTAACTGGCAGGAAGTGCTGGATACCATCGTCGAAGTGCTGGAGTTGACGCCTGACGACCGCGCCCTGTTCGAGAAGCGCATGCGCCAGGGCCGCAGGCCGTTCGAGCCGGTGCCGATCCTGTTCGAACTCAACGAAGAGCAGATCGCCCGTGTGGCGGTGAACCAGTTCCGCCTGCCGGGCGTGGAAGTGGTGGCCCAGCTGGTGCGCCATTACCCGCAGGGCGCGCATTTCGCCCATTCGGTGGGGTATGTGGGGCGGATCAACGAGAAAGAGCTGAAAACCCTCGACCCGGTGAACTACAGCGGCACCCACCACATCGGCAAGACCGGCATCGAGCGCTTCTACGAAGCCGACCTGCATGGCCAGGTGGGCTACGAGGAAGTCGAGACCAACGCCCGAGGCCGTGTGCTGCGGGTGCTCAAGCGCACCGACCCGAAACCGGGCAAGGACATCGTGCTGAGCCTGGACATCAAGCTGCAGGAGGCCGCCGAGGCTGCCCTGGGGGGCCGGCGTGGTGCGGTGGTGGCGCTCGACCCGCGTACCGGCGAGGTGCTGGCGATGGTCAGCCAGCCCAGCTTCGACCCCAACCTGTTCGTCACCGGCATCGGCTTCAAGGCCTATGCCGAACTGCGCGACTCGATCGACCGACCGCTGTTCAACCGCGTGCTGCGCGGCCTGTACCCGCCAGGTTCGACCATCAAGCCGGCGGTGGCCATCGCCGGCCTGGACAGCGGCGTGGTCAATGCCGGCAGCCGGGTGTTCGACCCGGGCTACTACCAGCTGCCCAACTACGACCACAAATACCGTAACTGGAACCGTTCGGGCGATGGCTGGGTCGACCTGGACACCGCGATCATGCGCTCCAACGACACCTACTTCTACGACCTCGCCCACAAGATGGGCATCGATCGGCTGTCCAGCTACATGAACAAGTTCGGCATCGGCCAGCGGGTTTCCCTCGACATGTTCGAGGAATCCGCCGGGCTGATGCCATCGCGTGAATGGAAACGCGCCACCCGCCGCCAGGCCTGGTTCCCCGGCGAAACCCTGATCCTCGGCATCGGCCAGGGCTACATGCAGGCCACGCCGCTGCAACTGGCCCAGGCCACTGCGCTGATCGCCAACAAGGGCGTGTGGAACCGCCCGCACCTGGCCAAGACCATCGAAGGCCAGCCGCCGGTGGATGACAACCCCATGGAAAACATCGTACTGCGTGACAAGTCCGACTGGGCCAAGGTTACCCATGGCATGGAGCAGGTGATGCACAATGCCCGCGGTACCGCACGCAAGGCGGCCATCGGCTCGCAATATCGCATTGCCGGCAAGAGTGGTACCGCCCAGGTGGTGGCGATCAAGCAGGGCGAGAAGTACGACCGCAACAAGCTTCAGGAGCGCCACCGCGACCACGCCCTGTTCGTCGCCTTCGCCCCGGCCGAGGACCCGAAGATCGTGGTTTCGGTGATGGTCGAGAACGGGGAGTCCGGCTCGGGCGTCGCCGCCCCGGTGGTGCGCCAGGTGATGGACGCCTGGTTGCTCGACGAAAACGGCCGGCTCAAGCCCGAGTTCGCGCCTGCCACGGTTACCCAGGAATCAGCCCTGTGATGAACAATTTCGATCGCATGCTCTCCAGCGAGGATGTGATGCGTCGGCGCGCCAGCTTTCTGCAGCGCATCCACGTCGACGGCCCTTTGCTGATCATTCTGCTGACCCTCGCGGCCGGCAGCCTGTTCGTCCTGTATTCGGCCAGTGGCAAGAACTGGGACCTGCTGCTCAAGCAGGCCACCTCGTTCGGCATCGGCCTGGTGTCGATGTTCATCATCGCCCAGCTGGAGCCGCGCTTCATGGCTCGCTGGGTGCCGCTGGCCTACCTGGCCGGGGTGCTGTTGCTGGTGGTGGTGGACGTGATGGGCCACAACGCCATGGGCGCCACGCGCTGGATCAACATCCCCGGGGTGATCCGCTTCCAGCCCTCGGAGTTCATGAAGATCATCATGCCGGCGACCATCGCCTGGTATCTGTCCAAGCGCACGTTGCCGCCGCATCTGAAGCATGTGGCGATCAGCCTGGTGCTGATCGGCGTGCCGTTCATCCTGATCGTGCGCCAGCCCGACCTGGGTACGGCGCTGCTGATCCTCGCCTCCGGGGCTTTCGTGCTGTTCATGGGCGGGCTGCGCTGGCGCTGGATCCTCAGCGTACTGGCGGCTGCGGTGCCAGTGGCGGTGGCGATGTGGTTCTTCGTCATGCATGACTACCAGAAGCAACGGGTACTGACCTTCCTCGACCCGGAAAGCGACCCGTTGGGCACTGGCTGGAACATCATCCAGTCGAAGGCGGCGATCGGCTCGGGCGGTGTGTTCGGCAAGGGCTGGCTGCTCGGCACCCAGTCGCACCTGGATTTCCTGCCGGAAAGCCACACAGACTTCATCATCGCCGTGCTCGGCGAGGAATTCGGCCTGGTCGGCATCTGCCTGCTGCTGATCGTCTACCTGCTGCTGATCGGCCGTGGCCTGATGATCACCGCCCAGGCGCAGACCCTGTTCGGCAAGCTGCTGGCGGGCAGCCTGACCATGACCTTCTTTGTGTACGTGTTCGTCAATATCGGTATGGTCAGCGGCCTTCTGCCCGTGGTGGGCGTGCCGCTGCCCTTCATCAGCTATGGCGGAACTTCGTTGGTGACGCTGCTGTCAGCGTTTGGCGTTCTGATGTCGATCCACACGCACCGCAAATGGATCGCTCAGGTTTGAATAAGGTGAAGAATTTCATGCAAGCAGTGCGTAACTGGGCTGCCCGTTGTGCGCCGTGGATCGGCGCGGTGGGCCTGTTCGGCGCTGTACAGCTGGCCCATGCCGGCGATTATCAGGGCTCGCCGCAGGTGGCCCAGTTCGTTGGCGAAATGAGCCGCGACTATGGCTTTGCCCCTGAGCAGCTGATGGGTGTGTTCGCGGAGGTGCAGCGCAAGCAGTCGATCCTCGACGCCATTTCGCGCCCGGCCGAACGGGTAAAGCCGTGGAAGGACTACCGGCCGATGTTCATCACTGACGCGCGTATTGCCCGCGGTGTGGACTTCTGGCGCCAGCACGAAGCGGTGCTGGCCCGTGCCGAGCAGGAATATGGCGTGCCGGCGCAGTACATCGTTGCCATCATCGGCGTGGAAACCTTCTTTGGCCGCAACACCGGTAACTACCGGGTGATCGATGCCTTGTCGACCCTGGGCTTCGACTACCCGCCACGGGCGGAATTCTTCCGCAAGGAGCTGCGCGAGTTCCTGCTGCTGGCCCGTGAGGAACAGCTCGACCCGCTGACGCTCAAAGGCTCCTACGCTGGTGCAATGGGCCTGCCGCAGTTCATGCCGAGCAGCTTCCGCAACTTCGCGGTGGACTTCGACGGCGACGGCCACATCAATATCTGGAACAACCCGGACGATGCCATTGGCAGCGTGGCCAGCTACTTCAAGCGCCACGGCTGGGTGCCCGGCGAAGGTGTGGTCAGCCGCGCCTGGGTGGACGGTGGGCGCGCCGACGAAGGCCTGACCACCGGCATCGAGCCGGTAAAAACCGTTGGGGAGTTGCGCACGCTTGGCTGGTCGGTCCATGATTCGTTGCGCGATGATCTGCCGGTTACCGCCTTCCGTCTCGAGGGCGACAATGGCCCCGAGTACTGGATGGGCCTGAAGAACTTCTACGCGATCACTCGCTACAACCGCAGCGTGATGTATGCCATGGCGGTGCATCAGCTATCGGAACAGCTGGTTCAAGCACGGGGCGTCAAGTAATGCGCGCAATCATCTCTGGCAAATCTTTCAAGCTGCTCACCTGCCTCGCCGTGGGCGTGGTGCTGGCCAGCTGTTCGTCCAACCGCCCGCCCCAGCAAAGCAGTGGCAACGTGGTGCGCACCCAGCCGGGCCTGGACATCAACCGCGCGCACAAGGACGGCGCGCCGTGGTGGGACGTGGATGTGAACAAGATCCCCGACGCCACGCCAACCGTGCACACCGGCAACTACAAGGCCAACCCGTACACGGTATTGGGCAAGACCTACTACCCGATGCAGGACTCGCGCAATTATCGCGCGGAAGGTACCGCGTCGTGGTATGGCACCAAGTTCCACGGCCAGAACACCGCCAACGGCGAGCTGTACGACCTGTACGGCATGAGCGCGGCGCACAAGACCCTGCCGCTGCCGGCCTACGTGCGGGTGACCAACCTGGCCAACGGCCGTAGCGTGATCTTGCGGGTAAACGACCGTGGGCCGTTCTATTCGGACCGCATCATCGACTTGTCCTATGCCGCGGCGAAAAAGCTCGGTTATGCCGAGATTGGCACCGCGCACGTGCGCGTCGAAGGTATCGACCCGCAGCAGTGGTGGGCCCAGCGTGGCCAGACGCCACCGATGGTGCTGAAGGAGCCCCAGGTGGCCCAGACCCAGGCGATCCCGGCCAGTACCGGGCGCGTCGAGCAATGGACCCCGCCGCCCCAGCAGCATGCAGCGCCGGTGGTGCCGGTGCAGGTGGCCGGCAACAACGTGCCGGCCGGCAGTGGCGGCAGCTTCCTGCAGGTGGGTGCCTTCGCCAACCCGGACGCCGCCGAACTGCTGCGCTCCAAGCTCAGCAGCATGGTCAGCGCGCCAGTGTTCATCAGCTCGATCGTGCGTAACCAGCAGACCCTGCACCGCGTGCGCCTCGGGCCGATCAACAGCCAGGGCGAGATCCAGCAAGCGCAGGACAGCATCCGCCTGGCGAACCTTGGGCAGGCCAAGCTGGTCACAGCTGACTGACCGCGTTGCCTTCTTCGCGGGCACGCCCGCTCCCACAGGGCATGCGAAACCCTGTGGGAGCGGGCGCGCCCGCGAAGAAGGCAACACCAAACTGTCGGTTTTGTCATGAATTGACGGGCGCGGGCATGTACAATGTCGGCTTTTGCCCGCAGCGACATAAAGCCGCACATTGCGAGCCAGGCCTACGGCCGCAAAAACTAGACTGACTGGCGCTGGGCACATGATCTTGCCCAGGGAACATCAGACCATTAGCGATTTTCGAGAGACGGATGAACATCACCAACCTTGCCAAACGACTTTGCCTGCCCGTACTGCTGATGATCACGCCTGCCGCCTTCGCGGCTGAGCAGATGACGCCGGCGCCACCGCAACTGGCAGCCAAGTCCTACGTACTCATGGATGCGTCCAGCGGCAACGTGCTGGTCGAGAACAACGGTGACGAGCGCCTGCCGCCTGCCAGCCTGACCAAGCTGATGACGGCCTACATCGCCACCCTGGACATCCGTCGCGGCCAGATCGGTGAAAACGACCCGGTTACCGTCAGCGAAAACGCCTGGCGGACCGGCGGTTCGCGCATGTTCATCAAGGTGGGCAGCCAGGTGACCGTCAGCGACCTGCTGCACGGCATCATCATCCAGTCCGGCAACGACGCCTCGGTCGCCCTGGCCGAGCACATCGCCGGCAGCGAAGACGCCTTCGCCGACATGATGAACAAGACCGCTGCCGACCTGGGCATGGCCAACAGCCACTTCATGAACCCGACCGGCCTGCCGCACCCGGACCATTACTCGTCGGCCCACGACATGGCTACCCTGGCCCGTGCGATCATCAATGTCGACCCGGCCCACTACGCCATCTACTCGCAGAAAGAGTTCTTCTGGAACAACATCAAGCAGCCAAACCGCAACCTGCTGCTGTGGCGTGACAAGACTGTCGACGGCCTGAAGACCGGCCACACAGACGAAGCCGGCTACTGCATGGTGGCTTCGGCCGTTCGCGATGGCCAGCGCCTGATCGCCGTGGTCTTCGGCACCAACAGCGAGCAGTCGCGTGCTGCCGAGACCCAGAAGCTGCTGACCTATGGCTTCCGCTTCTTCGAAACCCAGACCTTCTACCAGAAGGGTACCGAGCTGACCAAGTCGCCGGTCTGGAAGGGCGCGACTGGCGAAGTGAAAGCTGGCCTGGCCAACGACCTGACCCTGACTATGCCTAAAGGCCAATTGAAGCGCCTGCAGGCTTCGATGACCATGAACCCGCAGCTCACCGCGCCAATCGCCAAAGGTGACGTGATCGGCAAAGTGGAAGTCAAACTGGACGAGAAAGTGGTTCACAGCGCCGACCTGATCGCCCTCGATGGCGTCGAGGAAGGTGGTTTCTTCCGCCGTATGTGGGATAGCATCCGTCTATTCTTCTACGGGTTGTTCAACTGATACGTGACCTGCATGCCCCCGCGTATCCTGCGGGGGCGTTGTTGTTGCCACGGCTTACGAGGCCGTTTCCGCCATGAGCGAACCAGACGTCAAGTCGCACAAGATCGAATTCCCCTGCGACGATTACCCGATCAAGGTCATCGGTGACACCGTTGTCGGCTTCAAGGACACGGTGATCGAGATCCTGAGCAAGCACGCGAAGGTCGACCTTTCCACCCTGGCCGAGCGCCAGAGCAAGGAAGGCAAGTACACCACCGTGCAATTGCACATCGTTGCCGAAAGCGAGAACCAGCTGCACGATATCAACAGCGCCCTGCGCGCTACCGGCATCGTGAAAATGGTGCTCTGATGTCCGCCTGCCTCGGTTTTCGCGAGCTTGGCCTGCAGCCCTACGAACCGGTGCTGGAGGCCATGCGTCGCTTCACCGAGCAGCGCAGCCCGGACAGCCAGGATGAAGTCTGGCTGGTCGAGCACCCCGCGGTCTTCACCCAGGGCCAGGCCGGCAAGGCCGAGCACCTGCTGGTGCCGGGCGACATCCCGGTAGTGCAGACCGATCGCGGTGGCCAGGTGACCTACCATGGCCCCGGGCAGCTGGTGGCCTACCTGCTGCTGGATGTGCGCCGGCTGGGCTTTGGCGTGCGTGAGCTGGTCAGCCGTATCGAGCAGACCCTCATCGACCTGCTCGCCAGTTACGATGTCCAGGCCGCGGCCAAGCCCGATGCCCCGGGCGTCTATGTCGACGGAGCGAAAATCGCCTCCCTCGGCCTGCGAATCCGCAACGGCCGTTCGTTCCACGGCCTTGCCCTGAACGTGGACATGGACCTCGCGCCATTCCGCCGAATCAACCCCTGCGGCTATGCGGGGCTGGCGATGACCCAGCTGCGCGACCTGGCAGGCCCGATCGAACTCGACGAGGTCAGGACAAGGCTGCGCGGACAGCTGGTCAAGCACCTCGACTACGCTGAGCAGACGACCCTCACGGGCGGAATCGACTGAATATGACAACTGTGCAAGAAGCCGTGCCGAACCTGATACCTACCCAGGATGCCACCCCGCGCCAAGCGCCGAAGAAGGTGGAAGCCGGGGTCAAGCTGCGTGGTGCCGAAAAGGTGGCGCGCATTCCGGTGAAGATCATCCCCACCGAAGAGCTGCCGAAGAAGCCCGACTGGATCCGCGTGCGTATCCCGGTGTCGCCCGAGGTAGACCGCATCAAGCAACTGCTGCGCAAGCACAAGCTGCACAGCGTATGCGAAGAGGCATCCTGCCCGAACCTGGGCGAGTGCTTCTCCGGTGGTACCGCCACCTTCATGATCATGGGTGACATCTGCACCCGTCGTTGCCCGTTCTGCGACGTTGGCCACGGCCGGCCGAAACCGCTGGACCTGGACGAGCCGAAGAACCTGGCCATCGCCATCGCCGACCTGCGCCTGAAGTACGTGGTGATCACCTCGGTGGACCGCGACGACCTGCGTGACGGTGGTGCCCAGCACTTTGCCGACTGCATCCGCGAAATCCGTGCGCTGTCGCCGGGCGTACAGCTGGAAACCCTGGTGCCGGACTACCGTGGGCGCATGGATATTGCCCTGGAGATCACCGCGCAAGAGCCGCCGGATGTGTTCAACCATAACCTCGAGACCGTACCGCGCCTGTACAAGGCCGCGCGCCCGGGTTCGGACTACGACTGGTCGCTGGACCTGCTGCAGAAGTTCAAGCAGTTGGTGCCGCACGTACCGACCAAGTCGGGCCTGATGCTCGGCCTGGGCGAGACCGACGAGGAAGTGATCGAAGTGATGCACCGTATGCGCGAGCATGACATCGACATGCTCACCCTCGGCCAGTACCTGCAGCCGTCGCGCAGCCACCTGCCGGTGCAGCGTTTTGTTCACCCGGACACCTTCGCCTGGTTCGCCGAGGAAGGTTACAAGATGGGCTTCAAGAACGTCGCTTCCGGCCCGTTGGTGCGTTCTTCGTACCACGCTGACCAGCAGGCTCACGAAGCCAAGATCAAGCTCTGAGCCAAGCACAGAGCCACGCATGCCGATGCGCGCCGAAGGGCCGCATCGGCATTTTTGTTTGTGCCACACGCGCTGCAAGGAGCCGCGATGAATTGCGCCGAAACCTTCCAACCCAGCCTGCCAGCCGCGCTGCCGCGTGATGCCTGTTTTGCCATTGTCGCCCCGGCGGGCGCGGCGCGGCTGGATACGCACAAGGTCAACCAGTGGTTCGTTGATAGAGGCTACAGCTGCCGCATCTATCCGGGAGCCCTTCAGGCCCAAGGCTATCTGGCGGGGCCGGACCGGCAGCGGTTACAGGACCTGCATGATGCCTTTGCCGACCCGGCCATCGACGCCATTCTGTGCATGCGTGGGGGGTACGGCAGCATGCGCCTGCTCGACCAGCTCGATTTCGAACTGATCCGGCGCAACCCCAAGCCACTGATCGGTTACAGCGACATAACCGCGCTGCACACGGCGATCTACCGGCATACCGGGCTGCTCACCTTCCATGGCGGGATGCTCAATGCCGACCTGCTGGGGGCCAAGTTGCCGCCAACCGAGACTTCGTTGCTGGCGCAGCTGGGTGGGCATGTGCGGGCAGGTGAGCAGATCGTGCACCCTGCTGACTTCGCATTGAGCAGCGTGCTGCATGGGGTGGCCAGCGGGCCGCTGCTGGGCGGCAACCTGTCGATGCTGGGCGCGACCCTGGGGACGATTGCCGAGCTGGATACGCAGGGCTGCATCCTGTTCATCGAGGACGTCAACGAGCCGCTTTACCGGGTGGATCGCTTGCTGACCCAGCTGCGCCTGGCAGGCAAGCTGGAGGGGGTGAAGGGTGTGCTGGTGGGGGACTTTGCCGGGATTACCACTGCGGCGTTGACGCCCCTGCTGGAGGATATCTTCGCGCCGCTGGGTGTGCCGGTGCTGGCCGGGTGGCGCAGTGGGCATTGTGACCCGAATGTGTGCTTGCCGTTGGGGGCTCGTGTAAGGCTGGACAGTGATCGGCAGAGCTTGCTGCTGGAGCAGGATCTTTTCCAGGCTTGAGATTGTCGGGGCTGCTTTGCAGCCCATCGCGACACAAGGCCGCTCCTACAGGAGACCGCGTTACCCCGATGGTTCGCGATCGCTTGTAGGAGCGGCCTTGTGTCGCGATGGGCCGCGCAGCGGCCCCAAGATTCTCACTGCTGACGCAGGCTCTCGAGCAGCTTGTGCGTCGGATACCCATCTGCCGGCCACCCCAGCCCCTGCTGGGCATTGCGGATCGCCTTGCGGGTATTGGCGCCAATGATGCCATCGGCATTGCCGGCTTCGTGCCCATTGCTGTTCAGCAGGTTCTGCAGCTCCATGCGCTCGCTGCGGCTGAGCGGCAGGTCTTCTTTCGGCCAGCTGCCGGCAATGAAGCCCCAGCCCGTGAAGCGATCACCCAGCAGGCTTACCGCCAGCGCGTAGGATGACGAATTGTTGTACTTGAGGATGGCGCGGAAGTTGTCCAGCACCAGGAACGCCGGGCCACGCGCGCCCGCTGGCAGCAGCAGGGCGGCAGACAGCTGGTTGCTGCCCACTGGCAACTGGGTACCGGCAGGCAGTTTCACGCCCATCGCCAGCCACTCGCTCACCGGCTTGCGCAGGGCGCCATCGGCCTGCCAGTAATCGAAGCCAGGCGGCACCTGGACCTCGAAGCCCCACGGCTGGCCACGTTTCCAGCCCGAGCTCTGCAGGTAGTGCGCGGTCGATGCCAGGGCGTCTGCCGTGCTGTTCCAGATGTCACGGCGGCCATCGCCGTCGAAGTCCACGGCATGGGTGTTGTAGGTGGTCGGGATGAACTGGGTCTGGCCCATGGCGCCGGCCCACGAGCCACGCATGGCCTCAGGCTGGATGTCGCCATGCTGGATGATCTGCAGCGCAGCGATCAGCTGGTCCTGGGCGAACTGCGGGCGGCGGCCCTCATAGGCCAGGGTGGCCAGCGAGCGGATCACCGATTTGCTGCCCTGGAACTGGCCGAAGTTGCTCTCCATGCCCCATACCGCGACCAGCACCTGGCGATCGACGCCATAGCGTTGCTCGATGCGGGTCAGCAGTTCGGCGTTCTGCTCCAGCAGCTTCTTGCCGTTGCGTACACGCAGGGGCGACAGGGCGCCTTCGAGGTATTCCCATACCGGGCGGGTGAACTCCGGCTGGCTGCGATCAGCCTTGATCACGTCCATGTCGGGGGTGACGCCGAGGAAGGCGCGGTCGAAGGTGTCCTGCGAAATGCCGGCTTGCAGGGCTTGCTGGCGAAAGCCCGCTTGCCATTGCGCGAAGGTTTGCAGAGGCTGGATTTCAGTGTTGGTGTCGGGCGTCGTGCCGGGCAGGGTCACCACCGGGGCAGGCTGGGCGGGGGCCAGCGGCAGGGCATCGGCGGCGGTGGGCTTTTCTGCGCAGGCCACGAGCAGGATGAAACTGGAGGCCGCGATCAGCTGACGGGTTTTCCAGCGGGGGAGAAGACTGAGGAGCATTCACAGATCCAGAATTGCAGGTCAGGTGATGACCATACCATGCCTGCGCTTTCGATGCTTTCATGCAGCCAAAAAGTAGGAAGCCTCCCAATCTCTCGATTGGAAGGCTTCGCGGCGGTAGCTGCCTTTGCCCTTGTTCGGCTGTTCCTGGCGGCAGCGGAACAGCGGTTGGGCGATGATCGACTTGGCCTTGTTGGGGCCGTGCTTTTTCGGCTTTTTGCTCATGGCGGGATTCCCGGGTTGGGTGGGTTTCGCGGCGCACTGTAGGGCTTGGGGCAGGGTGGGGCCAATTGATTGTGTTTATGGTTCGAGATGTTGGGGACATTGCAGCCCTGTGGGAGCGGGCGTGCCCGCGAACACCGGCGAAGCCGGTGCCATCCACCGTGTCGCCTGATTCGCGGGCATGCCCGCTCCCACAGCGGCCCCAGTTACTCGGGAGGCAGTGCCAGGCGCTGGCCGGCCATCAGCAGCGACAAGCGCGCCAGGCCGGTCCACGGCGAGCCCTCTGCCTGGCCCTTGATCTGTGCATCAATACGCTGGGCATCTTGCAGCAACTGCGCCCAGCGCTGCGCCGACAGGCGCTGCAGGGCCTTGCTGACCAGTGGCCGGCGTTTGTCCCAGATCGGCGGGCGGGCCTGGCTGAAGGCCTTGTCCAGCGGTACACCCTGGCTGAACTGCTGGGCCAGCCCGGCCAGCTGGCGCAGCTCACGGGCCAGGGCCCAGAGAATCACTGGTGGCTCAACGCCTTCACCGCGCAAGCCTTCGAGCATGCGCAAGGCATGCGCGGCTTCGCCGTTGAGAATGGCATCGACCAGGCCGAAGACATCGAAGCGGGCGCTGTCGGCGACGGCGGCCTGCACGGTCTCCACTGTGATCTGGTTACCTTCGGCGAGCAGCTTGAGCTTTTCGACTTCCTGCGCGGCAGCCAGCAGGTTGCCTTCCACGCGTGCGGCGATCAGGTCGACGGCGTCACGCTGTGCAGAAAGGCCGGCCTGCTGCAAGCGCTGGTTGATCCACTGCGGCAACTGGTGCACATCCACCGGCCAGATCTGGATGAACTGGCAATGGGGACCTTCGATCAGGGCCTTGCCCCACTTGGTCTTCTGCGCGCTGCCGTCCAGCTTGGGCAGGCTGACCAGCAGCAGGGTGTCTTCGGCCGGGTTGGCGCAGTATTCCATCAGCGCAGCAGCGCCTTTGTCACCGGGCTTGCCTGAGGGCAGGCGCAATTCCAGCAGGCGGCGCTGGGCGAACAGGGACAGGCTGGCGCCAGCCTGGAGCAGGGTGCCCCAGTCGAAATTGGCGTCGGCACTGAATACCTGGCGTTCGTCGTAGCCCTGCTGGCGTGCGGCGTTACGGATGGCGTCGGCGGCTTCCTGGCACAGCAGCGGGTCGTCGCCGCTGACCACGTAGACCGGTGCCAGGGCACCTTGCAGGTGCTTGTTGAGTTGGGCGGGGGCGAGCTTCATGGGGAACAGGCGGGGCACCCGAGGGTACCCCGCTCGGGCTTAGTTGCCCGGTACTTCCAGTGGCGACTGCTGAGGCGTTTCGGCCTGCTGGCGGCGAGCGGCCTCCAGCGCAGCGGCTTCGGCTTTGGCACGCTCGTCGGCTTGACGCTGCAGCTCGTCCAGCTGGGACGGGGTCAGCATCTGCAGGCGAACGACCATGGCGTTGACCAGGTCGCGACGCATTTCTTCACGGGCACGGTTGGCTTCCTGTTCGGAGCCGGTGATGTTCGAGCCGTCCCGCAAGTAGATCTTGCGCACTTCCACCTTGTCGCTCATCAGCTCCAGGTTGTTCAGGCCCTGGATGCTGTAGTTCAGCACGGTGGTCAGCTCGTACTCGGCGGTACGGTTGCCACTGTTGTAGGTCGCCGAGCGCTCGCGCTCCTGCTCGTTGGTCAGCACCAGGCGGTACGGTGCACCAGCGTGCACGTTGACGCCGCTACGCTGCAGTACTTCACGCAGCTGGACCACGGTCGGGCCGTAGGCGTTGCGTGCGCTTACGTCCATTTCCTTCACGCTCAGCTCGGTGGAGCCGGTGCCACGCAGCTGGAAACCGCAGGCGCTGAGCATGACCGCCAGGCCAATTACCAGCAAATTGCGTTTGATCATGTTGTTGCTCCCTTGTGGGCCTGTTCGCCCGCCCGCAGTGCCTGCGGGCGGGCGTTGCCATCAGTTGGCGACGATGTTGACCAGCTTGCCCGGAACCACGATGACCTTGCGGATGGTCAGGCCATCGATGAAGCGCAGGACGTTCTCGTTGCTGCGCGCGGCGGCTTCGATTTCTTCGCGGCTGGCGGCGGCCGGCATTTCGACCTGGCCACGCAGCTTGCCGTTGACCTGCACCACCAGGGTGACGGTGTCCTGTACCAGGGCTGCCTCGTCGACGGCTGGCCAGCTGGCGTCGATGACTGCCTGCTGGTGGCCCAGCTGTTGCCACAGCTCGTGGGAGATGTGCGGGGTGATCGGAGCCAGCAGCAGGGTAACGGCCTCGAGGCCTTCCTGCAGCAGGGCACGGTCCTGCTCAGTGGCCTGCGGGGCCTTTTCCAGCACGTTCATCACGGTCATCACCTGGGCGATGGCGGTGTTGAACTTGTGGAACTGGCCTACGTCGGTGCTGGCCTGCTTGATGGCGGTGTGGATGGCGCGGCGGATGACCTTCTGCGCGTCGTCCAGGGCGGCGACATCCAGCTTGCCCGGCAGGCCTTGGGCCACGTGGGCCTGGGCCAGGCGCCAGACGCGGCGCAGGAAGCGACTGGCGCCTTCGACGCCGGAGTCGGACCATTCCAGGCTCATGTCGGGCGGCGAGGCGAACATCATGAACAGGCGGCAGGTGTCGGCGCCGTACTGGTCGATCATCGATTGCGGGTCGACGCCGTTGTTCTTCGACTTCGACATCTTCTCGGTGCCACCGATTTCCACCGGCAGGCCGTCGGTCTTCAGGCGGGCGCCGATGATCTTGGCCTTGGCATCGCGCTCGACCTCGACATCGGCCGGGTTGAACCAGTCCTTGCCGCCGTTGCTGGCCACACGGTAGTAGGTTTCGGCGACCACCATGCCCTGGGTCAGCAGGTTCTTGAACGGCTCGTTCGAGGTGACCAGGCCTTCATCACGCATCAGCTTGTGGAAGAAGCGCGCGTACAGCAGGTGCAGGATGGCGTGCTCGATACCGCCGATGTACTGGTCGACCGGCAGCCAGTGGTTGGCCGCTTTCGGGTCGACCATGCCACCTTCGTAGTTCGGCGAGGCGTAGCGGGCGAAGTACCAGGACGACTCGACGAAGGTGTCCATGGTGTCGGTTTCGCGCTTGGCCGCGGTGCCGCATTTCGGGCAGCTGCACTCGTAGAATTCAGGCATGCGCGCCAGTGGCGAACCGGCACCGTCCGGCACCACGTTTTCCGGCAGGGTGACCGGCAGCTGGTCTTCCGGCACCGGTACGTCGCCGCAGGACGGGCAGTGGATGATCGGGATCGGGCAGCCCCAGTAGCGCTGGCGGCTGATACCCCAGTCACGCAGGCGGAACTGGGTACGCGATTTGCCCAGCTCCTTGCGGATCAGGGCGGCTTCGATGGCGTCGAAGGCACCGGCAAAGTCCAGGCCGTCGAATTCGCCGGAGTTGATCAGCTGGCCGTGCTCGCCATAGGCGGCCAGCCACTCGCTGCCGACTTCGTCGCCAGCGCTGGTGCGCACCACGGCCTTGACCGGCAGGTTGTACTTGTGGGCGAACTCGAAGTCGCGCTCGTCGTGGGCCGGCACGGCCATTACGGCGCCATCGCCGTAGTGCATCAGCACATAGTTGGCGACCCATACCGGCAGCTTCTCGCCGGTCAGCGGGTGCTCGACCAGCAGGGAAGTGGCCATGCCCTTCTTCTCCTGGGTGGCCATGTCGGCTTCGGCAACGCTGCCGCTCTTGCACTCTTCGATGAACGCCTGCAGCGCCGGGTTGCCCTGGGCGGCCTGGGTGGCCAGCGGGTGTTCGGCGGCGACGGCGACGTAGGTGGCGCCCATCAGCGTATCGGGACGGGTGGTGAACACCTTGAGGGTGCCTTCGTGGCCGATGCTGGCCATGTCGTACGGGAACTGCACTTCCATGCCGCGCGACTTGCCGATCCAGTTGCGCTGCATGGTCTTGACCTGCTCAGGCCAGCCCGGCAGCTCGTCGAGGCTTTCCAGCAGCTCGTCGGCGTAGTCGGTGATGCGGAAGTAGTACATCGGGATTTCGCGCTTCTCGATCAGCGCGCCCGAACGCCAGCCACGGCCGTCGATGACCTGCTCGTTGGCCAGTACGGTCTGGTCCGCCGGGTCCCAGTTCACGGTACCGTTCTTGCGGTAGATGATGCCTTTCTCGAACAGGCGGGTGAACAGCCACTGCTCCCAGCGGTAGTAGTCGGGCTTGCAGGTGGTGACTTCACGTGCCCAGTCGATGGCCAGGCCCAGGCTCTTGAGCTGGGTCTTCATGTAGTCGATGTTTTCGTACGTCCACTTGGCCGGGGCGACGTTGTTCTTCATCGCCGCGTTTTCCGCGGGCATACCGAATGCGTCCCAGCCCATCGGCTGCAGGACGTTCTTGCCCAGCATGCGCTGGTAGCGGGCAATCACGTCACCGATGGTGTAGTTGCGCACGTGGCCCATGTGTAGCTTGCCGCTCGGGTACGGGAACATCGACAGGCAGTAGTAGGTGTCCTTGCCTGGCTGTTCGGTAACAGCGAACGATTGTTGCTCGTCCCAGAACTTCTGGGCGGCGGCTTCGATATCACGGGGCGTGTATTGTTCGTGCATGGCTACTTTTTGCTGAGAGGGAAGAGACCTTGTTCCAGGCAGCGGAACCTCGCTGCGTCCGGCACTCCGGTGTCGTTTAGAGTGAACGCCGTAGCATACAGCAGCGCCGCGCATCGTGGGAAACCTTCGTTGCGAATGCCCGCTGGTCGCGGCACACGGCTGCTTTTTTCAACGACGCTAAGCTCAGGTGTGGGGGGAGATATTCTTATCTTCAATGAGGTGAACGGATGGGAGAGACGCAGCTACCCGCAATCAGACCGGAGCTATACGAACGCCTGATCGACCGGCTTGGCTTGGCGCTGGAAGTGGCCAGGACCTCGGTGCGATTGCGCGACGAAATGCCAGCCGAGCTGGAGTTGCGTGGCCTGAGCCACGCAGAGTTCGAACTGATCAAGGCCTACCTGGATTCTCTCCCGGAGCGCCACAATGCCTGTGTCGGCAGTTACCCACAAGCGGAGCCGACATCGGCCAAGATCATCTGGCTCAAGGACAAGAAACGCCCCGCCAGCACGGCGAGATCCAGGACGCTGCCGCATCGCTAGCCGTTCAGGACGCCAGGCGCAGGCTATCGCGCGCCGGTTCTTAAATTTTGCACAGCTCACGATCGGCGCCGGCCACACCCTTGTTGACCGGCGTCGATCCTTCTAGGCTGCACACCTGCCAAGGAGGTGTGGCCAATGTCGATCCGATTCTTCGTCAAACAATGGCTGATGCCGCCAGGCGTCCTGTTCCTGCTGCTGCTTGTGGCGTGGTGGCTGCGCCGCCGTCGGCCCCGGCTGGCAGCGCTGTGCTTTGCCCTGGGCCTTGGTGGCCTGTGGCTGATGAGCCTGCCGCTGGTGGTACAGGAAACCGCTCGTGTGCTGGAGACGGAAGCGCCGTTGGCGGTAAGCGATTGGGCCGGCCTGGCAAGCCGGGCAGATGCCATCGTGCTGCTGGGCGCGGGGCGTGAGCGGGGTGACCCGGCCTGGGGTGGTGGCGACCAGCCCACAGCCACGGCGCTGGAGCGCATGCGCTTTGCCGCACGGCTGGCCAAGGCTTCGGGCTTGCCGGTGTTGACCAGTGGCGGGTTGCACTATGGCTCGCCGCCGAGCGAGGCGCAGTTGATGGCTGATCGCCTGCGTGAAGATTTCGGTGTCGAGGTGAAATGGCGAGAGGAGGGCAGCCGCACGACCTGGGAAAATGCCCGGCTGACGGCCAAGGTGCTGCAGCCGTTGGGGATTCGCCGGGTGGTCGTGGTGACCCAGGCCTGGCACATGCAGCGCTCGCGCTGGAGCTTCGAGCAGGCGGGGTTCGAGGTGGTGCCGGCGCCAGTCGGGTTCCTCGGGCGCGATCATGCGCGGCCGTTCGGCGGGTTGCTACCGGAGAGCCGGGCGATGTGGCAGAGCGGGCAGTTGCTCAATGAAGTGGCTGGGTTGGTGGGGTATCGGCTGTTCTACTGATTTACCGGCTTACGCGATCCCTTGTAGGAGCGGCCTTGTGTCGCGATGGGCTGCATGGCAGCCCCAGATTTCAGCTTCTATGCCGGGAATGCCGGGGCCGCTTTGCGGCCCTATCGCGACACAAGGCCGCTCCTACAGTGATCTGCGTCGCCTGGTTAAACAGTCTTGGCTATTCGCCCAGCCAGCAACGCCCAACCCAGCAGCAATGCACAGACTATCGCCAGCGGCCACGACCGCCATTGCAGGTACGGCGTCAGCTTCTGCATCGGCACCACCTCGCCATACAGCACCGCCTGCTGGAACTGCGGTACCTGCGTGGTAATGCGGCCAAACGGGTCGATCAGCGCGGTCACGCCATTGTTGGTGGCGCGGATCATCCAGCGCCCGGCTTCCAGCGCGCGCATCTGTGCCATCTGCAGGTGCTGCAGCGGGCCGATCGAGGTACCGAACCAGGTGTCGTTGCTGATGGTCAGCAGCAGGTCGCTGCGGGCCGCCAGGCCTGCGGCGAATTCGGGGTAGACCACTTCGTAGCAGATGTAAGGCGCAATCTGGTAGCCCTTGGCCTGCAGCAGCGGCTGGTCTTCCGGCCCGCGGGCGAAGTCCGACATGGGCAGGTTGAAGAACTCGATCAGGCCACGCAGCATGTCCTGCAGCGGCACATACTCGCCAAAAGGCACCAGCTTCTGCTTGAGGTAGGTGCCATCGCCTTCACCAGTGACAGTGATGCCGTTGTAGTAGCGGCGCTGGTGATGCACCACTTCACGCACCGGCACGCCGGTAATCAGCGCCGAATGCCGCTCGGCGGCAAACCGGCCCATCACGTCGATATAGCCTTGGGCCTGGTCCTTGAGCACCGGCACCGCGGTTTCCGGCCACACCAGCAGGTCTACCGGCCTGGAGCTGAAGCTCAGGTCACGGTACAGCGCCAGTTGCGCATCGATGTGCGCCGGGTCCCATTTCAGGTCCTGCTCGACGTTGCCCTGGATGGCCGCCACTTTCAGTGGGTCGCCCGCCGGCTTGGTCCAGGCATGGCCCTTGAGCGCCAGGCCCAGCACCCACGGGGCCAGCAACAGCAGGCAGCCCACCGCGAGGAACGAGGGGCGGGCGCGCAGGCGGTGCACGTTGCACAACAGGGCAGCGGTCAGGGCCAGTGCGAAGGAAATCAGCCACACGCCACCCAGCGGTGCCAGGCCGGCGAGCGGGCCGTCCAGCTGGCTGTAGCCGGCGTAGAGCCAGGGGAAGCCGGTCAGGAACCAGCCGCGGAAGGCCTCTTGCAGCAGCCACAGGGCGGCAAAGCACAAGGCGTCGGCCAGTGGTGCTTCGGTGCGGCGCAGCCAGCGTGCCCACAGCCAGGTGGGCAGGGCGAAGAACCAGGCCAGGGCGGCGAAGAAGGCCAGCAGCAGCAGGATCGCCAGCAGCGGCGAGGCACCGCCGTAGGTGTTCATGCTGACGTAGATCCACCAGGTACCGGCACCGTACAGGCCGAAGCCGAACCACCAGCCGCGCCACATGGCCTGGCGCGGGCTGAGCTCGCGCAGGCCGAGGTAGAGCAGGGCGATGGACAACACGGCCAGGGGCCAGATGTCGAAAGGCGCCAGGGCCAGGAGGGTGGAGGCACCGGCCGCCAGGGCCAGCAGGTTACCGGGCCAGCCGGGGCGGGTGATCCAACGCATGTTTGTCCTTAACGGGTGATCGGTGTCAGGCGCAGCAAGTGTATCCGCCGGCTGTCGGCATTGAGAATACGGAACTTGTAAGGGCCGATCTCGGTGGTCTCGTTGCGCTTGGGCAGGTGACCGAAGGCGCTCATTACCAGGCCGCCGACAGTGTCGAACTCGTCATCGGAGAATTCGCTGTCGAAGAACTCGTTGAAGTTTTCGATCGGGGTAAGCGCCTTGACCAGGAAGTCACCGCTGGGCAGCGGTTTGATGTAGCTGTCTTCCTCGACGTCGTGCTCGTCCTCGATGTCGCCGACGATCTGCTCCAGCACGTCCTCGATGGTGACCAGGCCGGCCACGCCGCCGTACTCGTCGATGACGATGGCCATGTGGTTATGGTTGGCGCGGAACTCGCGCAGCAGCACGTTCAGTCGCTTGGACTCGGGCACGAAAGTGGCCGGGCGCAGCAGGTCCTTGATGTTGAAGCTGTCGCCATTCTCCTTGAGGATCAGCGGCAGCAGGTCCTTGGCGAGCAGGATCCCGAGCACATCGTCATGGCTTTCGCCGATCACCGGGTAGCGCGAGTGCGCGGCGTCGATCACCGCCGGCAGGAACTCGCGGGGCGACTGGCTGGCCTTGATGCTGATCATCTGCGAACGCGGCACCATGATGTCGCGAACCTGCAGGTCGGCCACCTGGATGGCGCCTTCGACGATGGTCAGCGCTTCGCTGTCCAGCAGTTTGTTCTGATGGGCTTCGCGCAGCAGTTCAAGGAGTTGCTGGCGGTTTTTCGGCTCATGGGCAAAAGCCTGGGTCAGTTTACCCAGCCAGGACTTCTGCCCGTTGCTCGATCGATCTTCGCTCATGGCGGTTCTCGTGATCCTTCGTGTATCAGTGTGTGATGGTGTCGGTTTCATCGTCGGCGTACGGGTCTGGATGACCCAGTTCTGCCAGCAATTCCCGTTCCAGGCCTTCCATTTCCTCGGCTTCCTCATCTTCGATGTGGTCGTAGCCGAGCAGGTGCAGGCAACCGTGTATGACCAGGTGCGCCCAGTGCGTTTCCAGCGACTTGCCCTGTTCGGCGGCTTCGCGCTCGACCACTGGCACGCAGATCACCAGGTCGCCCAGCAACGGGATATCGAGCAGGTCGTCGGGGACGTCGGCCGGGAACGACAGCACATTGGTCGCGTAGTCCTTGTGCCGGTAGGTGTGGTTCAGCTCGCGGCCTTCGGCTTCGTCGACCAGGCGAATGGTCATTTCCGAATCGGCGCTGCGCTGGCGCAGGGCCAGTTCGCACCAGCGGCGAAAGGCGGTGTCATCCGGGGCGGCAGCATCCGTGGCCCGTTGAATATCGAGTTCAAGCATCTTTGCCGGGCGCCTCGGGCTTGGCCTGGCGGGCATCGAAGCGGTCGTAGGCCTCGACAATGCGCTGCACCAGTGGGTGACGAACCACATCTTTGGGTTGGAAGTGGGTGAAGCTGATCCCCGGAACGTCCTTCAGCACCTCGATGACGTGTGCCAGGCCTGACTTGGTGCCGCGGGGCAGGTCAACCTGGGTGATGTCACCGGTGATGACCGCGGTGGAGCCAAAGCCGATACGGGTAAGGAACATCTTCATCTGTTCCAGCGTGGTGTTCTGGCTCTCGTCGAGGATGATGAAGCTGTTGTTCAGGGTGCGGCCACGCATGTAGGCCAGCGGCGCGATCTCGATCACCTGGCGCTCGATCAGCTTGGCCACATGTTCGAAGCCGAGCATTTCGTACAGGGCGTCGTACAGCGGGCGCAGGTACGGGTCGATCTTCTGGGCCAGGTCGCCGGGCAGGAAGCCGAGCTTTTCGCCCGCCTCTACCGCAGGTCGCACCAGCAGGATCCGGCGCACCTGTTCGCGTTCCAGCGCGTCCACGGCGCAGGCCACGGCCAGGTAGGTCTTGCCGGTACCGGCCGGGCCGATGCCGAAGTTGATGTCGTTGGCCAGGATTTCCTTGACGTAGCGTTGCTGGTTGACCCCGCGCGGGCGGATGTTGCCCTTTCGCGTGCGCAGCGACACGCTGACCTCGTTGACGGCCGGGTTGTCGATGTTCTCGACGGTCGATTCCTGCAGGTACAGATGCACGGTTTCCGGCGACAGGTCGCTGGCCTTTGTCTCGCGGTAGAGACGGCGCAGCAGTTGTTCGGCAGCGGAGGTGGTCTTGGGTTCGCCGATCAGTTCGAACTGATTGCCGCGGTTGCGGATCTCGATGGCCAGGCGCTGTTCGATCAGGCGCAGGTGCTCGTCGAACTGGCCGCACAAGTTGGCGAAACGGTGGGCCTCGAAGGGTTCGAGGATGAAGCGATGGGGTTGTATGGGTGCGTTCAAGGTCGTTTTTAGCCGCTCGACGGCAATGGATGTGAACTCAAGAATAACCCTTGAATGGCAGTGGCGAAAGCACTGAAACGTTCAACGGTATGTATGGCCTGTTCCGGCCCTATCGCCGGCAAGCCGGGCTCCCACAGATACTGCACAGGCCTGAAGCTTGCGCAGTACCTGTGGGAGCTGGCTTGCCGGCGATCAGGCCGGGACAGGCAACACAGATCAGCAAACCTGTCTGCTATGATGCCCGCCTTTTCTTACGCATGTGTTATCCCGACGAACATGAGCAAACGCGAACCTGCCATCTATAAAGTGATCTTCCTCAACCAGGGGCAGGTCTTCGAGATGTATGCCAAGCAGATCTACCAGAGCGACCTGTGGGGGTTCCTGGAAATCGAGGAGTTCGTGTTCGGCGAGCGTTCGCAGCTGGTGGTGGACCCGAGCGAGGAGAAGCTCAAGAGCCAGTTCGATGGGGTGATCCGCAGTTTCGTGCCGATGCACTCGATCGTGCGCATAGACGAGGTGGAGCGCCTGGGTACGGCGAAGATCAGCGAAGCCAAGGGCGGCGGCAACGTGATGCCGTTCCCCATGCCGATGCCGGAAAAGTAACCCTCAGGGGAGTGGCGAGAACGGCGTGCGCCCTTCGGCGTTCTGCAGTTCCAGCAGGTACTTGCGGAAGATCTGGCCAAGCACCTGGGTGGCATGCTCCAGCTCGTCGCGGGGCATTTGCTCGGTCACTTCGTCGGCCATGTCCAGCGCATCCTCGGCGCCGTTGACCGCGGCCATCTTCAGCAGGATGTAGGCCTGCACATTGTTGGCCTTGACCCCTTCGCCACGGAAGAACATGGCGCCCAGGCGATACTGGGCCTCGGCATGGCCTTGCAGCGAGGCCTTTTCGAACCAGTTCAGGGCTTTGCCCAGGTTTTTCGGCGTTTGCGTGTAGTAGTACTCGCCCAGCTCGAATTGCGCCTGGGCATCCCCCGCCGTTGCCGTCTGCTCACAAGCCTTGAGGGCGTTTGCCAGGTCTTCAGGCTGGACATTCAAGGTGCAGCGGCCCGTCGCCGGAATCAGCAACGAGTTACCGCCCTCCGCCAGGGCCAGCAGGGGCTGAAGAAGCAACAGGCAGCCCAGGGTCAGGGCGCGGCCGGTGCGGTTCATGGGGATCGACTTACCTCTGCAAAGCTGCGGCCAATGTCTCTGGTGGCACATTATGGGATAAGCAGCGCCAACCTTACAAAGTTTTACTCGAATTTCTGCTTGGTTGGGGAAGTCAGCTGATTGTGCATGGGTATTTGTTGCCTGTGCCGGCCTCTGTGGGAGCGGCCTTGTGTCGCGAAAGGGCTGCGAAGCAGCCCCAGCAATCTGTGCATTACTGCTGAAGTGCTGGGGGCGCTTTGCGGCCCTTTCGCGACACAAGGCCGCTCCCACAAAAGCGCGGTGCTGCGCGCTATTTCAGGGCTGCAAAGGCCTTTTCAGCCGCATCCAGGGTGATCTGCAGCTCCTTGTCGCCATGGGCGATGGAGGTGAAGCCGGCCTCGAACGCGCTCGGCGCCAGGTACACGCCACCATCGAGCATCAGGTGGAAGAAGCGCTTGAAGCGCTCGGCATCGCTGGCCATCACGTCTTCGAAGGTGACGATGTCGTCGGCACCGCTGAAGTACAGGCCGAACATGGCACCGGCCTGGGTGGTGACGAACGGCACGCCAGCGGCATCGGCGCGCTGTTGCAGGCCGTCGAGCATGCGGCTGGTGTAGTCGGTCAGCTCGGCGTGGAAGCCCGGGCGGCTGATCAGCTTCAGGGTGGTCAGGCCGGCGGCCATGGCCAGCGGGTTACCCGATAGGGTACCGGCCTGGTAGACCGGGCCGAGCGGGGCGATGCAGCCCATGATTTCACGCTTGCCGCCGAAGCAGCCGACCGGCATGCCGCCGCCGACGATCTTGCCGAAGGTCGACAGGTCCGGCTTGATGCCGTAGTGGCCCTGGGCGCCGCCGAGCGAAACGCGGAAACCGGTCATCACTTCGTCGAAGATCAACACCACGCCGTGCTTGTCGCACTGCTCGCGCAGGCCTTCGAGGAAGCCTGGCGCCGGCGGTACGCAGTTCATGTTGCCGGCTACCGGCTCGACGATGATGCAGGCTACGGTCTGGCCGACTTCGGCCAGGGTTTTCTCGACGGCGGCTATGTCGTTGAACGGCAGGGTCAGGGTGTGCTTGGCGAAGTCCGCCGGCACGCCCGCCGAGCTTGGCACGCCCTGGGTCAGCAGGCCGGAGCCGGCTTTTACCAGCAGGCTGTCGGAGTGGCCGTGGTAGCAGCCTTCGAACTTGATGATGGCGTCACGGCCGGTGTAGCCACGGGCCAGGCGGATGGCGCTCATGGTGGCTTCGGTGCCCGAGCTGACCATGCGCACCATCTCCATGGATGGCACCAGCGAGCAGACCAGGTCGGCCATCTCGGTTTCCATGGCGGTCGGGGCGCCATAGGACAGGCCGTGCTCCAGCTGCCTGCGTACCGAGTCCAGTACCTCCGGGTGGCCGTGGCCGAGGATCATCGGGCCCCAGGAGCCGACGTAGTCGACGTAGCGCTTGTCATCCTCGTCAACGACGTAGGCGCCTTCGGCATGCTTGAAGAACAGCGGCGTGCCGCCAACGCTCTTGAAAGCGCGGACCGGTGAGTTGACGCCACCGGGGATGTGCTTCTGGGCTTGGGCGAACAGGGCTTCGGAACGGGACATGGGGGTTCTCTCGAATCAGGATGCGAACAAGGCGTTGAAGGCGCGGGCGCGGCGGGTGACTTCCTGAGCGCTGTCGGCACCGAACAGGCCGTGGATCACCGCCAGCAGGTCGGCGCCATGGGCGACCAGCGGGGCGGCGTTGTCGAGGGTAATGCCGCCGATCACCGCGATCGGCAGTTTCACCTGGGCGCGGGCCTGCTCCAGCAGTTCGATGTTGGCAGCGGGTGCACCCGGCTTGGTGACGGAATTGAAGAAGCGGCCAAAGGCCACGTAGCTGGCGCCTTCGCTGGCAGCCTGCGCGGCCAGCTCGAGGCTGGCGTGGCAGGTGGAGCCGATGATTGCCTGGCGGCCGAGCAATGCGCGGGCCGGGGTCAGCGGGCCGTCGGTCTGGCCCAGGTGCACGCCGACGCCCAGGCGCGCGGCCAGTTCGGCGTCGTCGTTGATGATCAGCTGAGTGCCGTAGCGCTCGCAGAGCTGCATAAGCCCTTCAGCTTCGCGCAGGCGGCGTGCCGCGTCGTCACTTTTGTCGCGGTACTGCAGCAGGCATACGCCGCCTTCGAGTGCCGCCTCGACATGGGACAGGAAACGGCCAGCGAGCAGCTGGCTGTCGGTGATGGCGTACAGACCGCGTAGCTTCATTGGAGGCCTCGTGTCAGGAGCAGAAATCCAGCGGCAGGCGGCGCGGCACGAACTGGCCCTTGCCCAGCTGTTCGGCGTCACGCAGGGTGCGCCAGGTGTAGTCCAGGGCGCTGCGGACGGCGCTTTCCAGCTGCTCGCCAAGGGCCAGGCGGCCGGCCAGGGCGCTGGCCAGGGTGCAGCCCGAGCCGTGGTAGCTGCCCGGCAGGCGCTGGCAGGTCCAGGTGTGGTGCTGGCCGTCGCGGCTGTACAGGCGGTTGTGAATTTCGTCTTCGTCGCCGTGACCGCCGGTAATCAGCAGGTGTCTACAGAACGGCAACAGTTTCTCGGCACACTCGTCGGCAGTGCCTTCGGGCAGTTCGGCAAGGATGCGGGCTTCGGGCAGGTTCGGCGTGGCGATGGTCGCCAGCGGCAGCAGGCGTTCGCGCAGGGCGTAGCCCACTTCGTCCTTGCCCAGGCGGCCACCACCACCGGCACGCAGCACTGGGTCGCAGACCAGTGGCAGGTGCGGGTGGGCGGCCAGCAGTTCGGCGACGGTGTCGACCATTTCGATCGAACCGAGCATGCCGAGCTTGACGGCGGCCACCGTAGAGTCGGCCAGCACGGCGTTGGCCTGGGCCAGCACCCACTCGCGGTCGAGCACGCGGAAGTCGGAAACGTTGACGGTATCCTGCACGGTCAGGGCGGTCACTGCGGGTGCGGCGTGACAGCCTTGGGCGATCAGGGCTTCGATATCTGCCTGCAGGCCGGCGCCGCCACTGGGGTCGTGGCCGGAGAGACAGAGGACAACGGGGCGGGAGCTGTAGATATTCATGGTCGGCGAGCTTACCACCAATCCTGTTTGGGCGGATCGTCCTACAAATGAGTTTTGTTGATCATAAGGTCAGATTTTTGCCGGTTGAATTTCTGAAAGTATTGATTTAGAGCCTTTTCTTTGTGATTGGATATGGTCGATTGCCAGCTTGCGAAGCTATGCTAGAGTGCTCGGATAACTCTACAAACGGGTTCTGCCGGATCGTGTCGTCTCAAACGGATGGGAGGCAACCGCGACTCGACTGGACAGGCCATGCTGGGGCTGTATGCGCTATTTGCTGATTGTGCTTCTGGGCTTGCTGCCCGTGCTGGCCGGGGCAGTCGATTTCGACGCAGCTACCCGGCATCTTCCGCTGGGCAAGGCCATGCAGGTTTATGAAGACCCTGATGGCAGTGCCAGCATCACCCAGGTCAGTGCCCCTGATTTCGCCAAGCATTTTCGCCCCCACCACAAAGACGTGTTGAACGCCGGTTATTCCACCTCGGTGTTCTGGCTCAAGGTCGAACTGCGCCCTGTCGCCGCGCCTGACGCCGCCCCACGGCAATGGCTGCTGGAGTTGGCCTACCCGCCGCTGGATCACCTCGAGCTCTACCTGCCCGACGGCAGCGGCAGTTACCGCCTGGCCCGGCGCACCGGCGACGCCTTGCCCTACCACAGCCGTCAAATACTGCAGAACAACTATCTGTTCGAACTGCAGCTGCAGCCTGGCCAGGTGACCACCGCCTACCTGCGCCTGCACAGCCAGGGCTCGGTGCAGGCGCCGCTGGCGCTTTGGTCTGCCCAGGCCTACATGGAGGAGCAGCCCACGCGCCTGTATGTGCTGGGGATGATCTACGGCGTGTTGCTGGTGATGCTGGTGTACAACCTGTTCATCTACCTCAGCGTGCGCGACGTCAGCTACCTCTACTACATCCTCTATATCGCCTCGTTCGGCTTTTACCAGGTGTCGGTTAATGGCGCCGGTGTGGCCTACTTCTGGCCGGACAGCCCTTGGTGGGCAAATGCCTCGACGCCATTGTTCATCGGTTCCGCAGGCCTGTTCGGTTGCCAGTTCGCCCGGCATTTCCTTCAACTTGGCAGCATCAGCCGTGCTTTCGATCGGCTGCTGCAGTTGCTGATGCTGGGTGGCGCGCTGGTCATGGTGCTGGCGGTGACCATGCGCTACGGTGTCGCTTTGCGCATGGCCACGGTGCTGGCGTTGCTGTTTACCGTGAGCATCTTCGCTGCCGGGCTGTATGCCTGGTGGCGTGGCTTGCGCGTGGCACGCTGGTTCATCATCGCCTGGACTGCGTTCCTGCTCGGTGGGCTGGTCAACACCCTGATGGTGTTGGGCTACCTGCCGAACGTGTTCATCACCATGTATGCCAGCCAGCTGGGGTCGGCGCTCGAGGTTGCCTTGCTGTCGCTGGCGCTGGCTGACCGCATCAACAGCCTGCGCGAGCAGCAGGCGCAGGCCTTGCGTGAAACCGGGCGCACGCTGGAGCAACTGAACCTGCAACTGGCCAGGAGCAACCGGCTGAAAGACGAATTCCTGGCCAGCGTGACCCATGAGCTGCGCACGCCGATGAATGGCGTTATCGGCTCGCTGGAGCTGATGCACACCCTGCCGATGGAGGCCGAGATGGCCCAGTATCACCGCACGGCGGTGGGCTCGGCCCAGGGCATGATGGATATGGTCGATGCCATACTTACCCTCTCCGAACTACAGGCCGGCCGCCTGCGCGCGCAGCCGGCGCCATTCAGCCTGCGTGACCTGCTGCAGGGCGTACGTGCCGGTTATGCCGGGCAGGCTTTGGGCAAAGGCTTGTACCTGAGCCTGGACATCCCGGCCGATGTGCCGGACGGGTTGCAGGGCGATGCTCAGAAGCTGGCCCGCTGCCTGGAATGCCTGGTGGACAACGGTTTGAAGTTCACCCACCAGGGCGGGGTGATGATCCAGGTGCGCGGGCGCCGGGTGGGGCCGGACGACCTGGCGCTGACCTTCATGGTCAGCGACAGCGGTATCGGCTTCGATGATCTCGATCAGGCGACCCTGTACCAGCGCTTCTTCCAGGTCGATGGCTCGATGACCCGGCGTTATGGCGGGCTGGGGATTGGTTTGTCGATTTGTCGGCAGATGGGGGAGTTGCTGGGGGCGAAGTTGTCGCATGAATCGACGCGGGGGTTGGGCAGCCGCTTCGAGTTGAGTTTGAACATGGCTATTGCGCAGGTGCAGATGAGCCCGCACATACTGCAGGCGCGGCAGTCGCTGTGAAGGCATGGCATTTGGTTGTGGCAAACACCTCTCATCCCCGCTGCATCCTCAACATATGCGCCCCCCACCACATGTTTAGTCATTAATGTCACTTTGACTGACCCACGGGGAGTGCTTCACTGGGGCTCTCAAGCTACCCGGATCCAGGAGCCCCCGATGAACCTGCACCAGTACGCTGAAACCCACGAAGTCACCAACCAGCCACCGCCCCTCGACGGTGCCAACCTTTACCGCCTCGACATTCCGCTACAGGAATGGTCGCGGCGTTTCGGTGCGGGTTGGGCCGAATCGCGGATCGATGCCTACGGGGCACTGGCCGGCGGCCCGCTGATGCAGGCGGGCTTTCTGGCCAATGCGCACAAGCCGGAGTTCAGTAGCCACGACCGCTACGGCCATCGCATCGACCTGGTCGAGTTCCACCCCGCCTACCACGAACTGATGCGCACCGCCGTCGAGCACGGCCTGCCGTCGCTGCCATGGGCCGAACCCCGCCCAGGCGCCCATGTGGCACGGGCTTCGATGACCTATCTGCACAGCCAGGCCGAGGCCGGTACCGGCTGCCCGCTGACCATGACCTTCGCCGCCGTGCCAGCGCTGCGGCTGCAACCCGAACTGGCCGAATACTGGCTGCCGAAAATCCTCGCCTGCGAGTACGACCCGCGTAACGTCGGCGACCGTCACAAGGCCGGAGTCACCCTGGGCATGGCCATGACCGAGAAGCAGGGCGGCACCGATGTACGCGCCAACACCACCCGGGCTTATCCAGTCGGCGCCGCAGGCCCGGGCCAGGCCTACGAACTGGTTGGGCACAAGTGGTTCTGCTCGGCGCCGATGTGCGATGCCTTCCTGACCCTGGCCCAGACCGAAAAAGGCCTGAGCTGCTTCCTGCTGCCGCGTCACCGCCCGGATGACAGCCGTAACCAGTTCTATATCCAGCGCCTGAAGAACAAGCTGGGCAACAGTTCCAACGCCTCCAGCGAGGTGGAATTCCGCGGTGCCCTGGCTTGGATGGTCGGGGAAGAAGGGCGGGGCGTGCCGACCATCATCGAAATGGTGGCCATGACGCGCTTCGACTGCATGGTCGGCTCCAGCGCCCTGATGCGCCAGGCGCTGACCCAGGCGACCCACCATTGCGCGCACCGCAAGGTCGGCGGGCGGCTGCTGAGCGAGCAGCCGTTGATGCAGAACGTGCTGGCCGACCTGGCGTTGGAAAGCGAGGCCGCGCTGGCCCTGAGCCTGCGCATGGGGCAGGCGCTGGAGCAGCTGGAAGACCCGCAGCAGGCGCATTTCGCCCGGCTGGTCACGGCGGTGGGCAAGTACTGGATCTGCAAGCGCGCCCCGGCCATGATCAACGAGGCCGCCGAGTGCCTGGGCGGGGCGGGTTATGTGGAAGACAGCATCCTGCCACGGCTGTACCGCGAAGCGCCGGTCAACTCCACCTGGGAAGGCTCGGGCAATGTGCAGTGCCTGGACGTGCTGCGGGCCTTGTCCAAGGAGCCGGGGGTGCTCGATGCGCTGTTTGCCGAGCTGGGCGATGGGCACGGGGACCCGCGCCTGGCGGCGCACATCGGCAACCTCAAGGGGGCGTTTGCCGACACTGGCGACATGCAGTACCGCGCGCGGCAGCTGACCGAGGATATTGCCCTGGCGCTGCAGGCCAAACTATTGCTGGAGGCGGGCAATGCGGTGGTCAGTGATGCGTTTATCGACAGCCGCTTGACGGGGGGCGGGCGCGTGTACGGGGCGTTGCCGCGGGGTGTGGATGTGGAGGCATTGGTGGCCAGGGCTACGCCAACACAGGACCTGTAGGAGCGGCCTTGTGTCGCGATAGGGCTGCGAAGCAGCCCCAGGGGATCAGCGCAGATGCACAAATTGCCGGGGCTGCTTTGCAGCCCTATCGCGACACAAGGCCGCTCCTACAGGGACCAGCGCAGGCCTGCTGATTAACACCGATCAATGGGGGTGTATTTAGCCAAGAAGGCAGGCAAGATGGTTCACATGCATGTCCAGACAGGAAGCACAGTGTGAGCCAAGCTTTTGTAGTCGTTGATACCCCCGAACAGGCCGTCGACCGTCTGGCGGCCCTGCATGACCAGGCCACCGGGGCCCTTAGCCAGGCCCTCAAGCGTTACCTGAAGGACCGTACCGAGCCGGGCGCCGAAGAGCGCGACCTGTTCCGCTACCCGGCGCTGCGCCTGACCTATTACAGCCATGGTGAAGTCGCCGCTACCACGCGGGCCTACGCCAAGGTCCAGGTGGCCGGTACCTACAGCGTCACCATCACCCAGCCGGCTGCTTTCCGTGGCTACCTGCTGGAGCAACTGCGCCCGCTGATGCACGACTACACCGTCACGGTAGAGGTCGGCGTCAGTGAACAGAACATCCCTTACCCCTACGTGGTCGACCAGGGCGACGAACTGGCCGGCAGCGGCATCACCGCCGCGCAGCTGGCGCGGGTGTTCCCCAGCACCGACCTGTCGGCTGCGACCGACAACATCGCCGACGGCCTGTATGACTGGGGCAGTGCCGAGACTCTGCCGCTGGCGCTGTTCGATGCCGCGCGGGTCGACTTCTCGCTGCGCCGTCTGGTGCACTACACCGGCAGCGACTGGCGCCATGTGCAGCCATGGATCCTGTTGACCAACTATCACCGCTATGTCGACCAGTTCATCAGCCACGGCCTCGACCAGTTGCGTGACGACCCACGCTTCGTGCGCATGGTGCTGCCGGGCAACGTGGTGATCGAAAAGGGCATGGACCACGGTGAAACCCAGGCCCTGGTGGCAAGCGTGGTCTGGCACCGCTACCAGATGCCGGCGTACCACCTGATCGCCGCTGATGGCGACGGCGTCACGCTGGTCAACATCGGCGTCGGCCCGTCCAATGCCAAGAACATCACCGACCACCTGGCCGTGCTGCGCCCGCACTGCTGGCTGATGATCGGCCACTGCGGCGGCCTGCGGCAGTCGCAGACCATCGGCGATTATGTGCTGGCACACGCCTACATGCGCCGTGACGGCATTCTTGACCGGGTGGTGCCGCCGAACATCCCGATTCCGGCCCTGGCCGAAGTGCAGCTGGCCTTGCAGGAAGCCGCCGCGCAGGTCACCGGCGAGCGTGGCGAACAGCTGAAGAAGCGCCTGCGCACCGGCACCGTGCTGACCTACGACGACCGCAACTGGGAGCTGCGCTGGGCCCAGGAGCGGCCGCTGATCAACCTCTCGCGTGCCGTGGCGGTGGACATGGAAAGCGGTACCATTGCCGCCCAGGGTTACCGCTTGCGCGTGCCGTACGGCACCTTGCTGTGTGTGTCCGACAAACCGCTGCACAGCGAGATCAAGCTGCCGGGTTCGGCCAACGCCTTCTATAACCGGGCGGTCAGCCAGCATCTGAAGATCGGCATTGCCGCCCTCGACTTGCTGCGCACCGAGCTCAACTCGCTGCACTCGCGTAAACTGCGCAGTTTCGATGAGCCGCCGTTCCGCTGAGGATCCATGTCACTGCCACCCCGTTCCAAGCCGCGCCGCCCCCAGGCGCGGCCTGCCGCCGGCCCGCGTCGCCAGCCCAAGGCGCCACCGGCCGAGCCGCGCCTGATCCTGTTCAACAAACCGTTCGACGTGCTGACCCAGTTCAGCGACGGCGACGGGCGCGCGACGCTCAAGGACTACATCGACATCCCCGGCGTGTACCCGGCCGGGCGGCTGGACCGCGACAGTGAAGGCCTGTTGCTGCTGACCAACGATGGCGGCCTGCAGGCGCGCATTGCCGACCCGAAGCACAAGCTGGCCAAGACTTACTGGGTTCAGGTGGAGGGGGAGCCGAGCGAGGAGCAGTTGCAGCGCTTGCGCGATGGCGTGGAACTGAACGATGGGCCGACCTTGCCGGCCGAGGCGCGGCACCTGGACGAGCCCGAGCTGTGGCCGCGCAACCCGCCGGTGCGTTTTCGCAAGAGCGTGCCGACCAGCTGGCTGGAGCTGGTTATTCGCGAAGGGCGTAACCGCCAGGTGCGGCGGATGACGGCGGCGGTGGGGTTGCCGACCTTGCGCCTGGTGCGGGTGCGGATTGGCGACTGGGCGCTGGATGGGTTGGAACAGGGCTGCTGGCGCGAAGTCCCGGCGAAGTTGCAGCGCTAGCGGGGGCCGCTTTGCAGCCCATCGCGACACAAGGCCGCTCCTACAGGTGCAGCGCGAACTCAGGCATTGTGCGATCCCTGTAGGAGCGGCCTTGTGTCGCGAAAGGAGCGCAAAGCGCTCCCGGCTTTCTTGAGCCTTACACCCCTTCGAGAAACCCCACCACCACGCTCTTGATGATAAAGGCCAACACCCCCAGCCCCAGTACGAAGAACAGGATCAGCGTCCCGAACCGCCCGGCCTTGGACTTTTTCGCCAGGTCCCAGACGATGAAACCCATGAAACCGATCAACACGGTGACCAGGATGATCATCATCCACTCTTCGAATACGGCGGGATCCATCGGTGTTCTCCAGGCGGGTTGAGCGTCCGATTATACGCCTGCTGGCGCAGGCAATTAACGCAGGTGGGTCAAGGGCAGCTCGGTGCTGGCCAGCACCTGGTTCAGCACGAAGCTCGAACGCACGCTGGTGACGCCTTCAATGCGGGTCAGGCTGCCTAGCAGCAGTTTCTGGTAGTGGTCCATGTCGGGCACCACCACCTTCAGCTGGTAGTCGGCATCCATGCCGGTGACCAGGCTGCATTCGAGCACCTGTGGCAGGTTGCGGATGGCCGCCTCGAAGGTTTCGAAACGTTCCGGGGTGTGGCGGTCCATGCCGATCAGCACGTAGGCAGTCAGGCTCAGGCCCAGCTTCTTGCGGTCGAGCAGGGCTACCTGGCGCGAGATGTAGCCATCGTCCTCCAGTTGCTTGACCCGACGAGAGCATGGCGAAGGCGACAGGCCGATGCGTTCGGCCAGTTCCTGGTTGGAAATGCGCGCATCGCGCTGCAATTCGGCGAGGATACTCAGGTCGTAGCGGTCAAGTTTGCTCATGGGTTATGCCTTTTCTGTTCAGATTGCGATGAATTATCAATCCAGGGTGAAAAATTGCGCAAGTGCTATTTATCTGAGCAATCTTCGCAATCATCTGTCGCAACCTGTCCGGTATCTTTATCCACAGAATCACTGCCCGGACATCAGTCCACGGCGACGCGCCCTAGGCGGGCGGTCGCGGCCAGCCATCCAACAGGATCTGCAGGCCCCCGGGCTACATACCTTCCAGAAGACGGTGTGAGGTGAGCCGGCGCCACAAGTGCCGAGCACGGACGACAATTCCTGAAGGGAGGCCCTGTGGCCTCCCTTTTTTCATGTCCGGAATTTAATTGGCGTGCGTGACAGGCGCGGTAGACTGGCTGTGGTTGCCGTATTTTCTACCGAGAGGAACAGCATGAAGTCGCGCATCTGGCAGTTGGCAGGTGTTGGTGTGTTGGGGTTGAGCATCAGCCTTGGGGCCATGGCCGAAGGGCCGGGCGAGGGGGCGCCGGGCCGCTCGCTCAATTCGCGTGACGAAGTGCAGCAGACCCAGCCGCCACGACAGGGCTATTACCAGGATATTCCCCGCCGTCATGGCGATAACCGCCATGGGGAAGCCGGTGGCCCGGGGCAACGGCCCGGCGGTGACTGGCAAGGGCGCCCGGATGGTCATGGCAATGGCTGGGGGCCGGGGCCGCAGTATCGCCCGGGGCACACCATCGATCATTTCCCGGACCGCTACTGGAAAGTGCCCTACCGTGGCGATGACTACTTCTACTCCGGTGGTTACTGGTATCGCCCCCATGGTGGCCGTTATGTCGTGGTGAGCCCGCCCTACGGCGTGCGGGTCGACTACCTGCCGCCTTATGCGCGGGAAGTCTGGTTGGGCGGGGCGCTGTTCTTCCTGGTGGCCGATACCTATTACCAGTACCTGGCCGACAGCCGCGAGTACGTGGTGGTCAACCCGCCGGTTGCGGCGCCGGCACCTGTAGGCGGTGGGTATGACGTGGTGGCCTACCCGATGTATGGGCAAGGGCAGGAGCAGCAGGACCAGGACCGTTACCAGTGCCACCGCTGGGCGGTGAGCCAGTCAGGCTTCGACCCGGCGACGGCGGCTTATGCGCCGCCGGCCAATGTGGCGGACAACTACCGGCGGGCGCTGGGCGCTTGTTTCAGCGGCCGAGGCTACAGCATCAACTGAGCCAGATGTGCTGCCTGTCCCGGCCCTATCGCCGGCAAGCCAGCTCCCACAGGAACTGCACCGGCCTGAAGCCATGTGTAGTGCCTGTTGGAACTGCCTGTCCCGGCCCTATCGCTGGCAAGCCAGCTCCCACTGGTATTGCGCATGCCTTCAGGCCGGTGCGGTTCTTGTGGGAGCTGGCTTGCCGGCGATAGGGCCCTTGCAGGTTCACACCGGATCCGCGTGCACCATCACATCCGCCTGTGGATAACGCTGGCGGATCACCTTCGAGGCCTCCACGCACAAGGCATGCGCCTCATGCAGCGGCAACTGCCCCGGCATCTCCAGATGCAACTGCACGAACCACTGGTTGCCCGACACCCGTGTACGCAGGTCGTGCACGCCTTTGACCCCAGGAATGGCCAGCACCAGCGCAGCCATGGCCTCGCCGACATCGCCGGGCAGTTCCTGATCCATCAGGATGGCCGTGCTTTCCCGTGCGATCTGCAGCGCGCTCCAAAGGATATAGACAGCGATGCCCAGGCCGAACAGCGCATCCAGTTGCGGCCAGCCAAAGCGTGCCAGCAGCAGGGCCAGCAGGATGCTTCCGTTGAGCAGCAGGTCCGAGCGGTAGTGCAGGGAGTCGGCCCGCACCGCCGTGGAGCCGGTCAGGCGGATGACCTTGTGTTGCAGTGCCAGCAGGGCAAGGGTCAGCACCAGCGACAGCAGCATTACCCCGATACCGACGGCGGTATCGCCCAAGGGTTGCGGGGTGTGCAGGCGTTCAACCGCCTGCACCCCGATCAGCACCGCACTGACCCCGATGAACAGCGCCTGCGCCATACCGGCCAGGGCTTCGGCCTTGCCATGGCCGAATCGGTGGTCGTCGTCGGCCGGGCGCAGGGCATAGTGCACGGCGAGCAGGTTGAGGAATGACGCAACGGCATCCAGTGCCGAGTCGGTCAGCCCGGCCAGCAGGCTGACCGAGCCGCTCAGCCACCAGGCCAGCGCCTTGCTCAGGACCAGGATACTGGCCACCGCCAGCGATGCGCGCGTGGCCAGGCGTAGCAGGCGCTGGTGTTCAGCCGAGGTGGTCATCATCCGTGGGCAGTGTCCTTGTGCTTCAGGCTGCCGGCACCAGGCCCAGGCTGGCCAACTGCTCGATGCTGCCGCGATGCTGGATCAGCCGTGGGTCGTTCAGCGGCAGGCGCTGGCCCAGTTCGCTTTCCAGAATGGCCTGCAACTTCAGGTTGTCGACCTTGCCATCGGGGCTCACGGCCTCGCGCAGTTTGACCGGGTCAACCTGGGCGGATCGCCCGCCCGAGTAATAGATGGCGCCCGTGGCAAAGTCGATACCGAAGGCGATCAGCCCCGGGATCACGTAGAACAGGATGCCGATCGCATCCATTGCGGCAACCACTGGGTCGATCTTGCCGCCGATCTGGCCGCGCCGTTCCGGGTAGAGAATGGTGCCGCAGGCGGTCAGTTGGGTCAGCAAGGTGACGATGAGGGCGCCACCGATGACGCGGGTTGGGATGCGCATGTAAATCTCCGAAAAGGTATCCAGCAGGGCAAGCGAAGCGCCTGCACCTGAAGCTAAGACCATGATAGAGCAGGCTGGGTTCGCCGTTATACTCGCGGGACTGTTCGAGGACCACCATGATTTCATTACCGATCGATGCTGTCTTGCCCGCCCTGCGCCAGGCCCTGGAAAACCGTGACGAAGCGGTGCTCGAGGCGCCACCTGGCGCGGGCAAGACCACCCGCGTGCCGCTGGCGCTGCTCAACGAGCCGTGGCTGGCCGGGCAGAGCATTCTCATGCTCGAGCCCCGCCGCCTGGCAGCGCGGGCTGCGGCCGAGCGCCTGGCCAGCGAGCTGGGCGAAAAGGTCGGCGAGACCGTGGGCTATCGCATCCGCCTGGACAGCAAGGTCGGGCCGAAAACCCGCATCGAGGTAGTGACCGAAGGCATCCTCACCCGCCGCCTGCAGGCCGACCCGGCGCTGGAGGGTGTGGGGCTGGTGATTTTCGACGAATTTCACGAGCGCAGCCTTGATGCCGACCTGGCCCTGGCATTGAGCCTGAATGGCCGGGAGTTGCTGCGGGACGACCCGCCGCTGAAGGTTTTGCTGATGTCCGCGACCTTGGAGGGCGAGCGCCTTTCGCGGCTGCTGAATGATGCCCCGGTGGTGAGCAGCGAAGGCCGCATGTACCCCGTCGACATCCGTTGGGGGCGGCCTTTCCAGCCGGGTGAGTTCATCGAGCCTCGGGTAGTGGACAGCGTGTTGCAGGCACTGGCTGACCAGACCGGCAGTTTGCTGGTATTCCTGCCGGGTCAGGCCGAGATCCGCCGGGTGCACCAGAGCCTGCAGGAAGCGTTGGGCGAGCGTCCCGAGGTCCTGCTCTGCCCGCTGCATGGCGAGCTCGATCTCGACGCCCAACGTGCGGCCATCGACCCGGCGCCCAAGGGCCTGCGCAAGGTGGTGCTGGCCACCAACATTGCCGAGACCAGCCTGACCATCGACGGCGTGCGCGTGGTGATCGACGCAGGCCTGGCCCGGGTACCGCGTTTCGACCCCGGCAGCGGCATG
The DNA here is from genome assembly GCF_009932335.1 of Pseudomonas asiatica. Lineage (NCBI taxonomy): Bacteria > Pseudomonadati > Pseudomonadota > Gammaproteobacteria > Pseudomonadales > Pseudomonadaceae > Pseudomonas > Pseudomonas asiatica. Next base: position 983,025 of record NZ_BLJF01000003.1, read on the forward strand.
ACCCGCCTGGACACCCAGCGCATCTCCCGCGCCAGTGCTACCCAGCGCGCCGGTCGCGCCGGCCGCCTGGAACCCGGCGTATGTTATCGCCTTTGGTCCGAGGCCCAACATGACCAGCTGGCCGCCCACGGCAGCGCCGAGATCATGCAGGCCGACCTGGCCGGCCTGGCCCTGCAACTGGCACGCTGGGGCGTTACGCCCGAGCAGTTGCGCTGGCTCGACCAGCCCCCCACTGCAGCCTTCACCCAGGCCCAGGACCTGCTGGCACGGCTCAATGCCTTCAAGCCCGGCAGCCGTGACAACCTCAGCGAACACGGCCTGGCCATGGCCGAGCTGCCCGCGCATCCACGTATTGCGCATTTGCTGTTGCGCGGCCAGGACCTGGGCCTGGCACAGATGGCCTGTGATGTGGCTGCGCTGCTGGGCGAGCGGGATATCCAGCGCGGCGGTGGCGCCGACTTGCACAGCCGGCTGGCGCTGGTCAGTGGCGAGAGCAGGACCGCCCGTGGCAGCCACGGTGGTGTGCAGCGTGCGCGCCAATTGTCCCGCCAGTACCGTGGCATGCTGCGTGGCAAACCAGGCGTGCCGGTTGCGGACCCCGATCACCCGCGCTGGCTGGGCGCGCTGCTGGCGCTGGCCTACCCCGACCGCGTCGCCCAGCAGCGCCGCGAGGGCGGTGCGGAATACCGGCTGGCCAACGGCCGGGCGGCGCTGTTTGCCGAAGTCGATGCACTGATGAAGTGCCCGTGGCTGGTGATCGCCGACCTGGGTAGCCGCCAGGGCCAGCGCGAAGAACGCATCTATCTGGCCGCCGAGTTCGATCCGGCGCTGTTCGAGGGCGTGCTGGCCGAGCAGGTCGAGCGGGTCGATATCCTCGATTGGGACGAACGCGAGCAGGTGTTGCGCGCAGAACGTCAGGTCAAAGTCGGCGAGCTGGTGCTCAGCCGCGAACCGCTGCCCGGCCTGGATGACGAAGCGCGGGCTCGCGCACTGCTTGGGCTGGTCCGGCGCAAAGGCCTGAACCTGCTGACCTGGACCCCCGAGCTGCGGCAATGGCAGGCGCGCGTGGCCTTGCTGCGTCAACTGGACCTGGCCAAAGACGGCCACAGCGAATGGCCCGACTTGGCTGACGAGGCCTTGCTCGCCAGCCTGGAAGACTGGTTGCAGCCCTACCTGGGCAAGGTGTCGCGCCTCAGCCATTTCGCCGCACTGGACTTACCGTCGATGCTGCGCAACCTGTTGCCCTGGCCGCTGCCGCAGCGCCTGGAGGAGCAGGCCCCCGCGCACCTGGCGGTACCGTCCGGCTCGAACATCCGCCTGGACTACAGCGAAAACCCGCCGATCCTCGCGGTGCGCCTGCAAGAGCTGTTCGGCCTGGCCGAAACTCCACGCATCGCCAATGGCCGCCAGCAGGTCAAGTTGCACCTGCTGTCACCGGCACGCCGCCCGGTGCAGGTGACCCAGGACCTGGCCAATTTCTGGCGTACGACCTATGCCGAGGTGAAGAAGGATCTGAAGGGGCGTTATGGTGGTCATTACTGGCCGGATGATCCGCTTGTGGCCGAAGCCACCGCTCGGGCCAAGCCTCGAGGGACGTGACAACAGCGTTTTCCGGTCAAGCGATGAGCCTGGGCATCACGCCCCGGCTTCGCCTTCCAGCAACATGAACAGGCGGTACAGCACCACGGTGCTGAACAACTGCAGGAAGCCGCTGAGGCTGTCCATGGCCAGCTCCATGCCAGGCGATGGCTCGGGGAAGGCCATCAGCAGCAGGCCGTCGATCAGCCAGATCGGCGCCAGCACACCTACGACACAGATCATGATGCGCATGAAGTGGCCGGTGGTCATGCGTGCGCTCTCGCGCATCGACTGCACCACCGGCAGGCCGCGCAGCACCAGCAGGTACTCGGCGAACACAAGGTTGATCATGATCCACACGCCCGGAAAGATGAACAGCGCCAGGCCGGCCATGATCAGCAGCGAGCTGATCAGGATCAGCAGGGCCAGCTGCGGCCACAGTTGCACGGCGCGGGCGAACAGGTCGCGCTTGGCGATTTCCTGGCCGTTGCTGCGGGTGTCGAGGTACAGGATCAGCGCGGCGCTGTACAGCGGGTAGAACAGCAGGCTGATCAGCATGCCGTAGGCCGGCGATGCCTGGTCGCCCATCTGCCGGTACAGCAGCTGGGTGAGCAAGGCTTCCAGCACCACCAGCGGCAGGCACAGCTGGAGGATGCTCGGCAGGTGGCGGCGGAAGAAGTACAGGGAGTCGCGCAGGACGCTCAGCGGATTCATCAGTCTACATCGCATGGCAGTAAAAACAGGGGCATAACTTTAGCCCAAAGCAGGCCTGGGGCTGTCACTTGCTGAAAAAAGTTTCACGCCGCCGGTGATTGAATCCCACGCCTGTACGCCCCATCTTTGACGCTGTCCGTTGTCCGCTACCCCACGAGGTCGCCCCATGAATACTGAAGAACAAACCCTGATCGACGGCCTGTTCGGCCGCCTCAAGCAAGCCGAGGACCCGAGCCAGCCACGCGATGCGCAGGCCCAGGCATGCATCGAGGCGCATGTGCGTCAGCAGCCGGCGGCGCCTTATTACATGGCCCAGGCGATCCTGGTGCAGGAGGCAGCGATCAAGCGCCTCGACGAGCAGAACAAGCAACTGGAAGCCGAACTGAAGCAGGCCCGTGCCCAGGCCGAGGCCGCCCGTGCCGGCAGCGCGCCGAGCAATGGCGGTGGTGGTTTCTTGTCCAGCATCTTTGGTTCGTCTGGGCGCAATGCGGCCCCGGCCGTGCAACCGCAGCGTCCCGCTGCAGCCCCCGTGGCATCTGGCGGTGGCTGGCGTGAGCCGTCGGCGTCGGGCTTCTCCCAGCCACAAGCGCAGCAGCCTGGCTTTGGCGCTGCGCCGGCCCGCAGTGGTGCCAGCAGCTTCCTCGGCGGCGCGATGCAGACTGCGGCCGGTGTGGCGGGTGGTGTGTTGCTGGCGCAGGGCATCAGCAGCCTGTTCAACCACAACTCGCAGCCGGAGGAGGTGGTAGAGGTGATCAAGGAAGAGCCGGCGCCGGCCAGCGACAGCGGTGGCTGGAACGACTCGGGGGCGCAGCAGCAGGTGGCTGACAACAGTGGTTGGGGCAGCGACCAGGGTGGTTATGCCGACAGCGATTATGGCAGCGATGATGGCGGGTTCTTCTCGGACGACGATTCGTACGTCTGACAGGTCTGGCATACTGCTGGCAATTTTGGGGGCGCTTTGCGCCCCTTTCGCGACACAAGGCCGCTCCTACAAGGGTACGCGAACCCCTGTAGGAGCGGCCTTGTGTCGCGAAAGGGCTGCAATGCAGCCCCCAGCATTCCAGGCCGACCAAGGGGTTCCAAGGTGAAAAAGATCGCGCTGTTCGCCGATGTGCAGAACCTCTACTACACCGTGCGCCAGGCCCACGGCTGCCATTTCAACTACACCGCCCTGTGGGCCGATGTCAGCAGCGAAGGTCAGATCGTCGAGGCCGTGGCCTATGCCATCGACCGTGGCGACAGCAAACAGCAACAGTTCCAGCAGATCCTGCGCAACCTCGGTTTCGATGTGCGCCTCAAACCCTTCATCCAGCGCAGCGATGGCTCGGCCAAAGGTGACTGGGATGTGGGTATTACCCTGGATGTGATCGACGCCGCCAGCCGCGTCGACCAAGTGGTACTGGCCTCCGGCGATGGCGATTTCGACCTGCTGCTGGAGCGGGTGATACAGCGCCATGGCACCGAGGCAGTGGTGTATGGTGTGCCCGGGCTTACCGCACTGTCGCTGATCCGTGCCGCCACCCGTTATGTGCCCATCGAGGGTGCGCTGTTGCTCAAACACTGAGGCCCCTGCATGGAACGTATCGCTGTCATCGACTTTGAAACCACCGGCATCAGCCCCGGCGCCGGCTGCCGCGCCACCGAGGTGGCGGTGGTGATGCTGGAGGGCGGGCGCATCGTCGAGCGCTACCAGAGCCTGATGAACGCGGGTGTGCCGGTACCGGCATTCGTCGCCGGGCTCACTGGTATCACCACCGCCATGCTGCGCAGTGCGCCGCCGGTGGACAAGGTGATGAACGAAGTGGCCGAGTTCGTTGATGGCACCCCGTTGCTGGCACACAATGCCGCCTTCGACCAGAAGTTCTGGGACTACGAACTGGGCCGCATCGGCCGTAGCCGCAGCCAGGCCTTCGCCTGCTCCTTGCTGCTGTCACGGCGCCTGTTGCCGGCGGCACCGAACCACAAACTGGGCACCCTGACCCGCTGGGCCGGGCTGCCGGATACCGGTACCGCGCACCGGGCCATGGCCGATGCCGAAATGGCCGCCAACCTGCTGCAACACCTGGCTGGTGTGCTGCGCCAGGGCCATGGTGTACAGCAACTCTCGCACGACCTGCTCTGCCGCCTGCAGAAAACCCCGGCCGCCAAGGTTCGTGAAACCCTGGCCAGGTTCTGTTAGGGCTTCTTCTCCAGTTGCGCCAGCGGCACCCGCCGCTCCACAGCGCTGGAGAGAATGATCGAGGTCTTGCTGAAGCCGAACTGCGCGACCCGGTTGATCAGCTCTTCAAGCTCCGGCATCGAACCCACCGCTGCCTGCATGATGACGCAGGGGTCGCCGGTTACCCGGTGGCATTCGGTCAATTGGGGGATCTGGGTCAACGCTTCGTAGGCCTGCTGGTTGCCGTGGCTGGCCAGGCGCAGTTCGATCACGCACTGGATCGGCAGGCCGATCTTGCTCATGTCGACCTTGGCCTGGTAGCCGGTGATAACCCCGCTGGCCTCGAGCTTGGCCACCCGCTCGGCCACCGCCGGCGCCGACAGGTTCACCTGGCGCGCCAGTTGCGCGAAGGTGGCGCGGCCATTGTCGAGCAGGGCGGCGAGCAGCATGCGGTCGTACTTGTCCATGGGTTATTCCTGCCTGGTTTCGATTCGATTGAAAAGCATCCGAATAACCATGCAATGCAAAGTGTTCGGGTAATTTAAAGCTGTTTTGTAACTTAAGTTTACACGGTGGCCTTTCTAAACTAAGCCACCCGTAAACGGATTTCGAGTGTTTCCCATGCCTGCCTCCCGTCGCTTCCCGTTGTTGCTCATTGGCGCTTTCCTGGCTTTGTACCTGGTCTGGGGCTCCACCTACCTGTTCATTCGCATAGGCGTCGAGAGCTGGCCACCGATGCTCATGGCCGGGGTGCGCTTCCTGATTGCCGGGGGCCTGCTGTATGGCTTCTTGCGCTGGCGCGGTGTGCCGGCACCGACCTGGCCGCAGTGGCGGGCTGCGGGGGCGATTGGTTTCCTGCTGCTCAGCTGTGGTAACGGTGGCGTGACCGTGGCCGAGCATGCCGGTGTGGCCTCTGGCGTCGCTGCGCTGGCGGTGGCGACGGTGCCGCTGTTCACGTTGCTGTTCGGCCTGCTGTTCGGGCACCGCAATTCGAAGCTGGAGTGGGCGGGGATCGCCCTCGGGTTGGTGGGTATCGGCCTGCTGAACCTGGGCTCCAACCTTCAGGCAAGCCCGATTGGCGCAGCGCTGATCATCTTTGCGGCGGCGTCGTGGGCGTTCGGCTCGGTGTGGAGCAAGACCTTGCCGCTGCCCCAGGGGCCCATGGCCAGCGCCGCGGAAATGCTCGTTGGTGGCGCTGTGTTGCTGCTCGGCAGCGCGCTGTCTGGCGAGCGCATGACGCAGATGCCGACCGCTGCCGGCTGGGGGGCACTGGCCTACCTGGTGTTCTTCGGTTCGATCCTGGCGTTCAGTGCCTACATGTACTTGCTCAAGCACGTGCGCCCCGCAGCTGCCACCAGCTATGCCTACGTCAACCCAGCGGTGGCCGTGCTGCTGGGCATCGTCTTTGCCGGTGAGCAGATTGGTGCCGAAGAATGTGTGGCGATGGCGGTGATCATTGGCGCGGTGGTGCTGATCGGCCTGCCGCAGTGGCGCAAGGCACCTGAGCCGGCGCAGCCGTTGAAAGGCGAAATCTGCAAGTAGGCAGGGGTGATGCGGTAAACTTGCCGCCTTCGCTGAACCCCCTGACGGTATTGCCATGAATTTCGCCAAACTCGGCCTGATCGAACCGTTGCTGCGCACCCTGCAGCAACTGGACTACACCACCCCGACCCCGGTGCAGGCCAAGGCCATCCCCGCCGTGCTGGCCGGCCGCGACCTGATGGCCGCGGCCCAGACCGGCACCGGCAAGACCGCGGGCTTTGCCCTGCCTGTGCTGCAGCGCCTGGCGCTGGAAGGCGAAAAGGTGGCCAGCAACTCGATCCGCGCGCTGGTGCTGGTGCCCACTCGTGAGCTGGCCGAGCAGGTGCACAACAACGTGCGCGAGTACGCCGAGAACCTGCCGCTGAGCACCTACGCGGTGTATGGCGGGGTCAGCATCAACCCGCAGATGATGCGCCTGCGCCGTGGCGTCGACCTGCTGGTGGCCACCCCGGGGCGCTTGCTCGACCTGTTCCGGCAGAACGCCGTGAAGTTCAACCAGGTGCAGACCCTGGTGCTGGACGAAGCCGACCGCATGCTCGACCTGGGCTTTGCCGAAGAGCTGCAGTCGGTGTACGCCGCGCTGCCACGCAAGCGCCAGACGTTGCTGTTCTCCGCCACTTTTTCCGAGCAGATCCGCATGCTGGCGGGGCTGGCCCTGAACGACCCGCTGAGCATCGAAGTCAGCCCGCGCAATGCCACGGCCACCAGCGTCAAGCAGTGGCTGGTGCCTGTGGATAAAAAACGCAAGGTCGACCTGTTCTGCCACCTGCTGCGCAAGCAGCGCTGGAAGCAGGTGCTGGTGTTCGCCAAGACCCGTAATGGCGTCGATCAACTGGTGGAGCGCTTGCTGGCCGAGGGTGTGAATGCCGACGGTATCCACGGTGACCGCCCGCAGGCCACTCGCCAGCGCGCGCTGGACAGCTTCAAGGCCCGCGAAATCCAGGTGCTTGTGGCGACCGATGTGGCGGCCCGCGGCCTGGATATCGATGACTTGCCGCTGGTGGTCAACCTTGACCTGCCGATCGTTGCCGAGGATTACGTGCACCGCATCGGGCGTACCGGGCGGGCGGGCAACAAGGGCGAGGCGATCTCGCTGGTGTGTGCCGATGAAGTGCAGCTGCTGGCGGCGATCGAAGTGCTGACCCGGCAGACCCTGCCGCGTCATGAAGAGCCGGACTTCATCCCTGACCACCGGGTGCCGATGACCGACGCCAGTGGCCAGGTGATCAAGAAGCCGAAGAAGCCCAAGAAGCCGAAGGAAAACAGCGCCAAGCGCGGCTTGGGGCGCTGGATGGACAGTGCTGAATCAGGCAGTGCGGAGCCGGCGGTGAAGGCAGTGCGCAAGGTGCCGAGCTTCAATGGTGGGGCGCGCAAGCGTAAGCCTTGATTGCCTGACCTGGCCTCATCGCCGGCAAGCCGGCTCCCACAGTTACTGCGCTGCTCTCAAGGCCACTGCTGTACCTGTGGGAGCTGGTTTGCCGGCGATGGGTTGCAAAGCAGCCCCGACAATCTGTCAGGAAACCCGCATAACCCAATTCGCCGCCGCCCGTCCGGCGCGCAAGCCGCTGGCAAAGCACGCTGTCAGCAGATACCCCCCAGTCGGCGCCTCCCAGTCCAGCATCTCGCCGGCACAGAACACCCCCGGCATGCCCTTGACCATCAAGCCTTCATCCAGCCCCTCGAAACGCACCCCACCCGCGCTGCTGATCGCTTCATCCAGCGGCCGCGTGCGTATCAGTGTTATCGGCAAGGCCTTGATCGCTTTCGCCAAGGCATCAGGGTTGGCAAAGGTCGCTTGATCGGTCAGCTCGCGCAGCAGCGCAGCCTTGACCCCATCGATACCCAGCTGGCTGTGCAGGTGCTTGGCCATGGAGCGCGAACCCCGTGGTTTGGCCAGCGCCTGGGCAATCTTGTCCACAGGCTTGTCCGGCACCAGGTCGAGCAGCAACACCCCGTGGCCCTCACGGTTGATGGCCTCGCGCACCGGCGCTGACCATGCATACACCAGGCTGCCTTCCACACCCTGCGCGGTGAGGATGAACTCGCCCTTGCGCGGCACGCTGCCGGGAACGCTAAGGGCAATGTTCTTCAACGGCGCACCGGCGAACTTGTCCTTGAGCAGCGCGCTCCAGCCTGCCACTTCAAAACCGCAGTTGCTGGGCTGCAAGGGCGAGATATCCACAGCCCGTTCGGCCAGCAGCGGCTGCCAACTACCGTCCGAGCCCAGTCGCGCCCAGCTGCCGCCACCCAGCGCCAGCACCACCACGGCGGCCTTCACCAGCCGCTCGCCTTGTGGATAAGCAATCCGCAATGCACCCTCGGCATTCCAGCCCAACCAGCGGTGACGGGTGTGGATAACTACTCCGCTGTCGCGCAGGCGCTTGAGCCAGGCGCGCAGTAGTGGCGCGGCTTTCATGTCGGTGGGGAACACCCGGCCCGAGGTGCCGACGAAGGTTTCGATGCCCAGGCCGTGAATCCACTGGCGCAAGGCGTCGGCATCGAAGTCGTGCAGCAGCGCGGCGATTTCGCCCTGGCGCTCGGCATACCGGCTGACGAACGCCGGGTAGGGCTCGGAATGGGTGATGTTCATGCCACCGACACCCGCCAGCAGGAACTTGCGACCCACCGAAGGCATGGCATCGAACACCTCGACCGCCAGGCCCGCCTGGGCCAGTGCTTCGGCGGCCATCAGGCCGGCTGGGCCGCCGCCGATGACGACTGCGAGGGGAGGGGAGGCGGGGCTCAGATCAGGCATGGTGGGCAGCAGGCTGTGGAAAAGAGGCGCATTCTAGCGCAGCGCGGCCTGTGGAAGCACTGCTCAAAAAATGATCAGAGCTTTGCAGGCCTTGCCTGTAAAGGGCTGCAGCGCCTTTCCCGCAGGTTATCCACAAGCGGTTCCACAGTCATTGTGAACAACCGATGACGCGTGCCGCGCTGTGATGAAGGATGCCATGGCGCCTGGCCAGGGCTGCGCGGTCCTTGCTGTAGCCACCGCCGATCACGCCCACCACCGGGATGTCGCGGCCCAGGCAGTGGCGCAGCACCGCTTCGTCACGGGCGGCAACGCCTGCATCGGTCAGTTGCAGATAGCCCAGGGCGTCGTCCTTGTGCACATCGACCCCGGCGTCGTACAGCACCAGGTCGGGTCGATAGAGTGGCAGCAGGTAGTTGAGGGCGTCGTCCACCACCTTCAGGTAGGCCATGTCGCCCATGCCGCGGGGCAGGGGGATGTCCCAATCGCTTTGCGCCTTGCGCGCCGGGAAGTTCTGTTCGCAGTGCAGCGAGACGGTGATGGCGTCTGGTGTGTCGTGCAGGATGCGCGCGGTGCCGTCACCCTGATGCACATCGCAGTCGAAGATCAGCACCCGGTGTACCCGGCCAGCCTCCAGCAGGTAGCGGCTGATCACGGCGAGGTCGTTGAAGATGCAGAAGCCGGCAGGGTGGTCGTAATGGGCGTGGTGGGTGCCGCCGGCAAGGTGGCAGGCGATGCCGTGCTGCAGCGCCATCTCGGCGCTCAGCAGGGAGCCGCCTACGGCGCGCACGGTACGCCGGGCCAGGGCCTCGCTCCAGGGCAGGCCGAGGCGGCGCTGGTCCTCGCGTGACAGGTCGCCGTTCATGTAGCGCTCGATGTAGCTGCGGTCGTGGGCCAGGGCGAGGATGTCGTTGGGACAGATGTCCGGGCGCAGCAGGGCTTGGTCTGTGGTCAGCCCGCTGTCGATCAAGTGGTCGTGCAGCAGGCGGAACTTGTCCATGGGGAAGCGGTGTTCGGCAGGGAACTCCGGGCTGTAGTCTTCGTGGTAGATCAGCGGCAACGGCATGGGTGGGGTCGCAATCGGGGCCAGTGCTGATCTTGCCATGAGCTTGCTGGCCGATCACGTGTAGGAGCAGCCTTGTGCTGCGAAAGGGCCGGCATGCAGGACAATGTTCTGTTGCGGCTATGGCCTCTTCGCAGCACAAGGCTGCTCCTGCACGGAGTAGCGACAACCTGGACGATTGGCGTGTTATTTCGTGGTACTAGCCAGCACCCGCTGCCAGTCCGGCTCGTTCAGGCGGCCGAGGATGCGTGTCTTGCCATTGCCATCCACCGAAACGAACAGCGCACTGGCATAGCCGCTCTCACGCTCGCCCCCCGCAACTTTCTGCTGGCGGGCAAAATGGTCGATGCAGCCGTTGTGGGTCACCAGCACCAGGTTATGCCCCGGTCGTTTGTGTGCCAGCGCTTCGCTGGCGAACTGGCTGTCACAGCTTTCCAGCCAGCCCTCACTGGCCACCGCCTGGCCAAGGATGAAATGCGCGGTTTGCCGTGTGCGCAGTTTCGGGCTGCTGAGCATATCGGCGTTGTTAAGGCCCAGCTGGTGCATCCCTTGGCCAACACGCCCGGCAGCCTGGCTGCCGGCCACGGTTATGCCGGTGGGGTCGTCCAGGCACGGGCCGGGGGCGCTGTCGCAGCGCTCGGCGTGGCGGATCATCACGATCACCGCACCGTCGGCCCAGTCCTGCAGCAGGCCGCTGTCACTCAATTGTCGTTCGTTGCCAAGGTCCACGATGTGCGTCCTCGTCGCCAGCCAGGTGCTCAACGCCGCCACGACCATGCACAGGCCAAGGGCGGCACCGAGGGCTTTGCGGGTCAGGCGTCGCTTGCGCCGGGCGTGGATGGCAGGGTGTCCAAGGGTGTTGCTCGATAGCATGCGTTGCTCCGTTGGCATGGTCGCGGCTGGCGCGGCGGTGTTGGCTGGCATCCTGCCAACTGGCCTGTCGGGGGGCGGTGAAGGGCGTGTGAAAATTGCATTCGGGCGCGCCGGTTGGGTGAAACCTGCACCCGCGCCTACGCTGTAAACTGCAAGACGGTAAAACCGGAGCACGCCCGATGACCCCTATCCTGCAACTGGAAAGCGCGCGGCTGGTACTGCGCCAATGGCACGACGACGACCTGCGCGAGTTCGCCGCCCTGTGTGCCGACCCGCAGGTGATGCGCTACTTCCCGGCGCCGCTGACACGCCTGGAGGCAGCCGCGCTGATCGGCCGCGTGCGCGGGCATTTCAATGAGTACGGCTTTGGTCTGTGGGCTCTAGAGCGCAAGGACAGTGGTGCCTTCATCGGCATGACCGGGTTGCTGCACGTGGGCTTCGATGCCGATTTTGCGCCGGCGGTGGAGATCGGCTGGCGCCTGGCACGCCGCCACTGGGGCCTGGGTTTCGCCAGCGAGGCGGCGTGGACATGCCTGCGCTGTGCTTTCGCCCAATTGCGCCTGGAGGAAGTGGTGTCGTTCACTAGCGAGAGCAACCTGCCCTCGCAGAAGGTCATGCAGGCCATCGGTATGCAGCAGGACCTGAATGGCAGTTTCGAACACCCGCGCCTGCCCGTGGGCCATCCGCTGCGCCCGCATGTGCTGTACCGCATCGATCGTGCTCACTGGGAGCGTACCCTGCGCGCCTGAATGCATGGCCATGCCCGGCGCGAATGACAAACCCTGTATCATTCCCCTAATGGAGGGCGCTTGCCGCAAGATGTTCAGCGCCTATGAGATCGAGCGCCGCCTGGGCGGTGCATCGCGAGCAAGACTCGCTCCTACGGAGAACCCCCGATGAGTCATGTGTTGGACGACCTTGTCGACCTGTTGAGCCTCGAGTCCATCGAGGAGAACCTGTTCCGTGGCCGCAGCCAGGACCTGGGCTTTCGCCAGCTGTACGGCGGGCAGGTACTGGGCCAATCGTTGTCGGCGGCCAGCCAGACGGTCGAGGATGCACGCCATGTGCATTCGTTGCACGGCTACTTCCTGCGCCCTGGCGATGCCAGCCTGCCGGTGGTGTATTCGGTGGACCGCGTGCGCGATGGTGGCAGCTTCAGCACCCGGCGGGTGACGGCTATTCAGAAGGGCCAGCCAATCTTCACCTGCAGCGCCTCGTTCCAGTACGACGAGGAAGGCTTCGAGCACCAGGCGCAGATGCCCGATGTGGTCGGCCCGGAGAACCTGCCCACTGAAGTCGAGCTGGCCCGGGCCATGGCTGACCAGTTGCCCGAGCGCATTCGCGACAAGGTGCTGTGCGCCAAGCCGATCGAGATTCGCCCGGTCACCGAGCGCGACCCATTCAACCCACAGGCTGGCGACCCGGTGAAGTACGCCTGGTTCCGCGCCGACGGCAACCTGCCCGATATCCCCGCCCTGCACAAATACCTGCTGGCCTACGCCTCGGACTTCGGCCTGCTGACCACTTCGTTGCTGCCCCATGGCAAATCGGTGTGGCAGCGTGACATGCAGATCGCCAGCCTCGACCATTCGCTGTGGTTCCATGGCAACCTGCGTGCCGACGAGTGGCTGCTGTATGCCACCGACAGCCCCTGGGCGGGCAATGCCCGTGGCTTCTGCCGCGGCAGCATTTTCAACCAGGCCGGGCAACTGGTGGCGTCGTCGTGCCAGGAAGGCCTGATTCGCCATCGCAAGGACTGGGCATGAGCCTGGGCGAGGTGCGCAACTGGGTGTTCGACATGGACGGCACCCTGACCGTGGCCGTGCACGATTTTGCCGCCATCCGCGTAGCGCTGGATATCCCGGCCGAGCACGACATCCTCACCCACCTGGCAGCCTTGCCGGCGGACGAGGCGGCGGCCAAGCATGCCTGGCTGCTGGAGCACGAGCGTGACCTGGCGATTGCTTCCACGGCGGCCACCGGGGCGGTGGAACTGGTGCGCGAACTGGCCCAGCGTGGTTGCCGGCTGGGCATTCTGACCCGCAATGCCCGTGAGTTGGCGCATGTGACGCTGGAGGCCATCGGCCTGGCGGACTGCTTCCCGGTGGAGCACATTCTGGGGCGTGACGAAGCGGCGCCCAAGCCAAGCCCGGATGGGCTGCTGAAGATTGCCAATGCCTGGGGTGTGACACCGGGTGAGTTGGTGATGGTGGGGGATTACCGGTTTGATTTGGACTGTGGGCGTGCCGCAGGGGCGCGCACGGTGCTGGTGAACCTGCCGGACAATCCGTGGCCGGAGCTGGTGGATTGGCATGCGGCCGATTGCCGGGCGCTGAAGGTGATGCTGGGCTGAATCTTGTGTTGGGAATGTGGGCCCTATCGCCGGCAAGCCAGCTCCCACAGGGACACCACTAGAGCTGAGACTTGTGTAATACCTGTGGGAGCTTGCTTGCCGGCGATAGGGCCGGACCTGTCTATGCTGAACCCCAATCTTTTCCCTGAACGGAGACCTATCCATGACCAGCAAGGCCATCTACGTAAAACCCGGCGGCGGCTACGACAAGGTCGAGGTCGGCACCTGCGAGGCCTCTTCACCCGAGGCCGGCGAGATCACCGTGCGCCTGCACGCCAGCTCTCTCAACTACCACGATTTCGCCGTTGTCAGCGGCATGTGGGGCCCGAGCGAGCGGCGCATCCCCATGGCCGATGGCGCTGGCGAAGTGGTCGCGGTGGGGAGCGGCGTCACCGAGTTTCAGGTCGGCGACAATGTGGTCAGTACCTTTTTCCCCGACTGGCTCGACGGCCAGGCAAATGTGGAAGGCTTCGCCAAGGTGCCCGGCGACGGTATCGATGGTTACGCCCGTGAACAGGTCACCGCTCGCGCCACCGCCTTCACCCTGGCGCCCAAGGGCTTCAGCCATGCAGAAGCTGCCACGCTGACCACGGCCGGTCTCACGGCTTGGCGCGCGCTGATGTGCGACGACCACCTCAAGCCCGGCGATACGGTGCTGGTGCAGGGCACCGGCGGTGTGTCGATCTTCGCCCTGCAGTTTGCCAAGCTGGCCGGCGCGACGGTGATCGCCACCTCGTCCAGCGATGCCAAGCTGGAGCGCCTGAAGGCCCTGGGTGCCGACCATCTGATCAACTACAAGAGCACTCCGGCGTGGGGTGAGAAAGTGCGCGAGCTGACCGGCAACCGCGGCGTCGATCATGTGATCGAAGTGGGTGGCCCGGCGACGCTGGAGCAATCGATGATCGCCGCGCGCATTGGTGGGCATGTGTCGTTGATCGGCATCCTCACCGGCGTGGCCGGGCAATTGCCGCTGGTGCAGGCGCTGGTGCGGCAGATACGCCTGCAAGGCGTGCTGGTGGGCAGCCGCGCCCAGCAGCAGGCGATGGTGCGGGCGATCGATGCCAACGGCCTGCGGCCGGTGGTGGACAAGCATTTCGAGCTGGAGCAGATCGTCGAGGCGTTCCGTTATCAGGAGAGCAACCGGCATTTCGGTAAGATCTGCCTGACCTGGTAACAGGGCCTGATGCGGTTCTCTTTGTAGGAGCGGCCTTGTGTCGCGAAAGGGCCGCAAAGCGGCCCCCGGCCTGCAATTCTGTAGCTGAAATCGAGGGGCTGCTGTGCAGCCCTTTCGCGACACAAGGCCGCTCCTACAGGGGATCGTGTCAGGCCTGTTCGGGCAGTAGTCGGTCGCGGCTATTGGACAGGTGCAGGCACACCGCTGCCCGCGCCGCGTCCGGATCCTGCCGGCGGATGGCATTGAGGATCGCCTCATGCTCGAGGTTGGCCAGGTACGCCTGCCGCGCCAGCTTCGCCCCGCTGCGTTCGGCCAGGGCCATGCGGTTGCGCGGGATCAGGCCGTTGCCCAGCTGCAACAGCATTTCAGTGAAGTACAGGTTGCCAGTGGCCTCGGCAATCAACAGGTGAAAGCGCCGGTCGGCCTCGATGCAGCTGTCGCCAGCGGCGGCCAGGTCCTGGTAGTCATCCAGCGCCTGGCGCATGCGCCTCAGGTGCCCCTCATCACGACGTAGCGCGGCCAAGGCGGCGGCCTGGCCTTCCAGGCCGATGCGCAGCTCCAGCAGGTCGCGCACATTCGCCGCGCTTTCCGCAGCGATGCGCAGGCCGGCCTGGGCCTGGCGCTCCATCACGAACGTACCGATACCGTGGCGTGGCTCCACCAGCCCCGAGGCCTGCAATTTCGACAGGGCCTCGCGGACCACGGTGCGGCTGACCCCATGCTCGCGCACCAAGCTGTTTTCCGAGGGCAACTTGTCGCCTGGCTTGAAGGTACCCAGCAAGATCTGTTGGGTCAGGCTGGAGACCAGGTCATGGGCACGGCTGTGGCCGCGTTTGTGGGCTTGTTCGGTGGCCATGGTGTGATCCGATTGTTGTTGTACTTGTACGACAAGTTAATCGATAAAAATATTTTTTGCCGATTTTTCCTGCGGTCAAGCAAGCGAGTAGTTTGTATATTTTTGCAAGATCGGCGCATATAGGCTTTTCTTCAGCTTGTATTTTGTGATTTTGCCGATGTTGTTGATCTTGTCGTACAACTTCGCTGCGCATATGCTCCTCCCCACTGCCATGTCAGACAACCTCGACCCGCACAAAAACAATTAGTGGGAGATCCGCAAGTGAACGATACCCTCGCTCCGTCTGCCCGGAATGAAGGCGACGCCCTGGCCAGCGCCGTGGCCAAGGTCAAGCGCCACGTCCTGCCGCTGTTCGTCATCATGTTCATCGTCAACTACCTGGACCGCGTCAACATCGGCTTCGTCCGCCCCCATCTGGAAAGCGACCTGGGCATCAGCGCCGCGGCCTATGGCTTTGGCGCCGGCCTGTTCTTCATTGGCTACGCGTTGTTCGAAGTGCCCTCGAACATGCTGCTGCAGAAGGTCGGCGCAAGGCTGTGGCTGACCCGCATCATGTTCACCTGGGGGGTGGTGGCCACGGCCATGGCCTTCGTGCAGAACGAAACCCAGTTCTACGTGCTGCGCTTTCTGCTGGGGGTTGCCGAAGCGGGCTTCTTCCCCGGGGTGATCTACTACTTCACCCGCTGGCTGCCGGCCGCCGAGCGTGGCAAGGCGATTGCCATCTTCCTCAGCGGCTCGGCATTGGCGTCGCTGATTTCCGGGCCGCTGGCCGGCGCGCTGATGCAGATCCAGGGCCTGGGCATGCATGGCTGGCAGTGGATGCTGTTCATCGAAGGCATGGCCTCGGTGACGCTGTGCTTCTTCGTGTTCTTCTGGCTCGACTCCAGGCCGCAGGACGCCAAGTGGCTGAGCCAGGCCGAGCAGGAAGCACTGGTGGCCGCCATCGATCGCGAGCAACTTGAGCGCGAAGCGGTCGGCGCGGTCAGGCCATCGGCCTGGAGCCTGCTCAAGGACCGCCAGATCCTGCTGTTCTGCCTGATCTACTTCTGCATCCAGCTGACCATCTACGCCGCGACCTTCTGGCTGCCGAGCATCATCAAGCGCATGGGTGACCTCAGCGACCTGCAGGTCGGCTTCTTCAACTCGATCCCGTGGCTGATCTCGATCCTGGCCATGTATGCCTTCGCCGCCGGCTCGGCGCGCTGGAAGTTCCAGCAGGCCTGGGTCGCAGGTGCGCTGGTGATCGCTGCCATCGGCATGTTCATGTCCACCACGGGTGGGCCGGTGTTCGCCTTTGTCGCGGTGTGCTTCGCGGCCATCGGTTTCAAGTCGGCGTCGTCACTGTTCTGGCCGATCCCGCAGGGCTACCTGGATGCCCGCATCGCCGCAGCGGTGATCGCGTTGATCAACTCGGTCGGCAACCTCGGCGGCTTCGTCGCCCCCACCACCTTCGGCCTGCTGGAGCAGCAGACCGGTTCGATCCAGGGCGGCCTGTACGGCCTGGCGGTGACCTCGGTGCTGGCGGCCATTGCCATCTTCTTCGTACGCACTCGCCCAAAGGGCGTCCCTTCCGATGACCTCAAGGCCCCTTCGGCCCTGGGTCAGAGCCATTGATGACTGCGAGACAACAACCATGAACATGCAGACCCTTCACACCAGCACCCCCGTGGTCACTGATCTGCGCGTGATCCCCGTCGCCGGGCACGACAGCATGCTGCTCAACCTCAGTGGTGCCCATGGCCCGTTCTTCACCCGCAACGTAGTGGTGCTGCGTGACAGCGCCGGCAATACCGGGTTGGGCGAGGTGCCCGGCGGCGAGAAGATCCGCCAGACACTGGAGGACGCCCGCAGTCTGGTGGTCGGCCAGCCGATCGGCCATTACCAGCGCGTGCTCAATGCCATGCGCCAGACCTTCGCCAACCGTGACTCGGCTGGTCGCGGCCTGCAGACCTTCGACCTGCGCATCACCGTGCATGCGGTGACGGCCATCGAGTCGGCGCTGCTCGACCTGCTCGGCCAGCACCTGAACGTGCCGATGGCGGCACTGCTGGGCGAGGGGCAGCAGCGCGAGGCGGTGAAGATGCTCGGTTACCTGTTCTACATCGGCGACCGCCAGCAGACCGACCTTGCTTACCGCAACGAAGCCGATGCCGAGGATGACTGGTTCCGCCTGCGCCACGAAAAGGCCCTGACCCCGGACGCGGTGGTGCGCCTGGCCGAGGCCGCCAAGGCGCGCTATGGCTTCAGCGACTTCAAGCTCAAGGGCGGGGTGTTGCGCGGCGAGGAGGAGATGGAAGCGGTAACGGCGCTGGCCGAGCGCTTCCCCGAAGCCCGCATCACCCTCGACCCGAATGGTGCCTGGTCATTGAAGGAGGCCATTGCCCTGTGCCGCGACAAGCACGATGTGCTGGCCTACGCCGAAGACCCGTGCGGTGCCGAGAACGGCTACTCGGGCCGTGAGGTGATGGCCGAGTTCCGCCGCGCCACCGGCCTGCCCACCGCCACCAACATGATCGCTACCGACTGGCGGCAGATGGGCCATGCGATCCAGTTGCAGTCGGTGGACATTCCGCTGGCCGACCCGCACTTCTGGACCTTGCAGGGTTCGGTACGGGTGGCGCAGATGTGCAACGACTGGGGGCTGACCTGGGGTTCGCATTCCAACAACCACTTCGATATCTCGCTGGCAATGTTCACCCAGGTGGCGGCTGCGGCGCCGGGGGAAATCACTGCGATCGACACCCACTGGATCTGGCAGGACGGTCAGCGCCTGACCCGCGAGCCACTGCGCATCGTCGACGGGCATGTGCACGTGCCGGCGCGGCCGGGGCTTGGGGTGGAGCTGGATGAAGACCAGTTGGCCAAGGCGCATGAGTGCTACCGCAACATGGGGTTGGGCGCGCGGGATGACAGCGTGGCAATGCAGTTCCTGATTCCGGGGTGGAGCTTCGATAACAAGCGGCCTTGCCTGGTGCGTTGAGGCATAGGGCCCTTTCGCGATTCCTGTTGCTAGTCCGGTGCTTCGAGCGTACCGGGCAGGCGTAGGCAGACGCCTGGCAACAAAGGCCCCGGGAGACCGGGGCTTTTTTGTGGCTGGCAGAAAGTGGTGATGGCTGCACCGGCCCTTTCGCGGGCTTGCCCGCTCCCACAGGTACACCACAGGTTTGAGGGGCGTGGAGTAACTGTGGGAGCGGGCGAGCCCGCGAAAGGGCCCGTACAGCCACAACACACCCAAATGAAAAACAAAAGCTCCAGACGGCCTGGTGACGGGATCGGGTATGCCATTCGCGACTTCTGACGTTAATGGGGATGCCCTGTCGTGATCGAACAGTTCCGGGGCGTTCTCGTGTAATTTCCCACAGCCCTGCGGGGCTTAAATGAAGCCCGACCTGCACTGACACGTTGCTCTGTGACGCGTGCCAAATATCAACAACAGAGCGCGAGTAACGTGTCGACTTATTGATTTCAAAGGAGATATTTTCGCCTACACCTGCCCGTCCATCCTTGTGTCAGTAAAAAGAGAACAACATCAATGAACACCGTGGGATCTGATGGCAACCTTGCACAAGGTTTCAAGCCACGTCACGTAACGATGCTGTCCATCGCCGGCATCATCGGCGCCGGACTTTTCGTCGGCTCTGGCCACGCCATCGCGGCAGCCGGGCCAGCTACCATAATTTCCTATTTCGTGGCCGGGACCTTGGTGGTACTGGTCATGCGCATGCTCGGCGAAATGGCCGTGGCACACCCGGACACCGGATCGTTTTCCACCTACGCCGAGCAGGCCATCGGCCGCTGGGCCGGCTACACCATCGGTTGGCTGTACTGGTGGTTCTGGGTACTGGTAATCCCGATCGAAGCGCTGGCCGCCGGGCATGTGCTGAACGCCTGGTTCCCGCAGGTGGACAGCTGGATATTCGCCCTGGCTTCGGTGCTGCTGCTGGCTGGTACCAACCTGTTCAGCGTGGCCAAGTACGGTGAGTTCGAGTTCTGGTTCGCCATTCTCAAGGTCACGGCCATTCTCGGTTTCATCGGCCTGGGTTTCGCCGCACTTATGGGCTGGCTGCCCAACCGCGAGGTCAGTGGCCTGAGCAGCTTGATGGCCGAGCACGGCGGCTTCGCGCCGAAGGGCTGGTCGGCCGTGGTTGGTGCGTTCATCACCGTGATGTTCAGCTTCATCGGCACCGAAGCGGTGACCATCGCCGCGTCCGAATCGAGCGACCCGTCGCGCAACATCGCCAAGGCCACTCGCTCGGTGATCTGGCGCATCAGTACCTTCTACATCCTGTCGATCTTCGTGATCATTTCGGTGGTGCCGTGGAACGACCCGCAGCTGGCGGTGGTGGGCTCTTACCAGCGTGCGCTGGAGATCATGAACATCCCCAACGCGGCCTTCATGGTCGACCTGGTGGTGCTGGTGGCAGTGACCAGCTGCATGAACTCTTCGATCTACATTGCCTCGCGGATGATGTACTCGCTGGCCAAGCGCGGTGACGCACCGGCCATGCTCAACAAGACCTCCAAGGTCGGTGTGCCACGCGCTGCTGTATTCGGCAGCACGTTGATCGGCGCGGCCATTGCCATCCTCAACTACGTCGCGCCGAAGGGCGTGTTCGAGTTCCTGCTGGCCAGCTCCGGCGCCATTGCCTTGCTGGTGTACATGGTCATCGCCATTTCGCAGCTGCGCATGCGCCGTCGCCTGGAGCGGGAAAACACCGAGCTGAAGTTCCGCATGTGGCTGTTCCCGTACCTGACCTGGGCGGTGATCCTGTTCATTGGCGGGGCACTGGCGGTCATGATGTTCACGCCTGAACACCGGGCAGAGGTGAGCTCGACATTGGGCCTGGCGATCGTGATTTCCTTCCTGGGGATCGTGACCACGCGGGGCAATGCGCAACCTGTGGGGGTGCGTTCGATGGGGTGATTGAGTTCACCTGGCGGTAGGGCAAAGGGCACCAGTGGATGGGTGCCCTTTGTTTTTTCAGCCTTTCATCATCTTGATGTATCTGATTGCCGCTGGCGCTTTCTCGAAGCGCCGGTAGATCAGGCTAAGCCACGAGCTGGCCTGGCAGTCGACAATACGCCGGTAGTGCACCTGCGGCAGGCTGATGCGCTGCACCACCGATTCCGGCACCACTGCGATGCCTTGGCCGAGTGACACCAGGGTGATCACTGCCACCAGGCTGCCCGGCTGAGGGCCGAGCCTCGGGACGAAACCACCTTGTGCGGCCACCTCCAGCGTGCCGGAGATCTGTTCGGGCAGGATGAAGGTTTCATTGGCCAGGCGCGAGGCGGGGATCTGCGGCACTTCATTTATCCGTGAGCTGGCGGGCAAGGCGAGGACGAAACCTTCCTGGTGCAAGGCGATGGCTTCGAGTTCCTCGGGCAGCTCCATCGGCGAGCGCACATAGGCAAGGTCAAGCAGGCCGTCGCGGACCATACCGGGCAGTTCGGCCATGGGCAGTTCGCGAATGTTCAGGCGTACGCCGGGGCAGGTTTCGCTGTAGCGGCTGACTTGCTGCTGGAGCATGCCCGAGTACGCGGCCGAAGCCACATAGCCCAGTTCGATGCGCCCGCTTTCGCCTCGAGCGGCCCGTTGCGCGCCCAGTTGTGCAGCATCGAACTGGCGCACGGCATGTTCGGCCTCGATCAAAAGCGCCTGGCCCGCTGCGGTGAGGTTGACCTCGCGCTGGTTGCGCTCGAACAGGCGCACGCCCAGTTCGCGCTCCATGTCCTGAATCTGCCGGCTGAGCGTGGGCGGGGCGATGCCCAGCTGTTCAGCGGCACGGGTGAAATGGCCGTGGCGGGCGACGCAGAGGAAGTAGCGGAAATGGCGGATTTCCATGGGTGTTACCTGCAGGGTAATGACGCAAGCCGCCGTGGCTAACAAGCCTGGGGGCTGGTGGCGTTATGGTGAGGCCAACACTACAAGGCTGGTGGCTTGGCGGCAAAGGCTGCCTGGAATTGCAGGGGACCGCTTTGCAGTCCATCGCAGCTACAGGTATTGCGCAATCCTCGAAGGCGGTGCGGTCGCTGTAGGAGCTGGCTTGCCTGCGATGGGCTGCAGGGCAGCCCCGGCGATTTGACCAACCAGCCCTGCATCCGGAGCCTCACCATGCCCTCTGCGCGTTTCACCCTGCTCACCGCCTCCCTGGTCTGCGCCCTGATCATCCTCGACACCAACATCGTCGCGGTCAGCCTGCCCAGCATCGCCCGCGACCTGTCCGGCTCGTTTGCCGATATCGAATGGGTGGTCAGCGCCTACCTGCTGGCCTTCGCCGCCTGCCTGCTGCCCGCTGGCAGCCTGGCCGACCGCTTTGGCCGCCGCCGCATGCTGCTGCTCGGCCTGGCCCTGTTCGGCCTCGCCTCGCTGGCCTGTGGCGCGGCGCCCAACCTGCTGTTCCTCGACCTGGCCAGGGCAGCCAAGGGCGTTGGCGCGGCATTGCTGCTGACCTCGGCCCTGGCCGCGATCGGCAATCGCTTCCACCAACCCCAGGAACGCATGCGCGCCTGGGCCTTCTGGGGCGCCTGCATGGGCGCCACCATCACCTTTGCGCCGCTGCTGGGCGGGTTGATCGCCAGCACCCTTGGCTGGCGCTGGATCTTCTACATCAACTTGCCGTTGGTGGCAGTGCTCGCAGTGATGGTGCTGCGCAGTGTCGAAGAGTCCCGTGACAGCGCTGCGGCCCGGCTCGACCCATGGGGCAGCCTGACTTTCGCCGGCAGCCTGGGTTACCTGATCTGGGCAATGATCGATGCCAACCAGGTGGGCTGGGGCAGTGCGCAAACCCTGGGACGGCTGGTGATCAGCGCCTTCCTGTTCGGCCTGTTCGTCATGGTCGAGCGCAGCCAGGAACGGCCGATGATCGACCTGCGGCTGATGCGCAGCGGGCGCTTCGTTGGCGCCTTGCTGGGGATGTTTGCCTATGCTGCCTGCGCCCAGGTGATGATGACCCTGCTACCGCTTTACTTGCAGAACGGCCTGCAGCTGTCGGCCCTGGCCGCAGGGGCGGGCATGCTGCCGTTTGCCGTGGCCATGCTGCTGACGCCACGCCTGGGCATGCGTCTGGCTGCACACTTGAGCCCGGCGCAGGTGTTCGCGCTAGGCCTGGTATTGGTCGGGGCGGGTAACCTGCTGTGTGCCTGGGCCACGCAGCAGGGCGGTTACGGTGCATTCGCCCTGGCCAGCCTGGTGCTGGGTGCTGGCGCCGGGCTGCTGAATGGCGATACGCAGAAGAACATCATGGCTTGCGTGCCGCGTGAGCGTACCGGCATTGCTTCGGGGTTGAGTACAACCACGCGGTTCGGGGCGATTGTGCTGGCAATCGGAGGGCTGGGTAGTGTGCTGGCTTCGCGTAGTGGGCAGTTGCTGTATGAGTCAATGGCTGCGGTGGCGCCTGGGCAATCGGGCCAGGTTGCCGCGATGACTACGCGGGTTGCTGCGGGTGATTTGCAGGCGGCGTTGGCGTTGCTTGAGCCCAGGTTGCGGGAAACGCTGGCACCTTTGGCTCGCCAGGCGTTCGTCGGGGGCTTCGAAGCTGTGTTGCAGGTCGCCGGTGTGGCGGCGCTGCTGTTCGCGATGCTGGTTGGCGTGTTGCTGAGCCGGCCGCTGCCGGCCGTGCCGGAAGTGTTGCTGGCTGAGAGGCAATCATGAAGCTGGCGGCGGGCATCACGACCTGGCGACTGGGGCGACCAGCGCTTGCTGTCACTCAAGTGGTGGAAGCCGTGTTTGGGTTGAGAGACCGGTGAAGAGCAAACCGGCGCAGTGAGAATCTTTGAGAAACGCCCTATGCGGAAAAGCCTGATTCTGACTTTGTGGGCTCGCACAACCCAAAATCCAGGCACAAAAAAAGACGACCGAGGGCGTCTTCTTCTTTGGAATTTGGTGGAGCCGGGGGGATTTGAACCCCCGTCCGCCAGTACTCCGCTGTCGGTACTACATGCTTAGCCGTGTCTACTGAGTTAATCCGCAGCCGCCCGACGGGCAGGGTGCTTTGGACGAGTTGGGTAAGTTTTAGTCGCTTTGCCCCCAACGTGCTACACGACGATCCTGTTCTGTATGACAATCATTTCGGGTTTACAGGCATCCCCTGATGATTGCTGGAGCCGAAGCTACCAGAAGGTCGGGCTCGGCTGCTTACGCAGCGAGAGCGTACTCCGCCTCGAAGTTTTCGTCATTGGCAACTATAGAAAGTTGCAACAGTGGATTTACGAGTTCTGTTACCAACTCGGCATGCACCTAGAGTTTCGCTACCGGCGTCGAATCCTGATCGGCCCCACACTAGCTCTAAGCTAACGCACCTTACGGTACGTGAGGCTGAGTATACGCCATTGCGCGGGCGACGTCGACAGCCGGTCCGGTCGCCCGCTTTTGGGCTCACGCGCCGCTACCGCCGCCGCTGGTGCCGCTGCCTTTCTCCGTTTTTTCCAACCGCTCCAGGACTTTGCTGGTGATGGCGATGCATTCCTTGGTGTCCCCCGATGCCTGGGCAGCCTTGGCTTTGTCGACGTGCTCGGTGATGGCCTTGTCCAGGCCTTCGGAGGTAGCGCCGGCGGTGGCCATGCTGTCGTCGATCTTTTGCAGGTTGGCGGTGCAGAGGTCTTCGGCGGCGAATACCGGCGAAGCCAGCAGGGTGGCGGCCGCGAACAGGGCCGAAAGCGCGGTACCTTTCATGGGAGTCTCCTTCTGGGCCTCTGGAAGGTGGGCCTGTAAGGATGGACTGTAGAGGATTGGCGGGGGTTCAATCGGATGCTGGCGGGGGATGGCACCGGCTTTGCCGGTGTTCGCGGCTGAAGCCGCTCCTACAGGTACGGCGTGCGCTCAAAGCCGGCGCGGTCCCTGTGTGGGGGGCATGCCCGCGAAGCAGGCTGCGCGGTGTATGGCACCGGCTGCGCCGGTGTTCGCGGGCTTGCCCGCTCCCACAGGGATTGCGGCAGCTATCAGGTTTTGCGTTAAACGGTCATATGCTACGCGGCCGGGTGACGCGGTCTACAAGGTAGACCAGCCCGTGGTAATCGATGCCACTATGGCTGGACAGGCCGATCTCGCAGGTGCGGCTGGTGGAGATGCCTTCGCTGCAATATTGCACCGCATCCTTCAGGCTGCGCAGCGAGTGGGCGTTGAGCTCGGGGGTGGTGAAGCCTTTGTCACCGGCAAAGCCGCAGCAATGTATGCCCTCCGGGATCACCACCTGTTTGCTGCACCGCCGCGCCAGGTCGATCAGCGCCTGGCTTTCGCCCAGGTGCTGGGTGCTGCAGGTCACATGCACGGCCACTGGTTCGTCCTGGGGGGTGAACTCCAGGCGCTCGAGCAGGTGGGTGCGGATGAAGCGCACTGGGTCGTACAGGTCCAGCCGGGTGTCGTCCAGGTCCTGCACCAGGCGCAGAGTGCAGGGGCTTGTATCGCAGTAGATAGGGTCGAGGCCGCCGCGGCTGGCGTGCAGCAGGGCGGCAAGCAGTTCCTGGCGTTTGTGTTCGGCCTGCTCGGGGTAGCCCTTCGAGGCGAACGGTTGGCCGCAGCACAGGCTGTCGGCGTTGTCAGGGAACACCACCTGGTAGCCGGCCTTTTCCAGCAGGGCGCGGGTCTTGTCCAGCAGCGAACTCTGCTCACGGTCGGCATAGGCCGGGCCCATCACCCGCGAGACGCAGGCAGCCAGGTACACCACGCGAGGGCGGGCGTCGTTGCTGGCCGGGCCGAAGTCCAGTGGGCGCAGTGGTTGTGGCATCGCCGGGGTCCACTTTGGCAGGCGGCCTTTGCTGGCTTTGTGCAGCGAGGCGCTCAGGCGGCCCAGGCGTGGGGCGCCGAGCAGCTTGCGTGCGGTATTGGCGGCGGTCAGGGTCAGGCGCGCGCCGCCCAGGGCGGTGTGGAAGTGTTCGGCCAGCCAGTCGGCGGTTTTTTCGTGTTCGGCGGCCTGGCTGCGCAGTTTCTTCACCAGTTCGCCGGTGTTGATGCCAACCGGGCAGCGCTGTGCGCACAGGCCGGTGGCGGCGCAGGTGTCGATGCCCTGGTACTGGTAGGTCTGGCGCAATTCCCGGGTGTCGATGCCGGCGCGCTGTTTGGCCTGGATGTCACGCCACATGACGATGCGCTGGCGTGGGCTGAGGGTCAGGCCTTTGGAAGGGCACACCGGTTCGCAGAAGCCGCACTCGATGCACTTGTCGACGATCTCGTCGGCAGCGGGCAGCGGCTTGAGGTTCTTCAGGTGAATGTCCGGATCTTCGCTCAGCACCACGTCGGGGTTGAGGATGCCGTTTGGGTCGAGCAGGCGCTTCAGCTTCCACATCAATTGGTAGGCGTCATGGCCCCATTCCAGCTCCACAAACGGTGCCATGTTGCGCCCGGTGCCGTGCTCGGCCTTGAGCGAGCCGCCGAACTCCACCGCCACCAGTTGCGCCACATCGTCCATGAAGGCCTGGTAGCGTGCGACTTCCTCGGCGCTGTTGAAACCCTGGGTGAAGACGAAGTGCAGGTTGCCTTCCAGGGCGTGGCCGAAAATGATCGCTTCATCGTAGCGATGCTTGTCGAACAGCTGGATCAGGCGGTTGACGCCTTCGGCCAGTTGCTCGATGGGGAAGGTGACGTCTTCGATGATGACGGTGGTGCCGGTCTGGCGTACGGCGCCGACGGCGGGGAAGGTGTCCTTGCGGATTTTCCACAGCTGGTTGTACACGGCGGGGTCTTCGCTGAAGTCCACCTGCTGTTCCAGTGGGAAGTCGGCGATCGAGGCCATCACCTGTTGCAGCTGTTCATGCAGCAGGCTCTGGCTGGCGGCGCGGGATTCGATCAGCAGGGCGCAGGCGTTGTCCGACAGGCCTTTTACCCACAGTGGCATGCCGGGCATGTTCTGCACCGAGCGAAGGCTGCGGCGGTCGAGCAGTTCAACGGCCGAGACCGGCTGGCGCTTGAGCACGGTCACCGCGCGGCAGCAGCTTTCCACGCTGGGGAAAACCAGCAGTGCGCTGGCCTTGTGCGGGTGGTCGGGCACGGTGTCGTAGGTGACGGCACTGATGAAGCCCAGGGTACCTTCGGAGCCGACCAACAGGTGCTGCAGGATATCCAGTGGCTGGTCGTAGTCCACCAGTGCGTTCAGCGATAGGCCAGTGGTGTTCTTCAGCCGGTATTTGTGCCGGATGCGCTCGGCGAGTGCAGTGTTGGCGCGGGTCTCGCGGCCCAGGCGGGCCAGTGCTTCCAGCAGGCCGGCGTGGCTGGCCTCGAACGCGGCGACGCTGGCCGGGTCTTCGCTGTCCAGGCGCGTGCCGTCGGCCAGCACCAGGCGCAGGCCGGCCAGGGTGTGGTAGGTATTCTGCGCGGTGCCGCAGCACATGCCGCTGGCGTTGTTGGCGACGATGCCGCCGATCTTGCAGGCGTTGATCGACGCCGGGTCGGGGCCGATCTTGCGCCCGAAGGGAGCCAGCCAGGCATTGGCCTGGGCACCGATGACGCCGGGCTGCAAGCGGATCTGCTCGCCTTGGCAGCGGATTTCGCGGCCGTTCCAGTTATCGCCCAGCACGATCAGCACCGAGTCACTGATGGCCTGGCCGGACAGGCTGGTGCCGGCGGCGCGGAAGGTGACCGGCACCCGCTCGCGCTGGGCCAGTTTGATCAGGCCGACCACTTCGTCTTCTGACTCGACGCGCACCACCAGCTTGGGGATCAGCCGGTAGAAGCTGGCATCGGTGCCGAAAGCCAAAGTGGAGGTGGGGTCGTCGAAGCGGCGTTCGGCGGGGATCAGGCGCTCGGCATCACGCAGGAACGCGGCGGGCAGGCTCATGCAGTCTCCTCGCGGGGCCGTGGCGTCTGTGCGCCACACGCCCCGGGTCAATCAGGCGGTCGTTCTTGCGGGCGGTCAGGCGCCCAGTTCGCGTACCAGCGAGTCGCGGGTGATCTCGCTGATCGACTTGGCGCCGGTCAGCACCATCGCTACGCGCATTTCCTTCTCGAACAGCTCCAGCAGGTTCTTCACCCCGGCCTGGCCGTGCACGGCAAGGGCGTAGAGGAAGGCGCGGCCGATCAGTACGGTATCGGCGCCGAGGGCGATCATGCGCACCACGTCGAGGCCGCTGCGGATGCCGGAATCGGCGAGGATCTTCAGGTCACCTTTGACCGCATCGGCAATTGCCGGCAGGGCGCGGGCGCTGGACAGCACGCCGTCGAGCTGGCGGCCGCCGTGGTTGGACACGACGATGCCGTCAGCACCGAACCTGACCGCATCGCGGGCGTCATCGGCATCGAGAATGCCTTTGATGATCATCGGGCCGTCCCAGAACTCGCGGATCCACTCCAGGTCTTTCCAGGAGATCGACGGGTCGAAGTTGTTGGCCAGCCAGCCGATGTAGTCGGCAAGGCCGGTGGGGTTGCCACGGTAGGTGGAAATGTTGCCCAGGTCGTGTGGGCGCCCCATCACACCGACATCCCATGCCCACTCGGGGTGGGTCATGGCTTGCAGCACGCGGCGCAGCGGGCCGTTCTTGCCGCTCATGCCAGAGTGGGCGTCGCGGTAGCGGGCGCCGGGTGTCGGCATGTCGACAGTGAACACCAGGGTCTTGACCCCGGCGGCCTTGGCCCGCTCCAGGGCGTTGCGCATGAAGCCGCGGTCCTTCAGCACGTACAGCTGGAACCACATCGGCCGGTCGATGGCCGGGGCCACTTCTTCGATCGGGCACACCGACACCGTGGACATGGTGAACGGAATGCCGTGGGCCGCCGCCGCACGTGCCGCCTGCACTTCACCACGGCGGGCGTACATGCCGGTGAGGCCGACCGGGGCCAGGGCCACCGGCATGCTCAGGGTTTCGTCGAACAGCTTGGTCTGCAGGCTGAGCTCGGACATGTTCTTCAGCACGCGCTGACGCAGGGCAATGCTGGCCAGGTCCGAGACGTTGTGGCGCAGGGTGTGCTCGGCGTAGGCGCCGCCGTCGGCATAGTGGAACAGGAAGGGAGGCAGCTTGCGTTGGGCCGCGGCGCGATAGTCGGTAGAGGCAGAAATGATCATGGATTCTCGCAGCGTTGCGTGTGGGGATTGCCGGGCGCGCGACGGCGCCCGGCCCCTTTCACTTTAGTGATGAACCAGCATGCCGGTCAGCCAGTAGGCCTGGATCAGAGTGATCAGGCCGACGATGGTGGCGAAGAACAGGCTGTGCTTGACGGTGAAGCGGAACAGGTCGGATTCCTTGCCAACCAGGCCGGTGGCGGCGCAAGCCACGGCGATCGACTGCGGCGAGATCATCTTGCCGGTCACGCCGCCGCTGGTGTTGGCCGCTACCAGCAAAGTGTCGTTGACCCCGATCTGGTGCGCGGTGGTGGCCTGCAGCGAGCTGAACAGGGCGTTGGACGAGGTGTCGGAACCGGTCAGGAACACACCCAGCCAGCCGAGGAACGGCGAGAAGAACGGGAACGCGGCACCGGTACCGGCCAGCACCAGGGCCATGGTCGAGGACATGCCCGAGTAGTTGGTGACGAAGGCGAAGGCCAGCACCATGCCGATCGACAGGATTGGCCAGCGCAGCTCCCAGAAGGTTTCCTTGAAAGTGGTCAGACCAGTTTTGAAGTTGATCTTCAGCACGGCCATGGAGATCAGCGCCGAGAGGAAGATCGCGGTGCCGGTGGCAGAGATCGGGTCGAGCTTGAACACCGCTGGCATGGCGGTTGGCGCGGCGACGATCGGTGCGGTCTTGATCACCAGTTGGTCGAGGTGCGGGATGGCGAAGTTGAACACGAAATTGTACATCGCGCCGCCCGGGGCGAAGGCCGCCTTGAACGGTTTCAGGGTCCAGATGGTGACCAGCACGGTGAGGATCAGGAACGGCGACCAGGCCTTGAAGATCTCGCCAAAGCTGTAGGGGCTTGGTTGGCTGCCGCTTGGCTGGACCACGGCGGCACCGACGCTGCCCTTGGCTTCGGCGAACGAACGCTTTGGCTGCCAGACTTTCAGGAACAGGGTCAGGGCGATCAGGCTGGCCAGGGCC
Organism: Pseudomonas asiatica; assembly: GCF_009932335.1. Classification (NCBI taxonomy): domain Bacteria; kingdom Pseudomonadati; phylum Pseudomonadota; class Gammaproteobacteria; order Pseudomonadales; family Pseudomonadaceae; genus Pseudomonas; species Pseudomonas asiatica. Next base: position 1,012,053 of record NZ_BLJF01000003.1, read on the forward strand.
GAGGTGATGTCCGGAAGCTCCGGGCCGATGAAGTTCGAGGTGAAGTACTGGGTGACGGCGAAGCTCAGGCCGGCGACCAGGGCGGCAGGCCAGGTTTCCTTCACGCCACGCAGGCCGTCCATCATGAATACCAGCCAGAACGGTACGAACAGCGACAGCAGCGGCAGCTGGCGACCGGTCATGGCGCCAATGTGGAAGGCGTCGATACCGGTGACCTGGCCGGCCACGATGATCGGGATGCCCAAGGCGCCAAAGGCCACTGGCGCGGTGTTGGCGATCAGGCACAGGCCGGCGGCGTACAGCGGGTTGAAGCCCAGGCCCACCAGCAGCGCGGCAGTGATCGCCACCGGTGCACCAAAGCCCGCCGCACCTTCCAGGAACGCACCGAAGCAGAAACCGATCAGCAGCACTTGCAGGCGCTGGTCGTCGGTAATCGACAGCACCGAACTGCGGATCACTTCGAACTGGCCGCTCTTGACCGTGAGTTTGTACAGGAACACCGCGGCAACGATGATCCAGGCAATCGGCCAGAGGCCGTAGAGGAAGCCATAACCTGCAGCGGCGAATGCCATGTCGACAGGCATCTGGAAGGCGAAGATCGCCACCAGGATCGACAATGCGAGGGTGATGCTGCCGGCCACGTGGCCTTTGAGGCGGAACACCGCGAGGGCAAGGAAGAAGAAGACGATGGGGATGACCGCCGCCAGTGCGGACAGGCCAAGACTACCAAGCGGACTATAGATTTGTTGCCAGGTTTGCATATGGGGTGGCCCCTAATTGTTGTTGGTCAGGCACTGGCATTGGATAATTGGTAAGACCAATTTACAATGGCTGGGCGCTAGGTTAAAAGCGTCTTCGTGGGTGTGTCAATTTGTCCCGTGCAAAACTTTGGTCGTGTGCCGATGAGTGGGCATCTGATGGGCGGGGAAAATCGTCGGCTGGTGGGTGTTTGCAAGGCCCGGATCGGCGAGAATAGGCGCCCCCTGAAATCTGCCGGGGGTTTGTGGAGAGCATGTGATGGTTTTTGATCAGGTCCGCCAACGGCGCCTGTCCGACGACATCGTCGATCGGTTGGAAGGGATGATTCTGGAAGGTACGCTGACCTCGGGTCAGCGGCTGCCGGCCGAGCGCGTCCTTGCCGAGCAGTTCGGCGTGTCCCGCCCATCACTGCGTGAGGCGATCCAGAAGCTGGTGGCCAAGGGGCTGCTGGTCAGCCGCCAGGGTGGGGGCAATTTTGTCGCCGAGTCTCTGGGGTCCACTTTCAGCGACCCATTGCTGCAACTGCTTGAGCACAGTGCCGAGGCGCAGCGTGACCTGCTCGAATTCCGCCATACCCTGGAGGCGTCCTGCGCCTACTACGCGGCCCAGCGCGCCACCCAGCCGGACCGGGCGCGCCTCAAGGCGGCCTTCGATGCGCTGCAGGACTGCTATGCCAGGGCCGACGAAGTGACCCGGGCGGAGGAAGGCGCGGCCGATGCGCGCTTCCACCTGGCGATTGCCGAGGCTAGCCATAATGCCGTGTTGCTGCACACCATTCGGGGCTTGTTCGACCTGCTCAAGCGCAACGTGGTGACCAACATCGGCGGCATGTACCAGCAACGGACCGAGACCCGGGACATGCTGATCAGCCAGCACCGGGAGCTGTACCTGGCGATAGTCGAGGGCAGGGCGGAGGATGCGCGGGAAGTGTCCAGCCGGCACATTCTGTATGTGCAGGAGGTGCTGGAAGAGGCGCATGAAGAAGCGCAGCGAGTGGCGCGGGCGGAGCGGCGTAGCGGGCGTTGAGATCGGTGTTGGATTCTTCGCGGGCTTGCCCGCTTCCACAGGATATGCGCCGGACCCGAAGGCGGCGCGATACCTGTGGGAGCGGGCGAGCCCGCGAAGAGGCCGGAGCAGGCTGAAGAAGAGGTATTACTCTTCCTTGCCCTTGTTCCGCACAGCCCGCTGCAGCTCGCGGTTGGAATCGCGCTCGCGCATGGTATCGCGCTTGTCGAATTCCTTCTTGCCCTTGCCGAGTGCGATTTCGCACTTGATCAGGTGCTTGCTCCAGTACAGCGCCAGGGCCACGCAGGTGTAGCCTTTTTGCGCCACGGCCGCTTCCAGGCGCTCGAGCTCGCGCTTGTTCAGCAGCAGCTTGCGAGTGCGGATGGGGTCGGCTATGACGTGGGTGCTGGCCGTGGTCAGCGGGGTGATGTGGCTGCCGAACAGCCAGGCCTCACCGTCCTTCAGCAGCACGTAGCTGTCAGTCAGGTGCGCCTTGCCGGCTCGCAGGCTTTTTACTTCCCAGCCGGACAGGACCAGCCCGGCCTCGAACTTGTGTTCGATGAAGTAATCGTGTCGCGCCTTCTTGTTCTGCGCGATGGTCCCGGTCGGATGTTTCTTTTGTTTAGCCATAGGGGCGGCATTATAGGCAGTCGCCGCGTCGTCGGCTATGGGATTTCGGTGTGCTTGAGCCACTGCAATGAATGCCGGACAATACAGCCCCTGTCTTTGCGACAGAACCTGTTTTCGGCACGCTGCGAAGCGCCGCCACCCAGCCTTGGAAGTGATGCCTGGATGACTACCCATATTCAACGTTCCGCCCTGCTGCCGTATCCCGCCCAGGCGCTCTACGATCTGGTCAACGATGTGGCCAGCTATCCGCAGTTTCTGCCTTGGTGCTCGGCCTCGACGGTGATCGAAGCCAGCGACACGCACATGCGTGCCAAGCTCGAAGTGGCCAAGGGCGGCATGAGCCAGCACTTCGTCACGCGCAATGTACTGGTGCCTGGGCAGTCTATCGAGATGAACCTGGAGGAGGGGCCGTTCACCCAGTTGCATGGCCTTTGGGTGTTCAAGCCGCTGGGTGAAAAGGCCTGCAAGATCAGCCTGGACCTTTCGTTCGACTATGCTGGCCCGCTGGTGCGCGCGACTTTGGGGCCGCTGTTCAACCAGGCGGCAAATACGCTGGTGGATGCGTTTTGCCAGCGTGCCAAGCAACTGAATGCCTGACTGAAACTGCGGCAACAAAAAGCCCGGACCAGGTCCGGGCTTTTTTGTATCTGCTCGCCGCTTATTGAGGCGAGGTTTCCAGCGGAGCCGGAGTCGGGACCGGGGTGGTCTCGATGGTGTCGATTTCGCGCTGGATGGATTCTTCCACCGAACCTGGCTTGGCCGGTTTTTCTTCAGGCTGCGCGGTTGGCTGCTCTGGCTGGTTGGCCGGGCTGACCGTGGTGTCGCTGCTGCCGCCGAGGATTTCCTGGTCGCGGCTGACTCCTGGCATGAAGTCGCCGGACAGGCTCACCAACTGGTCGCTTTCGTTGAAGAACACGCTCATGCGTTCTTGCTGGCGTTTGCCGCCGCCTGGCTGCAGGCTGTACAGGTAATCCCAACGGTTGGTGTTGAAGGTGTCCTGGATTAGCGGGTTACCCATGATAAACCTTACTTGCCGGCGGGTCATTCCGGGGCGCAATTGGTCTATCATGTCTTGCGTAACGACATTGCCCTGCTGGATGTCGATTTTGTAAACCCCGGGAAACGAGCAACCGGCGAGTGCGAGCAGTCCCACTAGGGTGAGGCTGGTTAGCAAGAGCTTGGTGTTTTGCATCGGTGGGCGACTTCCACTATCTTGGCTGGACAACGTAAACCCCGATCATACCCGTATTAAGAGAAGCTGCGAAGCAGCATCGGCGAGAAAGCTGACCATGGTTGAAAATAGCGAATTGCGCAAAGCCGGTCTCAAGGTGACCCTGCCTCGAGTCAAGATCCTTCAGATGCTCGACTCTACCGAGCAGCGTCACATGAGCGCCGAGGATGTCTACAAGGCGCTGATGGAGGCTGGCGAGGACGTGGGCCTGGCCACCGTCTACCGCGTACTGACCCAGTTCGAAGCGGCTGGTCTGGTGGTTCGCCACAACTTCGACGGCGGTCATGCGGTGTTCGAACTGGCCGATGGCGGTCACCACGACCATATGGTCAACGTGGAGACCAGTGAAGTCATCGAGTTCATGGATGCCGAGATCGAGAAACGCCAGCGCGAAATCGTGGCCGAGCATGGCTACGAGCTGGTGGATCACAATCTGGTCCTGTACGTACGTAAAAAGAAGTAACGATTTTTATCGTTATGAATGACAAAGGCGACCTTCGGGTCGCCTTTGTGCTTTCGGGGATCTTGAGCGCGGCGATGGGCCTTGTAGGAGCGGCCTTGTGTCGCGAAAGGGCTGCGCAGCGGCCCCAGGTTTTCAGCTTCGCAGCATAGATTGCCGGGGCCGCTTTGCGGCCCTTTCGCGACACAAGGCCGCTCCTACAGGGAGTGTCAGGCCTTGCCGCTTACCACCATCTTGCGCGCATGCGCCAGGGATTCCTTGGTCAGGTCTATGCCGCCCAGCATCCTCGCCACTTCCTCGACCCGCTCGCGCTTGCCCAGATTGGCCACGGCGGTGTGGGTAGTGTCGCTATTGCGCACCTTGTGTACGAACAGGTGGTGATGACCTTGTGCTGCTACTTGCGGCAGGTGGGTTACGGTCAGCACCTGGCCTCGCTCGCCCAGGCGGCGCAGCAATTGGCCGACGATTTCGGCAGTAGGCCCGCCGATACCGACGTCGACTTCGTCGAACACCAGGGTTGGAATGCGTGAGGTCTGCGCGGTAATCACCTGGATCGCCAGGCTGATGCGGGACAGTTCGCCACCTGAAGCCACCTTGGCCAGGCCCTTGAGCGGTTGGCCAGGGTTGGCGCTGACCAGTAGCTCGATCTGCTCCAGGCCATGAGGCGAAAGGTCTGCTCCCTCATTGGGGGTAAGTGCGATGCAGAAGCGCCCGCCGGGCATGCCCAGGCGCTGGATCTCCTGCTCGACGGCCACTGCCAGCTGCTGGGCAGCCTGTTGGCGTAGTGCGCTGAGCTCGCGAGCCTTCTCTTTATAGTGTTGGGCGAAGGCGGCCAGCTCTTCACCCAACCGCTCGATCGACTCGTCACTGGCGTTCAGGCCCTCCAGCTCTTCCATCAGCTGCTGTTGCAGGTGGGGCAGTTCGGTGGGGTGCACACGGTGTTTGCGCGCCAGCGTATAGATAGTGTCGAGGCGTTCTTCCAGTGCCTGCAAGCGCATGGGGTCGGCGTCGAAGTTGTCGAGGAAACGGTTGAGCTCGCCCACGGCTTCCTCGACCTGAATCTGCGCGCTGGCGATCAGGTTGGCCGCTTCGCCCAGTGCCTTTGGCGAGTTGGGGGCGGCACCCAGGCGGTTGAGGCTGGAGGTGAGGGCGCTGAGCACGTTGCCCGAATCGCTTTCGCTGCACTGGTCGATGACCTGGCGGCAGATGCCGAACAAGGCTTCGGCGCTGGTCAGGTTCTTGTGTTCCTGCTCCAACTGCTCCAGTTCGTATTCACCCAGGCCGAGGTTGTCCAGTTCCTCCAACTGGTAGCTCAGCAGCTGATGGCGGGCGCGCTGCTCATCGCCGGAGTTGGACAGGCGCTCCAGCTCCAGGCGGGTCTGGTTCCAGCGCTTGGCCGCCAGCTGTACCTGACGGGCCAGGTCGACGGCGCCGGCGTACTCGTCGAGCAGGCGGCGATGGGTGTCGGTCTTGAGTAGTGACTGGTGCTCGTGCTGGCTGTGGATATCGATCAGCAGCTCGCCCAGTGCCTTGAGGTCGCCGAGCGGGCAGGGGGTGCCATTGATGTAGCCGCGGCTGCGGCCTTCGGCGGTGATCACCCGGCGCAGGATGCACAGGCCGTCGTTGTCCAGGTCACGCTCGGCCAGCCAGGCATGCGCCTCGGGGATGTCCACCAGGTCGAAGGTGGCGAGGATGTCTGCCTTGTCCGTGCCGGGGCGCACCACGCCACTGTCGGCCCGGTCGCCCAGGGCCAGACCGAGGGCATCAAGCATGATCGATTTGCCTGCACCGGTCTCACCGGTGATGACGGACATGCCTCGGGCGATCTCGAGGTCGAGGTGCTCGACAATCGCGTAGTTGTGAATGGACAGGTGCACCAGCATGGGGCGGCTCCCGAAAGTCAGGTCTGGTTATTTATACAGTACTTTTTTCAGGCCTGCCAATGCCCCTTGGCAGATTCTGTTGCAGCCGGGAAAACGACCTTGCCCCTTGAAGCTGGTTTTTCCGGCCCCATATAGCCGACATCAAAGGCGAGCCTGGCTCGCAGTCCACAAAATTGCGCAGGAGAGACCCCATGGCTGACGAACAGCTGAACGAGAAAGACCTTAACGTCGAAGAGACCGGTGCAGGTAATGCTGCCGATGCCCGCGTCCTGGAACTCGAGGAGCAGCTGGCCGCCGCCAAGGACCAGGCGCTGCGCGCCGTTGCCGACGTGCAGAACGCTCGTCGTCGTGCCGAGCAGGATGTCGAGAAAGCCCACAAGTTTGCCCTCGAGAAGTTCTCGGGCGACCTGCTGCCGGTGATCGACAGCCTGGAACTGGCCCTGGCGCACTCCAGTGCCGACGATGAGCATGTCAAGCAGATCCGCGAGGGTGTCGAGCTGACCCTGAAGATGTTCCAGGACACTCTCAAGCGCTACAACCTCGAAGCAGTCGACCCGCACGGCCAGCCGTTCAACCCAGAGCACCACCAGGCCATGGCCATGCAGGAAAACGCCGAAGTGGAGCCGAACAGCGTGCTGAACGTGTTCCAGAAGGGCTATCTGCTCAACGGTCGTCTGCTGCGCCCCGCCATGGTGGTGGTCAGCAAGGCGCCAAGCGCGGCGCAACCCTCGATCAATGAAAAGGCTTGAAATCCATCCGGGCATCCCCATCTAGGTGTCAAGCCTTCAAGTATTACCGCAGTTGGCCAAAGTAGTCGCTGCTACCAAATTCAAGTTTCGGGAGAGTTAACATGGGTAAAATCATCGGTATCGACCTGGGGACCACCAACTCGTGCGTCTCTGTTCTGGAAAACGGTAACGTCAAGGTCATCGAAAACGCCGAAGGTGCGCGTACCACCCCTTCGATCGTGGCCTACGCCAATGACGGCGAAATCCTGGTTGGTCAGTCGGCCAAGCGTCAGGCGGTCACCAACCCGCACAACACTCTGTTCGCAGTGAAGCGCCTGATCGGCCGCCGCTTCGAAGAAGATGTTGTACAGAAAGACATCAAGCTGGTGCCTTACAAGATCGTCAAGGCCAGCAATGGCGACGCCTGGGTACAGGCCAGTGGCAAGGACATGGCTCCGCCGCAGATCAGCGCCGAAGTCCTGAAGAAAATGAAGAAAACCGCCGAAGACTACCTCGGCGAGCCAGTTACCGAAGCGGTCATCACCGTTCCGGCCTACTTCAATGACAGTCAGCGTCAGGCCACCAAGGATGCCGGTCGCATCGCTGGTCTGGATGTAAAACGCATCATCAACGAGCCGACTGCCGCTGCACTGGCTTACGGCATGGACAAGGCCAAGGGCGACCACACCGTCATCGTTTATGACCTGGGTGGTGGTACCTTCGACGTTTCGGTCATCGAGATTGCCGAAGTCGACGGTGAGCACCAGTTCGAAGTACTGGCTACCAACGGCGACACCTTCCTGGGTGGCGAAGACTTCGACATGCGCCTGATCGACTACCTCGTCGACGAGTTCAAGAAAGAGTCCGGCATGGACCTGAAGAACGATCCGCTGGCACTGCAGCGTCTGAAAGAAGCCGCTGAAAAGGCCAAGATCGAACTGTCCTCCGCTCAGTCGACCGACGTAAACCTGCCTTACATCACTGCAGACGCTACCGGTCCGAAGCACCTGAACGTGAAGATTTCCCGCGCCAAGCTGGAATCGCTGGTCGAAGACCTGGTTGCCCGTACCATCGAGCCTTGCCGTATCGCCCTGAAGGACGCCGGTATCGATGCAAGCAAGATCGACGACGTGATCCTGGTCGGTGGCCAGACCCGTATGCCGCTGGTGCAGAAAGCCGTTGCCGACTTCTTCGGTAAAGAAGCGCGCAAGGACGTCAACCCGGACGAAGCCGTGGCCATGGGTGCTGCCATCCAGGGCGCGGTGCTGGCTGGTGACGTCAAAGACGTACTGCTGCTGGACGTCAGCCCGCTGACCCTTGGTATCGAAACCATGGGTGGCGTGATGACTTCGCTGATCGAGAAGAACACCACCATCCCGACCAAGAAGTCGCAGGTGTTCTCGACTGCCGACGACAACCAGGGTGCCGTGACCATTCACGTGCTGCAGGGTGAGCGCAAGCAGGCTGCACAGAACAAGTCGCTGGGCAAGTTCGACCTGGCTGACATTCCGCCGGCTCCACGTGGCGTTCCGCAGATCGAAGTAACCTTCGACATCGACGCCAACGGCATCCTGCACGTCAGTGCCAAGGACAAGGCTACCGGCAAGTCGCAGTCGATCGTGATCAAGGCCAACTCCGGCCTGTCGGACGAAGAGATCGAGCGCATGGTGCGTGACGCCGAGGCCAACGCTGAGGAAGACCGCAAGTTCGAAGAGCTGGCCGCTGCCCGTAACCAGGGTGATGCGCTGGTTCACTCGACCCGCAAGATGGTCGCTGACGCTGGTGACAAGGTTACCGCTGAAGAGAAAGCCGCCATCGAGGCTGCCGTTGTTGCCCTGGAAGCCGCTGTCAAAGGCGACGACAAGGCTGCCATCGACGCCAAGGTCGAGGAGCTGTCCAAGGTTTCGGCGCCGGTTGCCCAGAAGATGTACGCCGAGCAGTCGGCCGAACAGCCTCAGGGCGGCGCACAGCAGGCCGAGCCGGAAGCCAAGCACGATGACGTGGTTGACGCTGAGTTCGAAGAAGTGAAAGACAACAACAAACAGTAATCCCTGCATGTTGTCGGCCAGTTCACTGCCGTTTGGTGGTGAGCTGGTAGGATGTCGCCGCGCGGGGGCTTGCTCCCGCGTTGGCGTATCTGGAATTCGAGAATTTTTACAGCATCTGTCGGTGGCCCTGGTGGGCAAAGGGCGGGTGCTGATGGCGCGGCGTAGATGCCAGACGCCCAACAAGGTGCAAATGACCTATGTCCAAGCGTGATTATTATGAGGTATTGGGTGTCGAGCGCGGCGCCAGCGAATCAGACCTCAAGAAGGCTTACCGTCGCCTGGCGATGAAGTACCATCCGGACCGCAACCCAGGCGACAAAGAGTCGGAAGACAAGTTCAAGGAGGCCAACGAGGCCTACGAAGTGCTGTCTGACGCCAGCAAGCGTGCTGCGTTCGACCAGTACGGTCATGCGGGTGTGGACCCGAGCATGGGTGGTGGTGGCGCAGGTTTCGGTGGTGCCAACTTCTCCGACATCTTCGGCGATGTGTTCAGCGACTTCTTCGGGGGTGGCCGCGGCGGCTCGCGTGGTGGTGCCCAGCGCGGCAGTGACCTGCGCTACACACTGGAACTGAACCTGGAAGAAGCGGTACGTGGCACCACGGTCAGCATCCGTGTGCCCACGCTGGTCAACTGCCAGCCGTGCGACGGCTCCGGTGCCAAGAAGGGCTCGACCCCGTCCACCTGCCCGACTTGTGGCGGTATCGGCCAGGTGCGCATGCAACAGGGCTTCTTCTCGGTACAGCAGACCTGCCCGCGCTGCCATGGCCAGGGCAAGATCATTACCGACCCCTGCACCTCGTGCCACGGCGAAGGCCGTGTCGAGGAATACAAGACGCTGTCGGTCAAGGTGCCGGCAGGTGTCGATACTGGCGACCGCATCCGCCTCTCGGGCGAGGGCGAGGCTGGTACCCATGGTGGCCCGACCGGCGATCTGTATGTAGTGATCAACGTGCGTGAGCACGAGATCTTCCAGCGTGATGGCAAGCACCTGTACTGCGAAGTGCCAATCAGCTACACCGATGCTGCCTTGGGTGGCGAACTGGAGGTGCCGACCCTCGATGGTCGGGTGAAGCTGAAGATCCCGGAGGGTACCCAGACCGGCAAGCAGTTCCGCCTGCGCGGCAAGGGTGTTGCCCCGGTGCGCGGTGGTGGTGCGGGCGACCTGCTGTGTCGTGTGGCGGTGGAAACCCCGGTCAATCTCAGTCGTCGTCAGCGCGAGTTGCTCGAAGAGCTGCGTGATTCGCTGGAAGGCGATAGCTCTCACTCGCCCAAGGCCAGTGGCTGGTTCGATGGCGTGAAGCGCTTCTTCGGCGATCTCTGACAAGGAAATGGCTATGCGACGTATTGCAGTGATGGGTGCGGCAGGGCGGATGGGCAAGACCCTCGTCGAGGCCGTGCAGCAACAGGCCCCCCAGGCGGGCCTGACGGCGGCGATAGACCGCCCGGACAGCTCGCTGGTTGGGGCTGATGCTGGTGAGTTGGCGGCCTTGGGTCGTATTGGTGTGCCGATTTCCGACGACTTGTCCAAGGTGGTCGACGAGTTCGACGTGCTGATCGATTTCACTCACCCTTCGGTGACCCTGAAGAACCTGGCGTTCTGCCGCAAGGCGGGCAAGGCCATGGTCATTGGTACTACTGGCTTCACGCCGGAAGAGAAGCAGCTGCTGGCCGAGGCTGGCAAGGAAATCCCGATCGTTTTTGCCGCCAACTTCAGCGTCGGCGTCAACCTGTGCCTTAAGCTGCTGGATACCGCAGCGCGCGTGCTGGGTGACGATGTGGATATCGAAATCCTCGAAGCGCACCACCGGCACAAGGTCGATGCGCCGTCGGGCACCGCGCTGCGCATGGGTGAAGTGGTTGCCCAGGCGCTGGGTCGCAACCTGCAGGAAGTGGCCGTGTATGGCCGTGAAGGGCAGACCGGTGCACGTGAGCGTCAGACCATCGGCTTCGCCACCGTGCGTGCTGGAGATGTGGTGGGTGACCATACCGTGCTGTTCGCAGCCGAAGGCGAGCGCGTGGAGATCACCCACAAGGCTTCCAGCCGCATGACCTTCGCCAAGGGTGCCGTACGTGCGGCGCTGTGGCTGGACGGGCGTGAGCCTGGCCTGTATGACATGCAGGATGTGCTCGAGCTGCGTTAAGCAGTTGGAGCCGTGCTGGCTTCTTCGCGGGGTTGCCCGCGAATGAAGCCAGCACAGATGTCAGCCTGTCGCATTGATGTGTTTTAGAGGCACATCCGCGGTAGACCGAAAACGCACTTTTCTGTAAGCTACAGCTTTAGTGTGTCCACTAAAAGCGCGCAGCGAATTGAATTCAGCACATGAAAGCGGGGTGACGTGTCCATACGTCACTCCGCTTTTTTGCAACCTGCGATCGCCCTTTCATGCTTGATTTACGGGAGGTCTTCTTGACAAAGCCAGCCATACTCGCCCTTGCCGACGGCAGTATTTTCCGCGGTGAAGCTATCGGTGCCGACGGTCAGACCGTTGGTGAGGTGGTATTCAACACCGCTATGACCGGCTACCAGGAAATCCTTACAGACCCTTCCTATGCGCAGCAAATCGTTACCCTGACCTACCCGCACATCGGCAATACCGGTACTACCCCGGAAGACGCCGAGTCGAACCGCGTCTGGTCCGCTGGCCTGGTCATTCGTGACCTGCCGCTGCTGGCCAGCAACTGGCGTAACACCCAGTCGCTGCCTGAGTACCTCAAGGCCAACAACGTCGTCGCCATCGCCGGCATCGACACCCGTCGCCTGACCCGAATCCTGCGTGAAAAGGGCGCTCAGAACGGTTGCATCCTCGCCGGTGACAACATCAGCGAAGAAGCCGCCATCGCCGCTGCCCGCGCTTTCCCGGGTCTGAAGGGCATGGACCTGGCCAAGGTCGTTTCCACCAAGGAACGCTACGAGTGGCGCTCCAGCGTGTGGGAACTGAAGACCGACAGCCACCCGACCATCGAAGCCGCTGACCTGCCTTACCACGTGGTCGCCTTCGACTACGGCGTCAAGCTGAACATCCTGCGCATGCTGGTTGCCCGTGGCTGCCGCGTGACCGTGGTGCCGGCCCAGACTCCGGCCAGCGAAGTGCTGGCACTCAACCCGGACGGCGTGTTCCTGTCCAACGGCCCTGGTGACCCCGAGCCTTGCGACTACGCCATCCAGGCGATCAAGGAAATCCTCGAGACCGAGATCCCGGTATTCGGTATCTGCCTGGGCCACCAGCTGCTGGCCCTGGCTTCTGGCGCCAAGACCGTGAAAATGGGTCATGGCCACCACGGTGCCAACCACCCGGTCCAGGATCTGGACACCGGTGTGGTCATGATCACCAGCCAGAACCACGGCTTTGCCGTTGACGAGGCCACCCTGCCGGGCAACGTCCGCGCCATCCACAAGTCGCTGTTCGACGGCACCCTGCAGGGTATCGAGCGTACCGACAAGAGCGCGTTCAGCTTCCAGGGCCACCCTGAAGCGAGCCCAGGCCCGACCGACGTCGCGCCACTGTTCGATCGTTTCATCGATGCCATGGCCAAGCGCCGCTGAGCATCCTGCTTCAAGGCCCCGGGCCGGCTTGCGCCGCGCCCGGAAGCGCCTGACCCAGATTGTTCAAAGCGGCTTGCCGACTGACCCCGGATTTGAGTGACAACCATGCCAAAACGTACAGATATCAAAAGCATCCTGATTCTCGGCGCTGGCCCGATCGTGATCGGCCAGGCCTGCGAATTCGACTACTCCGGCGCCCAGGCCTGTAAAGCCCTGCGCGAGGAAGGTTTCCGCGTCATCCTGGTGAACTCCAACCCAGCCACCATCATGACCGACCCGGCCATGGCCGACGCCACCTACATCGAGCCGATCAAGTGGCAGTCGGTGGCCAAGATCATCGAGAAAGAGCGCCCGGACGCACTGCTGCCGACCATGGGTGGCCAGACTGCACTGAACTGCGCCCTGGACCTGGAGCGCCACGGCGTTCTGGAAAAGTTCGGCGTGGAAATGATCGGTGCCAATGCCGACACCATCGACAAGGCCGAAGACCGCTCGCGCTTCGACAAGGCCATGAAAGACATCGGCCTGGAGTGCCCGCGCTCCGGTATCGCCCACAGCATGGAAGAAGCCAACGCCGTCCTCGAGCGCCTGGGCTTCCCGTGCATCATCCGTCCATCGTTCACCATGGGCGGCACCGGTGGTGGTATCGCCTACAACCGTGAAGAATTCGAAGAAATCTGCGCCCGTGGCCTGGACCTGTCGCCGACCAAGGAACTGCTGATCGACGAATCGCTGATCGGCTGGAAGGAATACGAGATGGAGGTTGTCCGCGACAAGAAGGACAACTGCATCATCGTCTGCTCGATCGAGAACTTCGATCCGATGGGCGTGCACACCGGTGACTCGATCACTGTCGCCCCGGCACAGACCCTGACTGACAAGGAATACCAGATCATGCGCAACGCCTCCCTGGCGGTGCTGCGTGAAATCGGTGTTGAAACCGGCGGTTCCAACGTGCAGTTCGGTATCTGCCCGAACACAGGCCGCATGGTCGTGATCGAGATGAACCCGCGCGTTTCGCGTTCCTCGGCGCTGGCCTCCAAGGCCACTGGCTTCCCGATCGCCAAGATCGCTGCCAAGCTGGCTGTCGGCTACACCCTCGACGAACTGCAGAACGACATCACCGGCGGCCGCACCCCGGCGTCCTTCGAGCCGTCGATCGACTACGTCGTCACCAAGCTGCCGCGCTTCGCCTTCGAGAAATTCCCGAAAGCCGACGCCCGCCTGACCACCCAGATGAAGTCCGTGGGTGAAGTCATGGCCATCGGCCGTACCTTCCAGGAGTCTCTGCAGAAAGCTCTGCGCGGCCTGGAAGTCGGCGCCTGCGGCCTCGACCCGAAAGTCGACCTGGCCAACCCCGAAGCCAGCAGCATCCTCAAGCGCGAGCTGACCGTACCGGGCGCCGAGCGTATCTGGTACGTGGCTGACGCCATGCGTGCCGGCATGACCTGCGAGCAGATCTTCGACCTGACCGGCATCGACATGTGGTTCCTGGTGCAGATGGAAGACCTGATCAAGGAAGAAGAGAAGGTCAAGACCCTGGCCCTGTCGTCGATCGACAAGGACTACATGCTGCGCCTCAAGCGCAAGGGCTTCTCTGACCAGCGCCTGGCCAAGCTGTTGGGTATCACCGACAAGAACCTGCGCCGTCACCGCCACAAGCTGGAAGTGTTCCCGGTGTACAAGCGCGTCGACACCTGCGCTGCTGAATTCGCTACCGACACCGCCTACCTGTACTCCACCTACGAGGAAGAGTGCGAGGCCAACCCGTCGACCCGCGACAAGATCATGATCCTGGGTGGCGGCCCTAACCGTATCGGCCAGGGTATCGAGTTCGACTACTGCTGCGTACACGCCGCACTGGCGCTGCGTGAAGACGGTTACGAGACCATCATGGTCAACTGCAACCCGGAAACCGTCTCCACCGACTACGACACATCCGACCGCCTGTACTTCGAGCCGCTGACCCTGGAAGACGTGCTGGAAGTGTGCCGTGTCGAGAAGCCGAAAGGCGTGATCGTCCACTACGGTGGCCAGACCCCGCTGAAACTGGCCCGCGCCCTGGAAGAAGCCGGCGTACCGATCATCGGTACCAGCCCGGATGCCATCGACCGCGCTGAAGACCGCGAGCGCTTCCAGCAGATGGTTCAGCGCCTGAACCTGCTGCAGCCGCCAAATGCCACCGTGCGCAGCGAAGAAGAAGCCATCAGCGCTGCTGGCGGCATCGGCTATCCGCTGGTAGTGCGCCCGTCCTACGTACTGGGCGGCCGTGCCATGGAAATCGTCTACGAGCTGGACGAGCTCAAGCGCTACCTGCGCGAAGCCGTGCAGGTGTCCAACGACAGCCCTGTACTGCTCGACCACTTCCTCAACTGCGCCATCGAGATGGACGTGGATGCGGTGTGCGACGGCACCGATGTGGTGATCGGCGCCATCATGCAGCACATCGAGCAAGCCGGCGTTCACTCCGGTGACTCGGCGTGCTCGCTGCCACCTTACTCGCTGAGCAAGGAAGTGCAGGACGAAGTCCGCGTACAGGTCAAGAAAATGGCCCTGGAACTGGGCGTGGTCGGCCTGATGAACGTGCAGCTGGCCCTGCAGGGCGACAAGATCTACGTCATCGAAGTCAACCCGCGCGCTTCGCGTACCGTGCCGTTCGTCTCCAAGTGCATCGGCACCTCCCTGGCGATGATCGCGGCCCGCGTCATGGCCGGCAAAACCCTGAAAGAGCTGGGCTTCACCCAGGAAATCATCCCTAACTTCTACAGCGTCAAGGAAGCCGTCTTCCCGTTCGCCAAGTTCCCGGGGGTTGACCCGATCCTCGGCCCTGAGATGAAATCGACCGGTGAAGTCATGGGTGTCGGTGACAGCTTCGGTGAAGCCTTCGCCAAAGCCCAGATGGGTGCCAGCGAAGTACTGCCGACCGGCGGTACCGCATTCATCAGCGTGCGTGACGACGACAAGCCGCAAGTGGCTGGCGTTGCCCGCGACCTGATTGCCCTGGGCTTCGAAGTGGTCGCCACTGCCGGCACCGCCAAGGTTATCGAGGCGGCCGGCCTTAAAGTGCGCCGCGTGAACAAGGTGACCGAGGGTCGCCCGCACGTGGTCGACATGATCAAGAACGACGAGGTGTCGCTGATCATCAACACCACCGAAGGCCGCCAGTCGATCGCCGATTCCTACTCGATTCGTCGCAATGCGCTGCAGCACAAAATTTACTGCACCACCACCATTGCGGCCGGTGAAGCCATCTGCGAGGCGCTGAAATTTGGTCCGGAAAAGACCGTTCGTCGCCTGCAGGATCTGCATGCAGGACTGAAAGCATGAGCATTACCAAGTACCCGATGACCGTCCAGGGCGCTCGCGCCCTGGAAGAGGAGCTGCTCTTCCTGAGCAAGACCGAGCGCCCGCGCCTGAGCCAGGCCATTGGTGAAGCGCGCGAACTGGGTGACCTGAAGGAAAATGCCGAATACCACGCTGCTCGTGAAGAGCAGGGCATGGTCGAGGCCCGTATCCGCGATATCGAAGGTCGTCTGCAGAACTCGGTGGTGATCGACGTGACCACCATCCCTCACACCGGCAAGGTGATTTTCGGTACCACCGTGGTACTGGCCAACACCGAAACCGATGAAGAGGTGTCCTATCAGATCGTCGGCGAGGATGAAGCCGACGTGAAACAGGGCAAGCTCTCGAGCGGAGCGCCGATTGCCCGTGCCATCATCGGCAAGGAAGAAGGTGATACTGTCGTCGTCAAGACGCCTAGCGGCGCGGTCGAGTACGAGATTGTCGAAGTCAAGCACATCTGACCGGCGCCTGCGGGCGCCATCCCTCGAGGGGATCCTCTGGCAGCTGGCCCAGGTTTTCTGGGTCGGCGGCTTGTGGGTGTTTCACGTGGGGTTGGTGCCCGCGCTCAAGGTCAGTGGCCTGGCGCCGCTGCTGGTGCAGGATGTCGCCGGGCAGATCGACCGCTGGTTGATCGGCGTGGCGCTGCTTGGCTTGTTGACCCAGCTGGCAGTGCTGGCAAGGGTGGACGGCCTGTCGGCCTGGTGGCGGCAGTTCCGCGGCCAGATGCTGCTGCTCGGCTTCGGTGCCTGCGTGGGGTATTACACCTTGCGCTACGGTATGTCCGTTGGCGAGCGTTGGCAGCTGCTCTGTTTCCTGGTGCTGGGCTTTTCCGGCATCGTGCTGGTTGCCCAGCCGGTTCCGGTCAAGGTGCGCCGCTAAGCGGCTCGAGATCGCTGGGGCCGCTTCGCGGCCCATCGCCGGCAAGCCGGCTCCCACACCGACCGCATCGAATTCAGGCCATGCGCCGTACCTGTGGGAGCTGGCTTGCCGGCGATGGGCTGCGCAGCAGCCCCTTTGCCGTTACTTGTAACGGTGGATATTGGACAGTTGCTTGTTCGGCTGTGGGTTCTTGCGGTAGATCAGCGCTTTCTTGCCGATGGTCTGCACCAGTTCGGCACGGCCGGCCTTGCACAGTTCGGCAATGGTCTCGGCGCGCTCTTCGCGGTCTTCCGAGCGAATTTCGACCTTGATCAGCTCATGGTCGACCAAGGCGCGCTCCAGTTCGGCGATGACGCCTTCATTCAAACCGTTGCCAGCGACGATCAGGACCGGCTTCAGGTCATGACCAATGGACTTGTATTGCTTCTTCTGCTCGTTATTGAGCGGCATAATCTGACCCTTTCCGTCTGATTCTGTAAAATTGACCGGCATTTTACCCGAGGGCCACCGGCTCCGCCCAGTCAATCACGACGCATATCATCGAGGTGCCCCGTGGTACAACGTTCCAAAAGCAGCGCAAACTGGCTGCGAGAGCATTTCAACGATCCTTTTGTGAAACAGGCACAAAAGGACGGCTACCGCTCGCGTGCGAGCTACAAACTGCTGGAGATCCAGGAAAAGGACCGGCTGATCCGCCCAGGTATGAGCGTGATCGATCTCGGCGCTGCTCCTGGTGGCTGGTCGCAGGTGACCAGTCGTCTGATTGGTGGCCAGGGCCGCCTGATCGCGTCCGACATCCTGGAGATGGACTCGATCCCCGATGTGACCTTCATCCAGGGCGATTTCACCCAGGATGAAGTGCTGCAGCGCATTCTCGAGGCCGTCGGCGATTCGCACGTAGACCTTGTGATTTCCGACATGGCCCCCAATATGAGTGGTACGCCTGCGGTGGACATGCCGCGTGCCATGTTCCTCTGCGAGCTGGCCCTCGATCTGGCAACCCGCGTGCTAAAGCCCGGCGGCGATTTCCTGATCAAGATTTTCCAGGGCGAAGGTTTTGACGTGTACCTCAAGGACGTGCGCAGCAAGTTCGACAAGGTACAGATGCGCAAGCCGTCGTCGTCGCGTGACCGTTCCCGCGAGCAGTACCTGCTGGGCAGGGGTTTCAAAGGGGCATGAAAGGCGTGAAGCGTGGTCGCCGATAGTTATTTCCAATCGGCCGCCGCGTCAGGATCGTCCGAACTTCGTGTAGTCTTGCTTTCACAAAGGGTTACAGACGGTGCCTGCGGCTGCGTAGGTAATGTAGTAAGTTAGGGCGATGAATATCATGCGAGGAACGGCTGCGTCGTGCGCCGACCTCAGAGGGTAGCGAATTGAACGACATGGCAAAGAATCTGATCCTGTGGTTGATCATCGCAGCTGTCCTGGTGACAGTGATGAACAACTTCTCCAGCCCTAACGAGCCGCAGACCCTCAACTATTCCGACTTCATCCAGCAGGTCAAGGATGGCAAGGTCGAGCGTGTGACCGTCGACGGCTACATCATCACCGGCAAGCGCGCCGATGGCGACAATTTCAAGACCGTGCGTCCGGCCATTACCGACAACGGCCTGATTGGCGACCTGGTCGACAATCACGTCATCATCGAAGGCAAGCAGCCTGAGCAGCAGAGCATCTGGACACAGCTGCTGGTAGCGAGCTTCCCGATCCTGGTGATCATCGCCGTGTTCATGTTCTTCATGCGCCAGATGCAGGGCGGAGCGGGGGGCAAGGGCGGGCCGATGAGCTTCGGCAAGAGCAAGGCGCGCCTGTTGTCTGAAGACCAGGTCAAGACCACCCTGGCCGACGTTGCAGGTTGCGACGAAGCCAAGGAAGAAGTCGGCGAGCTGGTCGAGTTCCTGCGCGACCCGGGCAAGTTCCAGCGCCTGGGCGGTCGTATCCCGCGCGGCGTGCTGATGGTCGGCCCGCCCGGTACCGGTAAGACCTTGCTTGCCAAGGCCATCGCCGGCGAAGCGAAGGTGCCATTCTTCACCATTTCCGGTTCGGACTTCGTGGAAATGTTCGTCGGTGTCGGTGCCAGCCGTGTGCGCGACATGTTCGAACAGGCCAAGAAACACGCCCCGTGCATCATCTTCATCGACGAGATCGACGCCGTTGGTCGGCACCGTGGCGCAGGCATGGGTGGCGGTCACGACGAACGTGAGCAAACCCTCAACCAGTTGCTGGTGGAGATGGACGGCTTCGAGATGAACGATGGCATCATCGTCATCGCCGCTACCAACCGTCCGGACGTGCTCGACCCGGCGCTGCTGCGCCCCGGCCGCTTCGACCGTCAGGTAGTGGTGGGCCTGCCGGACATTCGTGGTCGTGAACAGATCCTCAAGGTACACATGCGCAAGGTGCCGGTCGGCGAGAACGTCAACCCGGCGGTCATTGCCCGTGGTACCCCTGGCTTCTCCGGTGCGGACCTGGCCAACCTGGTCAACGAGGCCTCGCTGTTTGCCGCGCGCGCCAACAAGCGCCTGGTCGAAATGAAAGAGTTCGAACTGGCCAAGGACAAGATCATGATGGGCGCCGAGCGCAAGACCATGGTCATGTCCGAGAAAGAAAAGCAGAACACTGCCTACCACGAGGCTGGCCACGCCATTGTCGGTCGCCTGGTGCCTGAGCACGATCCGGTCTACAAGGTTTCGATCATTCCGCGTGGCCGTGCCTTGGGCGTGACCATGTTCCTGCCGGAAGAAGACCGCTACAGCCTGTCCAAGCGCGCACTGATCAGCCAGATCTGCTCGCTGTACGGCGGCCGTATCGCCGAGGAAATGACCTTGGGCTTCGACGGCGTCACTACCGGTGCGTCCAACGACATCATGCGTGCCAGCCAGATCGCCCGCAACATGGTGACCAAGTGGGGCCTTTCCGAAAAACTCGGGCCGCTGATGTACGCCGAGGAAGAAGGTGAGGTGTTCCTGGGTCGCAGTGCTGCGAGCCAGCACGCCAGCGTTTCCGGCGAAACCGCCAAGCTGATCGACTCGGAAGTGCGCAGCATCATCGACCAGTGCTACGCCACGGCCAAGCAGCTGCTCACCGACAACCGTGACAAGCTCGATGCCATGGCCGAAGCGCTGATGAAGTACGAGACCATCGACGCCGAGCAGATTGACGATATCATGGCTGGCCGTACCCCCCGCGAACCGCGCGACTGGGATGATGACTCGGCTTCGGGCAAACCAGCTGCCCAGGGTGATCGCCCGGAATCGCCGATCGGCGGTCCAGCGGCTCAACACTAAGGGCATCTATGAGCTCAGTGCAGTACCCGACCCGGTTGCCTTGCGGCAACCGGGTTCTTGATTTGTCGCGTACCCATGTCATGGGTATTCTCAATATCACCCCTGATTCCTTCTCCGATGGCGGGCGCTTCAACCAGCGTGATGAGGCGTTGCGTCATGCCGAAGCTATGGTTGCCGCAGGTGCCACGCTGATCGACATCGGCGGAGAGTCCACGCGGCCGGGTGCGCGCGCGGTATCGGTGACCGAGGAGCTGGAGCGGGTAGCTCCCATGGTCGAGGCGATCAACAGCCGCCTCGATGTGGTCATCTCGGTCGATACCTCCACGCCAGCCGTCATGCGTGAATCGGCACGCCTCGGTGCAGGGTTGATCAACGACGTGCGTGCCCTGGAGCGCGATGGCGCCCTGGACGCAGCCGCGGATACCGGCCTGCCGGTGTGCCTCATGCACATGCGTGGCGAGCCGGGTAACATGCAGGACGACCCGCATTACGAAGATGTGACCGCCGACGTTACGCGCTACCTTGAACAGCGAATGGTCGCCTGCGCCGCGGCGGGCATCGACGCAAACAGAATCATCCTTGATCCGGGCTTCGGTTTCGCCAAGACACTGTCGCACAATCTGAGCCTGTTCAAGCACATGGAAGCGCTCTATCGCCTTGGGCGCCCGCTGCTGGTGGGTGTTTCACGCAAGAGCATGATCGGCCTGACGCTGGAACGTCCGGTTGGCGAGCGGTTGTATGGCAGCCTTGCGCTGGCGGCGTTGGCCATGACCAAGGGGGCGAGCATCCTTCGTGTCCATGACGTGGCCGAAACCGTTGATGTGGTGCGCATGATCGCTGCGGTGCAAAACGCCGAATAAGAACATTGGAGTCCCTATGAGCAGAAAATACTTTGGTACCGACGGCATTCGTGGCCGCGTCGGCGAATACCCGATCACGCCTGACTTCATGCTGAAGCTTGGCTGGGCGGCCGGCATGGCCTTCCGCAAGCAAGGCCACTGCCGAGTTCTGGTTGGCAAGGACACGCGTATCTCCGGCTACATGTTCGAGTCCGCACTCGAAGCCGGCCTGTCCGCGGCAGGTGCCGATGTGATGCTGCTCGGGCCGATGCCTACGCCGGCCATCGCCTACCTGACGCGTACCTTCCACGCCGAAGCCGGCATCGTCATCAGCGCCTCGCACAACCCGCACGATGACAATGGCATCAAGTTCTTCTCGGGCCAAGGGACCAAGCTACCGGACGAAGTCGAGTTGATGATCGAGGAATTGCTCGATCAGCCGATGACCGTTGTCGAGTCGGGCAAGCTGGGCAAGGTTTCGCGCATCAACGATGCAGCCGGCCGCTACATCGAGTTCTGCAAGAGCAGTGTGCCGACCAGCACCAGCTTCGACGGCCTCAAGCTGGTTGTCGATTGCGCCCACGGTGCCACCTACAAGGTCGCGCCAAGCGTTTTCCGCGAGCTGGGTGCCGAAGTGACCGTGCTGCATGCCCAGCCAGACGGCCTTAACATCAACGAAGGCTGCGGCTCGACTCACATCGAATCGCTTCAGGCAGCAGTGCTGGTAGGCCATGCCGACCTGGGCATTGCCTTTGACGGTGATGGCGACCGCGTGCTGATGGTCGACCACACCGGCGCCATCGTTGATGGTGACGAACTGCTGTTCATCATTGCTCGCGACCTGCAGGAGCGTGGCAAGCTGCAGGGCGGGGTGGTGGGCACGCTGATGAGCAACCTGGGCCTGGAGCTTGCGCTGAAGGAACTGGATATCCCGTTCGTGCGGGCCAAGGTCGGTGACCGTTACGTCATGGCTGAGTTGCTGGAGCGTGAGTGGCTGGTCGGTGGTGAAAACTCCGGTCACGTCGTGTGCTGCAATCACACCACCACTGGTGACGCGATCATCGCTGCGCTGCAGGTGCTGATGGCACTCAAGCGCCGTGGCGAAACCCTGGCCCAGGCTCGTCAGGCCCTGCGCAAGTGCCCGCAGGTGCTTATCAACGTGCGCTATGGCGCCAGCAAGGTCGACCCGCTGGAGCACCCGGCGGTCAACGAAGCCAGTGCCAAGGTGACCGAGGCCTTGGCAGGCCGCGGCCGCGTGCTGCTGCGAAAATCCGGTACCGAGCCGTTGGTGCGGGTGATGGTCGAGGGCGAGGACGAAAGCCAGGTGCGTGCGCACGCAGAAGCGTTGGCCAAACTGGTCGGCGAAGTTTGTGTCTGAAGGCGCTTGCCAGCGCAGATAGGGTTGGGTACTATCTGCGCCCACTTTGACCGACGAGGTAAAGCATGCGTCGCCCTATGGTAGCTGGTAACTGGAAGATGCACGGTACCCGCGCTAGCGTCGCTGAGCTGACCGAAGGCTTGAGAAATCTGGCCTTGCCGAGCGGAGTGGAAGTCGTTGTATTTCCACCGGCCTTGTTCATCAATCAAGTGATCGATGGTCTGGCAGGTAAGGAAATTACTGTCGGCGCACAGAATTCTGCAGTACAACCCGAACAGGGTGCGCTGACCGGAGAAGTTGCTCCGGAACAGCTGGTTGAAGCAGGCTGCAAGTTGGTGT
Organism: Pseudomonas asiatica; assembly: GCF_009932335.1. NCBI lineage: Bacteria > Pseudomonadati > Pseudomonadota > Gammaproteobacteria > Pseudomonadales > Pseudomonadaceae > Pseudomonas > Pseudomonas asiatica. The sequence continues at coordinate 1,034,409 of NZ_BLJF01000003.1, forward strand.
TGATTGGTCATTCGGAGCGTCGCCAGGTCATTGGTGAAACCGACGAAGTGCTCAATCGCAAGTTTGCAGCGGCCCAGGCCAAAGGTTTGAAGCCAGTGCTTTGCATCGGGGAAACCCTTGAAGAGCGCGAGGCTGGCAAAACGCTCGAAGTTGTCGGGCGTCAACTAAGCAGTATCATCGAGGCATTCGGTGTTAAGGCTTTTGCCAATGCAGTAATTGCCTATGAGCCTGTATGGGCCATCGGTACCGGCCTTACGGCCACGCCACAGCAGGCCCAGGATGTGCACGCAGCCATCCGTAGCCAGTTGGCGGCAAAAGATGCTGAAGTGGCTGCGAAGGTGCAGTTGCTCTACGGCGGCAGCGTGAAGGCGGCCAATGCGGCCGAACTGTTCGGCATGCCGGATATCGATGGGGGGCTCATTGGTGGAGCTTCCCTGAACGCAGACGAATTCGGTGCAATTTGTCGCGCCGCAGGAAACTGAACAAATGCTGGAAACAGTCATCGTTGTTTTTCATCTGTTGGCAGCGCTGTCGCTTGTAGTGCTGGTTCTGTTGCAACAGGGTAAAGGTGCGGAAGCAGGTGCATCTTTCGGCGCGGGTGCTTCAAATACCGTGTTCGGGAGCCAGGGTTCTGCAACGTTTCTGAGTAAATTAACTGCTATACTCGCTGCCACTTTCTTTTTGACAGCACTTGGGTTAGGATACTTCGCGAAGCAACAAGCTCACCAGCTTAGCCAAGCAGGTCTTCCAGATCCAGCAGTGCTAGAAGTGAAAGAGCCGCAGAAACCGGCAGTTAATGATGATGTACCGGTGCTCCAGCAGCAGAAGAGCGAAACCACTCCTAACACGGGTGATGTACCTCCTCCGGCACAAGAGCAGAAGTAACGGGTTTCAAGTAGTAGTATTGCCGAGGTGGTGGAATTGGTAGACACGCAACCTTGAGGTGGTTGTGCCCATAGGGTGTAGGGGTTCGAGTCCCCTTCTCGGTACCAATTAAAGCTTGAGAGCCCGCTTTAGCGGGCTTTCTTGCAGGTGAAGGTTCGGATTTGACCCTCAAGAGGGTTCGGTCTTATACTTTTGCCCCAGCTTTGTCGCGGGGTGGAGCAGCTTGGTAGCTCGTCGGGCTCATAACCCGAAGGTCGTTGGTTCAAATCCAGCCCCCGCAACCAGCTTCAGCGGAGCCCCTTTTCAGGGGCTTTTTGCTAACCGAACAGTTTTCGGCGTCGTTGTCCAACGGCGCTTTCAGGGATGGGCGCTTCGCCCATTTTTTATTTGCACAGCATGCACGAGGGGGTTCAGGTGTCGAGCAAGCTAGAACAGTTGCAGGCCTTGTTGGCCCCGGTTGTCGAGGGTCTGGGCTATCAATGCTGGGGGATCGAATACGTTTCCCAGGGTAAGCATTCGGTACTGCGCATCTACATCGACAAGGAAGGCGGCATCCTGGTGGACGACTGCGAAGCGGTCAGCCGTCAGGCCAGCGCAATTCTCGATGTGGAAGATCCGATCAGCAGTGAATACACCCTCGAGGTGTCTTCTCCAGGCATGGATCGCCCACTGTTCACTCTGGAACAGTTTGCCTCGCATGCCGGCGAACAAGTGAAGATCAAGCTGCGCTCACCCTTCGAGGGTCGTCGTAACTTCCAGGGCCTTCTCCGCGGTGTGGAGGAGCAGGATGTGGTGGTCCAGGTGGACAATCAAGAATTCCTGTTGCCGATCGACTCGATCGACAAGGCCAATATTATTCCCAGTTTTGACTGAGACGTGCCGGGCCCGGCGGACTATCCGGGCCCAATGGCTTGCGCAAGGCGAGGCGTACGATGAGCAAAGAAGTACTGCTGGTTGTTGAATCGGTATCCAACGAAAAAGGTGTACCGCCCGGCGTCATTTTCGAAGCGCTGGAAGTGGCACTGGCCACTGCAACCAAAAAACGTTTTGAAGACGAAGTCGACCTGCGTGTGGAAATCAACCGCCACACCGGTAGCTACGAGACCTTCCGTCGCTGGACCGTGGTCGACGAAGCCGATCTTGATGATCCGGCGATCGAGACCTGGTTGAGCAAGATTCACGAAACCCACCCTGAAGCCAAGGTTGGTGACGTGATCGAAGAGAAGATCGAGTCCATCGAATTCGGTCGTATTGCCGCCCAGACCGCCAAGCAGGTCATCGTGCAGAAGGTCCGTGAGGCCGAGCGTGCCCAGGTGGTCGATGCCTACCGCGAGCGCGTTGGCGAGATCATCTCCGGTACCGTCAAAAAGGTTACCCGCGACAACGTCATCGTTGACCTGGGCAACAACGCCGAGGCCCTGCTGGCCCGCGAAGACATCATTCCGCGCGAGACCTTCCGTGTTGGCGTGCGCCTGCGTGCGCTGCTCAAGGAAATTCGCACCGAGAACCGTGGCCCACAGCTGATCCTGTCGCGCACCGCGCCACAGATGCTGATCGAGCTTTTCCGCATCGAAGTGCCGGAAATTGCCGAGGGCCTCATCGAAGTCATGGCTGCATCCCGTGATCCGGGTTCGCGAGCCAAGATCGCCGTCCGCTCCAAGGACAAGCGCATCGACCCGCAAGGCGCCTGTATCGGCATGCGTGGTTCGCGCGTCCAGGCCGTATCCGGGGAGTTGGGTGGTGAGCGTGTGGATATCGTCCTGTGGGACGATAACCCGGCGCAGTTCGTCATCAACGCCATGTCGCCGGCTGAAGTCGCGGCGATCATCGTTGATGAAGATGCCCATGCCATGGACATCGCCGTTGCCGAGGACAACCTGGCCCAGGCCATTGGTCGTGGCGGTCAGAACGTTCGCCTGGCCAGTCAGCTGACCGGCTGGACCCTGAACGTGATGACCGAGAAGGACATCCAGGCCAAGCAGCAGGCCGAAACCGGTGACATCCTGCGCAATTTCATCGATGAACTGGAAGTCGACGAGGAGCTGGCCCAAGTGCTGGTCGACGAAGGCTTCACCAGCCTCGAAGAAATTGCCTACGTACCGTTGGAAGAAATGCTCAACATCGATGGCTTTGACGAAGATATCGTCAACGAGCTCCGCGCTCGAGCCAAGGACCGTTTGTTGACCAAGGCCATCGCTACCGAAGAAAAACTGGCAGACGCCCATCCGGCTGACGACCTGCTCTCCCTCGAGGGTATGGACAAGGACCTGGCGGCGGAACTGGCGGTGCGCGGCGTGGTTAACCGCGAAGACCTGGCCGAGCAGTCGATCGACGATCTGCTCGACATCGACGGCATCGACGAAGAGCGTGCCGGCAAGTTGATCATGGCCGCCCGAGCCCACTGGTTCGAGTAATTAGGCGCGGCCTGAGGAGAGAAGTGCATGACGCAAGTCACGGTGAAAGAACTGGCCCAAGAGGTCGAGGCACCGGTAGAGCGCCTGCTGCAGCAGATGCGTGAGGCAGGTCTGCCGCACACCGACGCCGGTCAGGTAGTGACCGACAATGAGAAGCAGACCTTGCTGACTCATTTGAAGAGCAGCCACAAGAGCAAGGCGGAAGAGCCGCGCAAGATTACCTTGCAGCGCAAAACCACCAGCACCCTGCGTGTCGCCGGTAGCAAGAGCATCAGCGTAGAAGTACGCAAGAAGAAAGTATTCGTGCAGCGCAGCCCGGAAGAAATCCAGGCTGAGCAGAAGCGTGAGCTGGAAGAGCGCCGCGCGGCTGAAAACGCCGCTCGCGACAAGGTCGAGGCCGAAGTTCGCCAGCGCAACGAAGAGCAGGCTCGCCGTCAGGCCGCCGAAACCGCTGCTGCAGCCCCTGCGCCTGCCGCCAAGCCAGAGGCGGCACCTGCCGCTGCCCCGGCCCCGGTAGTTGCCGACGCCCCGGCGTCCGAAGACGCCGCAGCCCGTGCTGCCGAGCGCAAGAAGGACGAAGCCCGTCGCAACGAAGGCCGCACCCGTGACGAAGACCGTCGTGGTGGCGAGCGTCGTGGCGAGGCCCCGCGCGTGTCGATCAAGGTCAAGGTCAAGGAGAAGGAAAAGGCTCCGACTCCTCGCGCCGCACCGCGCACCACCGATGAAGAGAGCGATGGCGTACGCCGTGGCCGCGGTGGCAAGAGCAAGCTGAAGAAGCGCAACCAGCACGGCTTCCAGAACCCGACCGGTCCAGTCATCCGTGACGTGACCATCGGCGAGACCATCACCGTCTCGGAACTGGCCCAACAGATGTCGGTCAAGGCCGCTGAAGTGGTCAAGTTCATGTTCAAGCTGGGTACCCCGGTCACCATCAACCAGGTGCTCGACCAGGAAACCGCTCAGCTGGTCGCCGAAGAACTGGGCCACAAAGTGACCCTCGTCAGCGATACCGCCCTGGAAGACTCCCTGGCCGAATCGCTGAAGTTCGAAGGTGAAGTCGAATCGCGTGCGCCGGTCGTTACCGTCATGGGTCACGTTGACCACGGTAAGACCTCGCTGCTCGACTACATCCGTCGTGCCAAGGTTGCCGCTGGCGAAGCCGGTGGTATTACCCAGCACATCGGTGCCTACCACGTGGAAACCGACCGCGGCATGGTCACCTTCCTCGATACCCCAGGCCACGCTGCGTTCACCGCAATGCGTGCCCGTGGTGCCAAGGCTACCGACATCGTCATCCTGGTGGTGGCAGCGGACGACGGCGTGATGCCGCAAACCCGCGAAGCCGTTCAGCATGCCAAGGCAGCTGGCGTTCCGCTGGTGGTTGCAGTGAACAAGATCGACAAGCCGGGTGCCGATATCGATCGCATCCGCAACGAGCTTGCTGTCGAAGGCGTGACCTCCGAGGACTGGGGTGGTGATACTCCGTTCGTCAAGGTTTCGGCCAAGATGGGTACCGGCGTCGACGAACTGCTCGAGGCTGTCCTGCTGCAGGCCGAGATCTTGGAACTGACCGCTACCCCGACCGCTCCAGGTCGTGGTGTGGTTGTCGAATCTCGCCTGGACAAGGGCCGTGGCCCGGTGGCGACCATCCTGGTTCAGGACGGTACCCTGCGTCAGGGCGACATGGTCCTGTGCGGTTCCAACTATGGCCGCGTGCGCGCCATGCTCGACGAGAACGGCAAGCCTGTGAAGGAAGCCGGCCCGTCGATCCCGGTCGAAATCCTCGGCCTTGACGGTACCCCGGAAGCCGGTGACGAGCTGTCCGTGGTTGCCGACGAGAAGAAGGCTCGTGAAGTTGCCCTGTTCCGTCAAGGCAAGTACCGCGAGGTCAAGCTGGCCCGTGCTCACGCTGGCAAGCTGGAAAACATCTTCGAGACCATGGGTCAGGAAGAGAAGAAGACCCTCAACATCGTCCTCAAGACCGACGTGCGTGGTTCCCTGGAAGCACTGCAGGGTTCGCTGTCGGGCCTGGGCAACGACGAAGTTCAGGTGCGCGTGATCGGTGGCGGCGTCGGTGGTATCACCGAAAGCGACGCCAACCTGGCGCTGGCTTCGAATGCAGTACTGTTCGGCTTCAACGTGCGTGCCGACGCCGGCGCGCGCAAGATCGTCGAGCAGGAAGGTCTGGATATGCGTTACTACAACGTGATCTACGACATCATCGAAGACGTCAAGAAGGCCCTGACCGGCATGCTCGGCAGCGATGTTCGCGAGAACATCCTGGGTGTCGCCGAAGTACGTGACGTGTTCCGTTCGCCGAAGTTCGGCGCCATCGCTGGCTGTATGGTCATCGAGGGTACCGTGTACCGCAACCGTCCGATCCGCGTACTGCGCGAAGACGTTGTGATCTTCGAAGGCGAACTGGAGTCGCTGCGTCGCTTCAAGGACGACGCCTCCGAAGTGCGTAACGGCATGGAGTGCGGTATTGGCGTGAAGAGCTACAACGACGTCAAGGTCGGCGACAAGATCGAAGTCTTCGAGAAAGTCCAGGTTGCTCGTACCCTTTAAGGGTGAGCAGGGCGCCAGCCCCCGCCGCAGGGCGGTGGGCAGTGCCTCAGTAGGTAGCGCCCGGTCAGGCTTCAGCCTGACCGGGCGTTTGCCGCTTTAAGTTACAGGTAGCAAGAATGGCAAAAGAATATAGCCGTACCCAACGCATCGGCGACCAGATGCAGCGCGAGCTGTCGGAGCTGATCCGCCGTGAAGTCAAAGACCCGCGCGTCGGCCTGGTGACCATCACGGCCGTCGATGTCAGCCGTGATCTTGGCCACGCCAAGGTGTTCATCACCGTGATGGGCCAGGACGGCGCCGACGCCGTACCGCAGACCCTCAAGGCCCTGACCAGCGCCGCGAGCTTCCTGCGCCTGCACCTGGGCCGTGTGATGCAACTGCGCAGCGTGCCGCAACTGCATTTCCACTTCGACGAAAGCGTCAGCCGTGGTGCCCACCTGTCGGCACTGATCGAGCGCGCGGTCGCCGAAGACCGTCTGCACAAGGATGGCGACAAGCTGGACGCCGAGGAGTAAGCGGTGGCCCAGGTCAAACGTATCCGCCGCAACGTCAGCGGCATCATCCTGCTCGACAAGCCGCTGGGCTTCACCTCCAACGCCGCCCTGCAAAAGGTGCGCTGGCTGCTCAATGCGGAAAAGGCCGGGCACACCGGCAGCCTCGATCCGCTGGCAACCGGCGTGCTGCCGCTGTGCTTTGGCGAAGCGACCAAGTTTTCGCAGTACCTGCTCGATTCCGACAAGGGCTACGAAACGGTCATGCAGATGGGGCAGACTACCAACACCGGCGATGCCGAAGGTGAAGTGCTGCAGACCCGTGAGGTGACCGTTGGTCGCGCCGACATCGAGGCCCTGCTGCCGCGTTTTCGTGGCCAGATCAGCCAGATACCGCCGATGTACTCGGCGCTCAAGCGTGATGGCCAGCCGCTTTACAAGCTGGCACGTGCAGGAGAGGTAGTGGAGCGCGAGGCGCGTTCTGTTACAATTGGCCGCTTGGAGTTGCTCGAGTGCGAAGGCACCCGTGCACGGCTGAGCGTAGGATGCAGCAAAGGCACCTATATCCGCACCCTGGTGGAGGATATCGGTGAGGCCCTTGGCTGCGGCGCCTATGTCGCCGAGCTGCGCAGGACCCAGGCCGGGCCTTTCGCGCTGGCACAGACGGTCACCCTCGAGGAACTCGAACAGGCCCACGCCGAAGGTGGCAACGAAGCGCTCGACCGCTTCCTGATGCCTTCGGACAGCGGCCTGCAGGACTGGCCACTGGTGTGCCTGTCCGAGCACAGTGCGTTTTACTGGCTGCATGGGCAGGCGGTACGCGCGCCGGACGCGCCGCAATTTGGCATGGTCCGGGTACAGGATCACAACGCGCGCTTCATCGGTATCGGTGAAGTGAGCGAAGACGGGCGCATTGCGCCGCGTCGACTGATTCGGTCGGAATGACCGAAACCGCGGGGTCGGGCAATTGCCAGGCCCCACGGCACCAAGGGTGGCTGTCAGTAGGCACGGTCACACCTTTTTTATTAATACAGGGATTTGTCCCTGGCCTATTGGACCCCGCATGCGGGATCCGTTATCAGGAGAAGCCAAATGGCCCTCAGCGTTGAAGAAAAAGCTCAGATCGTTGCCGAATACCAGCAAGCCGCCGGCGATACCGGTAGCCCGGAAGTGCAGGTTGCTCTGCTGACCGCCAACATCAACAAGCTGCAAGGCCACTTCAAGGCCAACGACAAAGACCACCACTCCCGTCGTGGTCTGATCCGTATGGTCAACCAGCGTCGTAAGCTGCTGGACTACCTGAAGGGCAAAGACACCACTCGTTACAGCGCCCTGATCGGTCGCCTGGGTCTGCGTCGCTAATAGCGGCTTGGCCAGTGGTGTGCATGGCGTGTCGCAGGCTTCGGCAGGGCTGTTTTGCAGTGCTGCCGTTGGACACGCCACGCGTATCTCCGAGGTTGGCAGCCTGGCAATGCTGAGCGGATTTTCCGCTTGGTGCCAGGCTCCCAGCCTCGTGTTGTATCTGGACGGTCAATGGGGCCGATTCCCCGTTCTGCCCAAGAATTCGCAAGAAACCAGTTCCCCCAGAGCCACTGAAAAAAGGTAGGAAACCGTGAACCCGGTAATCAAGACATTCCAGTTCGGTCAGTCGACCGTTACTCTCGAAACGGGCCGTATTGCCCGTCAGGCAACCGGCGCCGTGCTGGTTACCGTCGACAACGACGTCACCGTGCTGGTGACCGTGGTCGGTGCCAAACAGGCCGATCCAGGCAAGGGCTTCTTCCCGCTGTCGGTCCACTACCAGGAAAAGACCTACGCCGCCGGCAAGATCCCGGGTGGCTTCTTCAAGCGTGAAGGCCGTCCTTCCGAGAAAGAGACCCTGACCTCGCGCCTGATCGACCGTCCGATCCGTCCGCTGTTCCCGGAAGGCTTCATGAACGAAGTGCAGGTTGTCTGCACCGTGGTTTCCACCAGCAAGAAGACCGACCCGGACATCGCTGCGATGATCGGTACCTCGGCCGCCCTGGCCATCTCCGGCATTCCGTTCGAAGGCCCGATCGGCGCCGCTCGCGTTGCCTTCCACGAAAGCACCGGCTACCTGCTGAACCCGACCTACGAGCAACTGGCTGCCTCGAGCCTGGACATGGTCGTTGCCGGTACCGAATCGGCTGTACTGATGGTTGAGTCGGAAGCCAAAGAGCTGACCGAAGACCAGATGCTGGGCGCCGTGCTGTTCGCCCACGACGAATTCCAGGCCGTGATCCAGGCCGTCAAGGAACTGGCTGCCGAAGCCGGCAAGCCGACCTGGGACTGGCAGCCAGCCCCGGCCAACGTCGAGCTGATGAACCTGGTACGCGCCGAGTTCGGCGAAGCCGTTTCGCAGGCCTACACCATCATTCAGAAGGCTGACCGCTACAACCGCCTGGGCCAGCTGCGCGACGAGGCTGTTGCCCGTCTGAGCAACGAAGAGACCGGCCCGTCCGCCAGCGCCATCAAGGAAATCTTCGGCGAGCTGGAATACCGCACCGTCCGTGAGAACATCGTCAACGGCAAACCGCGTATCGACGGTCGTGACACCCGCACCGTGCGCCCGCTGAACATCGAAGTCGGCGTATTGCCGAAGACTCACGGTTCGGCGCTGTTCACCCGTGGCGAAACCCAGGCCCTGGTCGTTGCGACCCTGGGTACTGCCCGTGACGCCCAGCTGCTGGACACCCTGGAAGGCGAGAAAAAAGACCCGTTCATGCTGCACTACAACTTCCCGCCATTCTCGGTGGGTGAGTGCGGCCGCATGGGCGGCGCTGGCCGTCGTGAAATCGGCCACGGCCGTCTGGCCCGTCGTGGCGTGCAGGCCATGCTGCCGAGCGACAGCGAGTTCCCGTACACCATCCGCGTGGTATCGGAAATCACCGAATCCAACGGTTCCAGCTCCATGGCTTCGGTCTGTGGTGCTTCCCTGGCCCTGATGGACGCTGGTGTACCGATGAAGGCACCGGTTGCCGGTATCGCCATGGGCCTGGTCAAGGAAGGTGACAAGTTCGCCGTCCTGACCGACATCCTGGGTGACGAAGACCACCTGGGCGACATGGACTTCAAGGTAGCCGGTACCGCCAAGGGTGTTACCGCGCTGCAGATGGACATCAAGATCAACGGTATCACCGAAGAGATCATGGAGATCGCCCTGGGCCAGGCCCTGGAAGCGCGCCTGAATATCCTCGGCCAGATGAACCAGATCATCGCCCAGTCGCGTAGCGAGCTGTCGGCCAACGCCCCGACCATGATCGCGATGAAGATCGACACCGACAAGATCCGTGACGTCATCGGTAAAGGCGGCGCCACCATTCGCGCCATCTGCGAAGAGACCAAGGCTTCGATCGACATCGAAGACGATGGCTCGATCAAGATCTTCGGCGAAACCAAGGAAGCGGCAGATGCTGCCAAGCAACGCATCCTGGGCATTACCGCCGAAGCCGAGATTGGCAAGATCTACGTCGGCAAGGTCGAGCGCATCGTCGACTTCGGTGCGTTCGTAAACATCCTGCCTGGCAAGGACGGCCTGGTGCACATCTCCATGCTGAGCGATGCTCGCGTCGAGAAAGTCACCGACATCCTGAAAGAAGGCCAGGAAGTCGAAGTACTGGTACTGGACGTGGACAACCGCGGCCGTATCAAGCTGTCGATCAAAGACGTTGCCGCGGCCAAGGCCTCGGGCGTCTGATGATTGCCTCGTAGTAGAAAGAAAGGCCCCGCAAGGGGCCTTTTTTTATGGCTGTACGGAACCTTTTGCGGACTTGCATCTTGCAAGCAGTTTTATCGTGCGGATTGCAGAATGCACGACATCGGCCAAATCTAAATTTGGCTAACTTGTTGATTTAAAAGGAAACAAGCGAGACGGAAAAGCTGGCACAGCGCATGCAGCTACCTCCATATCTGACGCCAGGACATACGGCGCAGACCTTTCGAAAAAACAGGAGTGACTCACATGAAGAAGTTCGCCATTGCTGCCGCTACTGCTACCGCCCTGACCCTGACCATGGCTAACGGCGCATTCGCTGCGGAGCCAACCCAGGCTCCAGTCATGTTGGCTGCCAACACCGTGGATAACGCCAAGCAGGAAGGTTCCGACACCTGGATCACTACCAAGGTGAAAGCGGACCTGCTGACTGAAAAAGGTATTCCAGGCAGCGACATCAAAGTCGAGACCAGCCAAGGCGTCGTCTCGCTGTCGTCTGACGTGGCGATCACTCAATCCCAGAAAGAAGAAGCAGTACGCATCACCAAGAACATCAAAGGCGTGAAAAGCGTTATGTCTGACGGCCTGAAAGCCGAATAAGGAATGTCCCGTCGGCCAAACGGATTTGGCCACCTTCGCTCCGAGCCCCGGCTATTTGCCGGGGCTTTTCATTGGCGGCTAGTACACCGGGTTACGCGCGATCACATCGCTCTCGAAGCATTCTTGCTCGACGATCAGCGGCTCGACCAATGGCCGGCTATCGCGAAAGTGCGCGGTTTGGGTATGCGCTTCATAGGCTGCATCGTCGCGGTAGATCTCGTAGAGGTAGATCAACTCCGGGTCGACCCGGTCTTGCGACACATCGAATGCCAGGCAACCAGGTTCAGTGGCGACTGAGGCTGCGGCATTGACCTTGATCGCATTGAGAAAATCCTCTGCGCAACCGGGCTTCACTCGGGTCTTGATGAACAGGCTATACACAAGGCTCTCCTTTTGTTTTAAATTCTACTGTAAATTGTATACAAAAATGGAGCTTCGCCAATGTCCGAATTGCCTGCACGCCCTGGTCGCTTGAACGGCCTGCGCCATATTGCCTTGTTGGTGCCCAACCTGGAGGAGTGCGAACGCTTCTACGTCGATGTGCTGGGCATGGAGGTGCTGAACCGCGCCAACGAAGACCTGGTGTATCTCACTTGTGGTAACGACAACCTGTCGCTGGGGCGCGGGGCGGGGGCGGCCAATGGTTTGCAGACCCTGGACCACTATGGGTTCATCGTCGATAGCGTGGAGGAGCTGGAGGCCTGGTACCAGTATTTCAAGGCCCATGGCGTGACCCTGCTGGACCGGCCGTTCAACCATGGTGACGGGGCGCGCAGCTTCCACCTGCTGGACCCGGCAGGGAACAAGGTGCAGCCGTTGTACCACCCGGCGGTGTCGGGGCAGCGGTTGGTGTGAAGCCTGTACCGGCCTCTTCGCGGGCTTGCCCGCTCCCACAGGGACCGTACACAGTTCAAGGCCTGTGCAGTACCAGTGGGAGCGGGCAAGCCCGCGAAGAGGCCAGACCTGCTAGTAGAAGTTATTCGGCATCCAGATGCATCGGCGTCACCACCCGACCATCGCTCTCGGCCTGGCCCAGACTGGTATCGATGAAGTACACCCGGTCATCTTCCAGCTGGCCTTTGTCCACCAGGTAATCCTTGATGCTGCTGGCCCGCTCCTGGCCAAGTGTGCGCAGCAGCGCAGTACTTTCGGCCCAGGACTTGATCACCGCCTCGCGCAGCTTGGCGGTGCGCTCGTCGCGGCCCAGTTGCTCCCATTCCGCAGGCGGCTGTTGCTTCAGGCGGTTACGGTAGATGCCTTCGAGCATCGCCGGTTTTTCGCTGTCGTCGACCACCAGCATCGAGGCATTGGCCGGCACCTTGTCACCGCGGCGCTGCAGGATCTTGTACCAGGTGGCCTGGTACTCACGCTCCAGGCGCTGCTGGGCGATCAGCGGGCCGTCGCTGGCCTGGGCGCTGGTGCCTTCGATTTCCAGGCGCAGCTCCGGGCGTTCCTTCAGGGCCGACGCCAATTTGTCCAGCGATGCCTGGGCGTCGCCACTAAGCTCGCTGGAGCCCGGGGCGAAGGACACATTGCCCAGATCTTCCGAGCCACCGCCGGCAACCAGCCCGCCAATGAACTTGAACGGCGCCTGCGCCGCACGCAACACCAGGTTGCGCAGGGTTTGCCAGACGATCGGCATCACGCTGAACTGCGGGTTGTTGAGGTCTCCGGATACCGGCAGCTCGATCGAGATCTTGCCTTCTGTATCCTTCAGCAGTGCCACCGCCAGGCGGATAGGGAGGTCCACTGCGTCCGGGCTGTCGACCTTCTCGCCCAACTGCAACTGCTCAACCACCACCTTGTTCTCGGCCTTCAGCTGGCCATTGGTGATCAGGTAATGCAGGTCGAGGTTGAGCCGGCCTTTGCGGATACGGAAGCCGGCGAACTTGCCGGAGTAGGGGGTGAGTGTGGTCAGCTCGACCCGCTTGAAGCTGGTGGCGATGTCCAGGCTGGCCAGCGGGTTGAACGGGTTGAGGGCGCCTTTGATGGTGACCGGCGCGTAGCGGTCGACCTTGCCCTTGACGTCGACCTTGGCCGGCACAGGCTTGCGGTTGTCGATGGTGCCGATTCGACCGTTCAGCTGCTGGATGGCCGTGGCGAAGTTGGGGGTGAGGGACAGGTCGGCGAAGTTGGCCGAGCCGTCGTTGAGGTCGATCTGGCCGATGTGGATGCCCAGCGGCTTGTCGTTGCCGGCGGAGGCCGGCTTGGCCTGGCTGGTCGCCGGGGCGCCGGCCGGCTGCGGGATCAGCAGGTCGTTGATGTTGGTCGTGCGGTCTTCGTTGATGATGAAACGCGCATAGGGTTGCAGCAGGGTCACTTTGTCGATCGACAGCGCATCGCCGTGCACGTAGGACAGGCCGTCGACGTTCACCTGTTGCCATTTGACGAAGTCACGGCTCTTGATGGTGTCGAGGGTGTGCAGCTGGCTGACCTGTGCCTTGCCGGCAACACTGAAGGCCAGTGGTGAGGTGTTCTTCAGGTCGACCTTGAGGTCGCTGGCGAGCATGCCGCTGCGCAGCTCCAGCAGGATGAACGGGCTGATATAGGCCTGGGCCACTCGCAGGTCGATATCGCGGGTGCTCACGTCCAGCTTGGCCCAGATGGGCGCCAGGTTGACCTGGCCGGCCGCCTGAAGCTTGCCTTGCTTGCCCACGCCGGTATCGAGCTTGAGGTTGAAGGGCGACTTGTTGAGACTGTCGAAACCTTGCAGGTCGGCGTTGAGCGGGCCGACGTCGAGGGCCACCGGCTCCTTCTGAGTACGGTCCGCCAGGTGCACCAGGTAGTTACGCAGTTGCACGTCCTTGAGCAGCACCTGCCAGGGTTTGCTCGGCTCCTTGGCGGCTTGCTGTTCGGGCGTGGGCTCGGCGGCGGCCGGTTCGGCCTTTTCCTTCGGCGTAGCCTTGGCCGGCTGGCTGGCGAACAGTTTCTGCCAGTCGAGCTGGCCGTCCTTTTCCAGCGCGGCCCAGGTTTCCAGTTTTTCGCTGCGGATCTTGCCCACGGTGACCAGCTGCTTGACCAGGTCGACCGAGGTTTCGCTTACTTCCAGGCTGGCCAGGCGTGCCAGCGGGCGGCCATCCGGGGCCTTGATGGCAAAGGGGGCGATGCGCACCGACGCGTTGTCCAGCAACAGTTCGGTCTGCTTGGCGAGGTTGAGCTTGTAGTGGGTGTCGAGGCTGACCACGCCGTCTTCCAGCACCAGTGGCACGGCATCGCGCACATAGGGCCAGAATGCCTTCATCTTGCCTTCGGTGATCTTCAGTGTGCCTTCAGAGGCGATTGGCGCCAGGCTAAGGGTGCCTTTCCAGTCGATGCGCCCGCCGTTGGGGCCGATGGCCACCAGGGTCATGTCGGCATTGTCGTTGGGCAGGGTGCTGAGGTTTTTCAGCTCCAGGTTCATGTTGTCGTAGAGGAACTCGATCGGCTCGCTCGGGCGCAGGTCCTCGAAGTGCAGGTAGCCATCGCTGAGCTTGATGCTGCCGATGCGTAGCGGGAACGGGTCGCTGGGTGGCTCGTCAGGCTTGGCTTCGCTGGCTGGCAGTTTGAACAGGCGGGTCAGGTTGAGAGTACCGTCCTTGGCGAACAGCACTTCGTTGCGCGGTTTGACCAGTTCCACTGCATCCATGTGCAGGGCACCGCTCCACAGGCTGTCGAGCGAAAGGTTGGCGTACAGCCGGTCGAAGCCGACCTGCTCCTTGCCAGGCTCGCCGATCTGCAGGCCCCACAGTGTCAGTTCGAGGCTGAAGGGGTTGAGTTCGATCCGTTCGAGGTGGGCAGGCACGGTTGCGTATTGGGCCAACTGTTGGTTGGCGATGCGCAGCGCGACACCGGGGAGAACGAAAAAGCCAAGAAGGCTGTAGAGGGCTACCAGGGCCAGCAGTGCGCCAGCGGCGCGAGTCAATCCTTTGTACATGTGTCGCTTCGTCTGTCTAAGCAGGAGAGCTTGGAGTATGGCACGTTAAATCAGTTCCGCTGAGGCGACCAGTTGACCTCATTCGATGCCCATGCGCCGTTTGGCCCGGTGCGCTGAGCCGTCGCGCATCGCCCAGCGCAGTACTGGCGCGGTGCGTTGCAGGCCCAGGCGGATCATGCGCCGCTGCAACGGACCGTGCTGTAGCCCGAGCATGGTCTGGGCCCAGCCCGGCAGCAGGTCGATGCCGGCGTGCAGCATCAGCTTGCCCACCGGCTGTGCCAGGCGGCTGGGGGCGGGGGCATCGAGCAGGATGCCGACCACCTCATGGCTGCGTGCGTCGCAGTGCAACTGGGGGCGCATGCGCTGCAGATAGTCCTCGACCTGCTGGCACGAGCGCGGCACGTCGCGGGCGCCAAGGCGCTCGGCAATCAATGCGATCTCTGCGTAGTAGGCATCCTGCTCGGCGCGCGCTAGTTGCGGGTTGCGGTAACGCAGGTGGGCGGCGAGAAAGCTGCTGACTTCCGCCACGTGCACCCAGGTCAGCAGGTCCGGGTCGCTGGCCGCATACGGGCGGCCATCCGGCGCGGTGCCGGTTACCTGCAGGTGGATGGTGCGCACCTTGTCGATCAGCCACTCGGCATCGCGGGTGGCGCCGAAGGTGGTGCCGGAGATGAATTGGCTGGTACGGCGCAGGCGGCCGAGCAGGTCTTCACGGAAGTTGGAATGGTCCCACACCCCGGCCAGGGCCAGCGGGTGCAGCAACTGCAGCATGAGGGCACTGATGCCACCGACCAGCATGCTCGGGAAGTCGCCATGTACCCGCCAGCTGATGCTGTGCGGGCCGAACAGCCCGGGGTCGCCCTTGGGCGATTCCAGGTCGAGCTGGCCGAGGGCCAGCCCGGTAAGGCTCATGACCTGGGTTTCGATGCGGCGGCGAAGGGCTTCCATGGCGACCTGTGGTTCAGGGCGGCCATGGGCAACGGCCGCCGGTTACTGGTTGAGGCGTTTGTCGATCAGGCCCTGCACCACGCTGGGGTCGGCCAGGGTCGAGGTATCGCCCAGGTTGTCGAGTTCGTTGCAAGCGATCTTGCGCAGTATACGCCGCATGATCTTGCCTGAGCGTGTCTTGGGCAGCGCCGGAGCCCACTGGATCAGCTCGGGTTTGGCGAAACTGCCGATTTCCTTGCTGACCAAGGCCAGTAGCTCGGCCTTGAGCGCGTCGTCCGGCGTTACGCCATTCATCGGTGTGACGAAGGCGTAAACGCCTTGGCCTTTGAGGTCGTGGGGGTAACCGACCACCGCCGCTTCGGCAACGCTGTCATGCAGCACCAGCGCGCTTTCCACTTCGGCGGTACCGATACGGTGACCGGAAACGTTGATCACGTCATCGATACGCCCGGTGATCCAGTAGTCTCCATCGGCATCGCGGCGGGCACCGTCGCCGGTGAAGTAATAGCCGGGCATCGGCTTGAAGTAGGTGTCGACCATGCGCTGATGGTCGCCATAGACGCTACGGATCTGCCCGGGCCAGCTGGCCTTGATCACCAGCAAGCCGGCACCGGGGCCTTCGATGAGCTTGCCCTTTTCGTCCAGCAGCACTGGTTGCACGCCGAACATGGGCTGGGTGGCACAGCCGGGCTTGAGCGACTGCGAGCCGGGCAACGGGGTAAGCATGATGCCGCCGGTTTCGGTCTGCCACCAGGTATCGACGATGGGGCAGCGCTTTTGCCCGACTTCTTCGAAATACCACTCCCAGGCTTCGGGGTTGATCGGCTCGCCGACGCTGCCCAGCAGGCGCAGGCTCTGGCGTGAAGTACTCTGCAGCGGCGCGGAGCCTTCGCGCATCAGCGCGCGCAGGGCGGTCGGGGCGGTGTAGAAGATGTTCACCTTGTGTTTGTCCACCACTTGCCAGAAGCGCGAGGTGTCCGGGTAGTTGGGCACGCCTTCGAACATCAGCGAGATCGCGCCATTGGCCAGCGGACCATAGACGATGTAGCTGTGGCCGGTGACCCAGCCGACATCGGCGGTGCACCAGAACACCTCGCCGTCACGGTAGTCGAACACCACCTTGAAGGTGAGGGTGGCCTGCAGCAGGTAGCCGCCGGTAGTGTGCAGCACGCCTTTGGGTTTGCCGGTGCTGCCGGAGGTGTAGAGGATGAACAGCGGGTCTTCGGCACCCATCGGCTCGGGACTGCAGTCGTCGCCGGCCTTTTCCGTTGCCTCGTGGTACCAGAAGTCACGGCCTTCGGCCCAGACGACATCGCCGCCGGTGCGGCGCACCACAAATACGCTGCTGACCGCAGGGCAGCTGGTCAGGGCCTTGTCGACGTTCTGTTTCAGCGGGATGCGTTTGCCGCCGCGCACGCCTTCATCGGCAGTGATCACCGTACGGCAGTCGGCATCGAGGATACGGTCGCGCAGGGCATCTGGCGAGAAGCCGCCGAACACCACCGAGTGGATGGCACCGATGCGGGTGCAGGCAAGCATGGCGAAGGCGGCCTCGGGGATCATCGGCATGTAGATGCACACCCGGTCGCCTTTCTTTACCCCGCGTGCTTTCAGCGCATTGGCCAGGCGGCAGACCTGGCGGTGCAGTTCGCAGTAGGTAATGGCCTTGGAATCCTTGGGATCGTCGCCTTCCCACAGCAGGGCAGTCTGTTCGCCGCGTCGGGCCAGGTGGCGGTCGATGCAGTTGTAGCTGACGTTGAGCTGGGCGCCGTCGAACCAGCGGGCGCTGCCGGTCTTCAGGTCGCATTGCTGCACGCTCGACCAGGGCTTGATCCAGTCCAGGCGCTTGGCCTGTTCGGCCCAGAAGGTGTCGGGGTCATCCACCGACTGGCGGTAGAGGCGGCGGTACTCGTCGGGGGTTAGGGCGGCGGACTGGCTGACGGCCAGGGCCTGAGGGTAGTTGCGGATATCGAACATGGCGGGTGGTCCTGCTCTTGTAAGGGGCGATGGACTGCAACGGCTATTCGATAGGACAGTGTAGCCAGAGGTGATGTTCCTTGAGGGTAGACTCGGTCCCTGTAGGAGCGGCCTTGTGTCGCGATGGGCCGCAGAGCGGCCCCGGGATTTCAGCGCTGGCGCATCAATTGTTGGGGCCGCTCTGCGGCCCATCGCGACACAAGGCCGCTCCTACACGGAGCGACCGTGTGACGGCTTTGGGATCAACCGCGGTGACGGCCGCGGAAGTAGTTGATCAGGCCTTGGGTGGAACCATCTTCGGCGCTTTCTTCCAGGCTGCCGACCAGGCGTTGGTAAACGCCCTTGCCCAGCTCCTTGCCTAGCTCCACGCCCCACTGGTCGAAGGCGTTGATGCCCCAGATCACGCTCTGCACGAACACCTTGTGCTCGTACATCGCCACCAGCGCGCCCAGGCGGCGCGGGCTGATGCGTTCCACCACCAGGGTGTTGCTCGGACGATTGCCTGGGATCACCTTGTGCGGGGCCAGCTTTTCGATGTCCGCTTCGTTCAGGCCTTTGCCACGCAGCTCTGCCTCGGCTTCCTCGCGGGTTTTGCCCAACATCAGCGCCTGGCTCTGCGACAGGCAGTTGGCGTACAGCCACTGATGATGGTCGGCCACCGGGTTGAAGCTCACCACCGGCACGATGAAGTCGGCCGGAATCAGCTGGGTGCCCTGGTGCAGCAGCTGGTGGTAGGCATGCTGGCCGTTGCAACCGACGCCACCCCAGATAACCGGACCGGTGTCGGTCTTCACCGGGGTGCCGTCCTGCAGCACGCTCTTGCCGTTGGACTCCATGTCCAGCTGTTGCAGGTGCTTGGTAATGTTGCGCAGGTAGTGGTCGTACGGCAGGATCGCGTGACTCTGGGCGCCCCAGAAGTTGCCGTACCACACGCCCAGCAGGGCCAGCAGCACCGGCATGTTCTTGTCGAACGGCGCGGTCTGGAAGTGCTGGTCCATGGTGTAGGCACCGGACAGCAGTTCCTTGAAGTTGGCGGTACCGATGGCCAGGGCGATCGGCAGGCCGATGGCCGACCACAGCGAGTAGCGCCCGCCCACCCAGTCCCACATCGGGAAGATGTTTTCTTCGCGGATGCCGAAGGCCACGGCGGCGGCCTTGTTGCTGGAAACGGCGATGAAGTGGCGATACAGCTCGGCTTCCGAACCGCCCTGGGCCAGGTACCAGGTACGGGCGGCTATGGCGTTCTTCAGGGTCTCGAGCGTGTTGAACGACTTCGACGAGACGATGAACAGGGTGGTTTCGGCGCGCAGGTTGGCCGACAGCTCGTGGAACTCACTGCCGTCGATGTTCGCCAGGTAGTGGCAGCGCACGCCGCGCTGGGCGTAGGGCAGCAGCGCCTCGGACACCAGTTCGGGGCCGAGGAACGAGCCGCCGATGCCGATGTTGACCACGTCAGTGATCGGCTTTTCGCTGTAGCCACGCCACAGGCCGTCGTGAATGCGGCCGACCAGTTCGGTGATCTGGTTGAGCACCTTGTGCACTTCCGGCATGACGTTCACGCCGTTGACGCTGAGCTTGTCGCCTACCGGACGGCGCAGGGCGGTGTGCAGCACCGGGCGACCTTCGGAGGCGTTGATGATTTCGCCGCTGAACATCGACTTGATGGCGTCCTGCAGGCCCACTTCGTTGGCCAGGTTCACCAGCAGGTCGCGGCTTTGTTCGGTGATCAGGTTTTTCGAATAGTCGAGGAACAGGCCGCAGGAGCTCAGGGAGAACTGGTCGAAGCGCTTGGTATCGGCGGCGAAAGCTTCGCGCATGCTGAAACCTTGCATGGCGTCGCGGTGTTGCTGAAGCGCCTGCCAGGCGGGCAGGGCCGTGACATCGTGGGGTGTGCGGTAATACGCCATTGCGCGGGGTTCCCTTGGTGCGTGGTGAGACCTTGGACACGGCACTCATTGCCGGGTTCAGGCTGGCACCATTATAGGCAAAGGCCACTTGCAGGGAATGGGTAAGGCGGGGGAATTTGGGGGCGCTTTGCGCCCCACTCGCAGCACAAGGCTGCTCCTACAGAAGAAGGTGGTTTCTGTAGGAGCAGCCTTGTGCTGCGAATGGGCTGCAAGGCAGCCCCAGGCCGTTACGCGGTCTTCTCTTCCAGATGAAGGTACAGGTTGTCGATCAACCGTGTGTTACCCAGGTAAGCCGCCGCAATCACCACCAGATCACGATCATCGATCATCGCGGGTCGCAGGCTTACCGCATGACGCACCTCAAGGTAATCCGGGCGGAAACCCGCGGCGGTCAACTGCGCCTTGCCTTCGGCAACCAGTGCGGCAAAGTCCCGCTGGCCATGGCGGATGGCCCCAGCGATATGCTGCAGCGTGCGGTACAGCGCAGGTGCCGTAGCACGCTGCTCCGGCGTGAGGTAGCCGTTACGCGACGACAGCGCCAGGCCGTCCTCGGCCCGCACGGTGGGCTCGCCGATGATCTGGATCGGCATGTTCAGGTCGCGCACCATGGCGCGGATAACCGCCAGCTGCTGGAAGTCCTTTTCACCGAACACGGCAAGGTCGGGCTGGACCATGTTGAACAGCTTGCTGACCACGGTGGCCACGCCTTCGAAATGACCGGGCCGGCTGGCGCCGCACAAGCCTTCGGAAAGGTGGGGTACGCTGACGCGGGTTTGCACGCTCATGCCGTCGGGGTACATCTCTTCGACGCTGGGCGCGAACAGCAGATTGCAGCCAGCCTGAAGCAGGCGCTCCTGGTCGGCGGCGAGGGTGCGCGGATACTTGTCGAGGTCTTCGTTGGCGCCGAACTGCAGCGGGTTGACGAAGATGCTGGCGACCACGAAATCGGCGCGCTGCGCAGCCTTGGTTACCAGGGCGGCATGGCCGCTGTGCAGGTTGCCCATGGTCGGCACGAAGCCGATGCGCTTGCCTTCACCGCGGGCGCGGGCGACAGCGGCGCGCAGTTCGCGGACGGTCTTGACTGTATTCATGCACTGAACCCGTGTTCGCTGCCTGGGAAGCTGACTTGCTTGACCGCCTCGACGTATGCGACGAGGGCGCTGTGGATATCCGGCTGGCCTTGCATGAAGTTCTTCACGAACTTCGGTACGCGGCCGCTCAGCGACAGGCCGAGCATGTCGTGCAGGACCAGTACCTGGCCATCGGTGCCGCTGCCGGCGCCAATGCCGATCACCGGGATGGATACGGCACTGGTGATTTCCGCCGCCAGTTCGCTGGGCACGCATTCGAGCAGCAGCATGGCCGCACCGGCCTGTTCCAGGGCGATCGCGTCGGCGCGCATCTGCCGGGCCTGGGCTTCCTGGCGGCCCTGGACCTTGTAGCCGCCCATCACGTTGACAGTCTGCGGGGTCAGGCCCATGTGCGCGCATACTGGCACACCACGCTCGGCCAGCAGGCGGATGGTCTCGGCAAGCCAGGCAGCGCCTTCGATCTTGACCATGTGGGCGCCGGCCTGCATCAGCGTGGCGCTGTTGGCAAAGGCCTGCTCCGGGGTGGCATGCGCCATGAACGGCAGGTCGGCGAGGATCAGCGCGCCGTCGTTGCCACGTTTGACGCTGGCGGTATGGTAGGCCATGTCCGCGGTGGTTACCGGCAGTGTGCTGTCGTGGCCTTGCAGGACCATGCCCAGCGAGTCGCCCACCAGCAACACTTCGACACCGGCCTGGCTGGCGGCCTTGGCAAAGGTGGCGTCGTAACAGGTCAGCATGGTGATTTTTTCACCCTTGGCCTTGAGGCCATTGAGGGTGGTCAGGGTTACTTCAGGCATGTAGGAAATTCCTCGTTCAGGCGCTGTAAGAAACGACTGCATTCAACGCGTGTAGTCATTTTCCGGAGCGGCACATCATCGCGCGTGATGTTCGGGCACAGGTCCGTCCGGGCCTAAATACGGGTATGCGGCACTTTGGTGCCACACGGGACGCCTATAGTCGTGAGCGAGGTGGGGGAAGTCAATCACCCTGTTACCGCATTGTTACGATCAGGGTGTTACTGGCGTTACCGCGCCAGTGTGCAAGGCTGGAACGCCCGGTTTACAGGCGTTCCAGGCCGACGAACGGGCAGTCGTCAAGCAGTTGCGCAAGGGCGCGGCCGTCGGCCAGGCGGAAATCGCCCGGTACCAGTTCCGCCAGCGGGTACAGCACGAAAGGCCGGGCATGCATGTGGTAGTGCGGTACTTTCAGGCGCGGCTCGTCGAGCACCTGGTCGCCGAACAACAGGATGTCCAGGTCCAGTGTGCGCGGGCCCCAGCGTTCCTTGCGCACGCGGCCCTGATCGTTCTCGATGGCCTGCAGTGCATCGAGCAGGGCCAGCGGTGGCAGGGCGGTGTCCAGGGCGGCGACGGCGTTGGTGTAGCGCGGCTGGCCGGGCAGCAGCGAATCGCTGGTATACAGGGCCGAGGCCGCCACCAGGCGTGTGGCTTCGACCTGGTCGAGGGCCTGCAAGGCGCTGCGCAGCTGCTCGGCAGGTGCGTCCAGGTTGCTGCCCAGGCCGATATAGGCGCGGGTACTCACTCGAACGCCTCGTCGCCACTGCGCTTGCGCTTGCCACCGCTGCGCTTGCGTTTGCGCGGGCCGGCGCCGGTGCCTTCGTCACGGCTGCCCAGTTCGCGGATCATCTCGCGACGCTCGCTGTCGTTGGCATCCTGGTAGTCGGTCCACCACTGGCCGAGGTCGTCGGTTTCTTCCCCGGCGCTTTCGCGCAGCAGCAGGAAGTCGTAGCCGGCGCGGAAGCGCGGGTTGTCCAGCAGCATGTCGGCGCGCTTGCCGCTGCGGCGTGGCAGGCGCTCCTGCATGTCCCAGATCTCGCGGATCGGCAGGGTGAAGCGCTTGGGGATGGCGATACGTGCGCATTGTTCGGCGATCAGGTCGTGGGCCGCACCGTTCATGGCCGGGATAGGCGGCACGCCTTGGTTCTGCAGGTGCAGCACGCGAGCCGGGAGGGCTGGCCACAGCAGCGCGGCGAAGAGGAAGGCCGGGGTTACCGGTTTGCCTTGCTTCACGCGCAGGTCGGTGTTGTTCAGCGCTTGGCTGATCAGCGTGTGGGTGTAGGTCGGGCGCTCGTCCAGGGCATGCGAACTGGCCGGGAACAGCGGCTCGAACAACTGAAGGTCGACCAGCATTTCGAAGACGATGGCGCCCTGGCCGGAGAGGAACAGCTTGAGGCTCTCTTCGAACAGGCGCGCTGGCGGAATTTCCCGCAGCAGTGGGGCCAGCTCTCGAATCGGCTGGACCGTGTGTTTTTCGATGCCGAAGTCGAGCTTGGCGGCGAAGCGCACCGCGCGCAGCATGCGCACCGGGTCTTCCTGATAGCGGTGGGTAGGGTCGCCGATCAGGCGCAGCAAGCGGTTGCGGATATCGTGCACGCCGTTGGCGTAGTCGAGGATGCGCTCGCTGACCGGGTCGTAGTACAGGGCGTTGATGGTGAAGTCGCGACGTTGCGCGTCCTCTTCCAGGGTGCCGTACACGTTGTCACGCAGAATGCGGCCACTGGCATTGTGCGACGAACGGTGGCTGTCGCCCTGGTCGTCTTCCGAATGGTGGGCGCGGAAAGTTGCGACTTCGATGATTTCACGTCCGAAATGCACGTGGACCAGCTTGAAGCGGCGGCCAATGATGCGTGCGTTGCGGAACTCGGCACGGACCTGTTCAGGGGTGGCACTGGTGGCGACGTCGAAGTCTTTCGGCGTGATGCCCAGCATCAGGTCGCGGACACAGCCACCGACCAGGTAAGCCTGGTAACCGGCGCTCTGCAGGCGTTCCACGATGTTCACCGCATGGCGGCTGAATTGGTGGCGTTGCAGCGAGTGCTGGCTCTTGTTGATCACCTCAGGCGTGGTGCGCCTGTGGTGCGGGCCCGGTACGGGCGGGCGGAACGACTGGAACAGCTTCTTCAGCATGGGATGCACTGTTTGAAGGAATGTTCGGCCAAGAATAGGAGAATGGCCGCATGATGGGCGGGGATTCTAGCATTTACTCAAGGAATGGTGTAGGCGGGTAGCAGGATGCCTGCCAGAAGGGTAGAAACGACAAGGGGAGCCTAAGCTCCCCAAGAAGTCGTTGCGTGCTCTTATTGTTTTTTTGCTGGGCTTCTTGTTTTTGTTGAGTGCCCTGTCCACAAATCTCGAAGCTTGTGGACGACCCCCAATCCAGGGGTTAAGAGCAAACGGATTGCTTTGGTCGCTGATGTCACGTTGATCTGTCGATCCAACCAGTTCAGGCGCTGCTTTTTAGTGCAGTTTTTGTTGTTCTCTGCCTGGTTGTGGGGCAAGCCCCAAACACGCATCCTCTCCAAAAGAATCAGTTAGCTGCGCCTCCGCCGTCTTGTTTTTATTGTGCGTGAGCCGTTTCGTCTTGTTCTTATTCTGAGTTGCAGTGCTTGTTATTGTTCTTGTACCAGACATATAGCAGGTGCCGTGCCAACTTTTGCAAACCCAGTAAAATCAATGGGTTGGAGGTGGTGAGCAGTTTTTCAGCGGTCGGAAATGTCGAAATTTCGTTACCGTACGCCTCGGGAACTGTTACGGCGGAAAGCTTGGGTAACAGATTTTTGCAGGGGCTGATGTGTTACCGGGGGTGTGTGCGCTGGCTTTGCTGGCCCTTTCGCGGGCACGCCCGCTCCCACAGGGGGGCACCACCCTTTAGGGCAGTGAAATTCCTGTGGGAGCGGGCATGCCCGCGAAGAGGCTGGAGAGGTTGTAGATAGGGGCAGGAGGAACCTCCCGCCCAGGCAGCGCGGTTATTCGCTGGTAGCGTTGCTCTTGCGTCGCGGGATGCCCAGGCGCTGGCGGCGTTCCCACAAGCACTTGCGGCTGACCCCGAGCTTGCGGGCCAGCTCGGTCTCGGTCATGTGGTCCTGGTGCTCGAGCACGAAGTGCTGGAAGTAATCTTCCAGCGACAGGTCCTCGGTCGGCTCATGGCTGGCATTGGCCGTACTGGCCCCGACCAGGGCGTTATCGAGGATTTCGTCCTCCTCCAGGTCACCCAGCTCGATATCGATGCCCAGCAGGTCGGCGGAAATTTCTGCGCTCTCGCTGAGGATCACCGCACGCTCCACGGCGTTTTCCAGCTCTCGCACGTTACCCGGCCAGCTGTAGTGACGAATGGCCTGCTCGGCTTCGGCCGAGAAGTGCAGGTCGTCGCGGCCAATGCGCGCGCTCTGGCGGGCGAGGAAAGCGCTGGCGATCTCGTTGACGTCGCTGCCGCGCTCGCGCAGGGCAGGCAGTTTCAGGGCGATCACGTGCAGGCGGTAATACAGGTCTTCACGGAACTGGCCGGCCTTGGCCAGGTTCTTCAGGTCGCGGTGGGTCGCGGCGATCAGGCGTACATCGACCTTTTGCGACTGTACCGAACCCACCCGGCGAATCTCGCCTTCCTGCAGTACGCGCAGCAGGCGGGCCTGGGCTTCCAGCGGCAGTTCGCCGATTTCGTCGAGGAACAGGGTACCGCCATCGGCAGCTTCCACCAGGCCGGCGCGCCCGGCGCTGGCGCCGGTGAACGCGCCTTTCTCGTGGCCGAACAGCTCGGACTCGATCAGTGTCTCGGGGATGGCTGCGCAGTTCACCGAGATCATCGGTGCCTTGGCCCGGCGCGACAGGTTGTGCAGGGCGCGTGCGACCAGCTCTTTGCCGGTGCCCGATTCGCCCTGGATCAACACATTGGAGTCGGTGGGCGCGACCTTGCGGATCTTGCTGTACATGTCCTGCATCGGCGGGCACGAGCCGATGATGCCGATTTCGCCATTGGCGGCCACCGCGCTGCCTTTGTCGGCGGGGGCGGCCTTGCCATTGGTGGCGCGTGGCTCGGCCGCCGGTGCGGCAGCCGGGGCGTTCTGCCGGTCGCGCAGGATACGCGCCACCGCTTGCAGCATCTCGTCGTGGTCGAAGGGCTTGGCGATGTAGTCCACCGCGCCCATTTTCATCGAGTCTACCGCCGAGCGCAGGCTGGCGTAGCTGGTCATGATCAGCACCGGGGTGCCTTGGCCGAGCTTGATCAGTTCGGTGCCGGGTGCGCCTGGCAGGCGCAGGTCGCTGACGATCAGGTCGAAGGTGGCAATGCTGAAGCGTTCCTGGGCTTCCTGCACCGAGCCGGCTTCGCTGACCTGGTACTGGTTCCGTTCGAGCAGGCGACGCAAGGCCGAGCGGATGATGGTTTCGTCTTCGACGATCAGAATGTGCGGCATTGATTCAATTCTCTCGACGGTCTCGAATTTCAGGGGACGTCGCTACGACATGCCGGGGCAGGGTCACGCGGATCCGGGTGCCACGTTGCCGTTCGATATCGGCCGGGCTGTCGATGGTGATTTGCCCATAATGCTCTTCCACGATGGAATAGACCAGAGCAAGCCCCAGTCCGGTTCCTTCGCCCGGGTCCTTGGTGGTGAAGAAGGGTTCGAACAAGCGGTCCATGATGTTCTTCGGGATCCCGCTGCCCTCATCTTCGACGATCAGGTCGACGGTGTGCTCGTTGACTTCGCTGCGCACGCGCACGGCGCTGCCGGGCGGCGAGGCGTCGCGGGCATTGGAAAGCAGGTTGATCAGCACCTGGGCCAGGCGCTGCGGGTCCCCTTCGGCCCAGTGCTCCGGGTCGCAGAGGTTGAAGAACTGTACTTCGAAATTGCGCCGGTTCAACGCCAGCAGACCGATGGCGTCCTGCGCCACTTCGGCCAGGCATACCGGTTCTTCGCTGTTCTGGTGGCTGCCGCCGGCATGGGCGAAACTCATCAGCGACTGGACGATGCGCGATACCCGCTTGGTCTGTTCGAGAATCTGGCTGGACAGCTCGATGATTTCGCCATCGCCCTCACGCTCTTCGCGCAGGTTCTGCGCCAGGCAGGCGATGCCGGTGATCGGGTTGCCGATTTCGTGGGCCACGCCGGCGGCCAGACGGCCGATGCTGGCCAGGCGTTCGGAGTGCACCAATTTGTCTTCCAGGGCCTGGGTTTCGGTAAGATCCTCCACCAGCAGTACCAGGCCGCTGTTGCCCGGGGCCAGCGGCTCGTCGATGGCCGCCTTGTGCAGGTTCAGCCAGCGCGGCTGGCCGTCCAGCGCCAGGCGCTGCTTGTGCAGGTGCTCGTCTGGCACGTTGATGAAGCCTTGTAGCAGGCCGCGCCAGGGTTCGCTGATGGTGACCAGGCGCGAGCCGACCACGTGCTTGGCGGCGATGCCGGTGAGCTCTTCCATGGCCTTGTTCCACATCAGGATTTCCTGGTCCTTGGCCAGCGAGCAGACGCCCATGGGCAGTTCCTGCAGGGTCTGGCGGTGGTAGCGGCGCAGGGCGTCGAGCTCGGCGGCCAGGCCGGTCAGGCGGGAGTGGTAGTCTTCCAGGCGGCTTTCGATGAAGTGGATGTCCTCGGTCACGTAGTTTTCGTTACCGGACTTGTACGGCAGGAAGGTCTCGACCATGTCCTGGGCCACGCTCGGCCCCATCAGGCCGGACAGGTTGGCCTCGATGCGGTCGCGCAGGCGGCGCAAGGCATAGGGGCGGCGCTCGTCGAACGGCAGGTAGAGATCGCGCAGGGCCTGTTCCACTTCCTTCTGTGCGGCCTTGGCGCCCAGCGGCTTGGCCAGTTGAGTGGCGAACTCCTGTGGCGAGGCGGCGTGCAGCTCGCGGCGTTGCGGGCGGCGCACATTGTCCACTGCGCAGGCTTCGGCGGCGCTTACCTCTTCGTTGCTGGCGTTGGTGAACAGCGAGATCAGGGTGAACAACAGCACGTTGGCCGCCAGCGAGGCGATGGCCGCCATGTGCCAGCTGGTGTCGTCCAGCACGTAGATCATGTCCAGCAGCGGGATGTAGAAGCCCTGCAGGTTGCCCAGCAATGGCAGCAGCATGGTCACCATCCACACCAGGGTGCCGGCCAGCAGGCCGGCGATGAAGCCACGGCGGTTGGCAGTCGGCCAGTACAGCACCGACAGCACGCCCGGCAGGAACTGCAACGTGGCCACGAAGGCGACGATGCCCAGGTTGGCCAGGCTCTGGTGGTTGTTCTGGGTTAGGTAGAACATGAAGCCCGCAGTGATGATGGCGACGATCAGCGCGCGGCGGGTCCACTTCAGCCAGCGGTAGATGTTGCCTTCGGCCGGCGGCTGGTACAGCGGCAGCACCAGGTGGTTGAGGGCCATGCCCGACAGCGCCAGGGTTGTGACGATGATAAGCCCGCTGGCGGCCGACAAGCCGCCGATGTAGGCCAGCAGCGCCAGTGCCTGGTTGTTGGCGGCAAGCCCCAGGCCCAGGGTGAAGTATTCGGGGTTGGTGGTGGCGCCCAGGCGCAGGCCGGCCCACAGCACCAGCGGCACGGCCAGGCTCATCAGCAGCAGGAACAGCGGCAGGCCCCAGCTGGCGCTGACCAGCGAGCGCGGGTTGAGGTTTTCGGTGAAGGCCATGTGGTACATGTGCGGCATGACGATGGCCGAGGCGAAGAACACCAGTAGCAAGGTGCGCCATGGACCTTCCTGCAGCGGCGTATGCAGAGCGGCCAGGGCGGTCTGGTTCTGCAGCAGCCACACTTCCAGTTCGTGCGGGCCGCCGAACACGCCATACAGGGCATACAGGCCGATACCGCCCAGGGCCAGCAGCTTGATCACCGACTCGAAGGCGATGGCGAACACCAGCCCTTCGTGCTTTTCGCGTGTGGCGATGTGCCGCGAGCCGAAGAAGATGGTGAACAGGATGATGAGCGTACAGAAGGCGAAGGCCACACGTGCCTTGACCGGCTCACCGGTAAGGATACTGATCGAGTCTGCTACCGCCTGGATCTGCAGGGCCAGCAAGGGCAGAACGCCGATGAGCATGATGATGGTGGTCAGCGCCCCGGCCCAGGTGCTGCGAAAGCGGAACGCCAGCAGGTCGGCCAACGAGGACAGCTGGTAGGTACGGGTGATCTTCAGGATCGGATAGAGCAGCACTGGCGCCAGCAGGAACGCGCCGGACACCCCCAGGTAACAGGCAAGGAAGCCGTAGCCGTACTGGTAGGCCAGGCCCACCGAGCCATAGAAGGCCCAGGCACTGGCGTATACGCCCAGCGACAGGGTGTAGGTCAGCGGGTGGCGAATGATCGAGCGCGGGATCAACCCCCGCTCGCTGATCCAGGCCACACCGAACAGCACCATGAGGTACGCGGCGCTGATCAGGATCATCTGGGTCAGGCTAAAGCTCATCGGCATCTCGTTGGCTCTGCAGGATGAAGGTGACGACGATCAGGATCAGCCAGAGCAGGTAAGGGCGATACCAGGCTCCGGTCGGTTCGATCCACCAGTCCATGATGGCCGGGGAGAACAGGTAGATCCCCACGACCAGAAGCAGGACCAAACGATAGATGTACATGCTGGCCTCGATGGTTGGGCGCTGCGGGCTTGGACTTATTATTGGCGCAAATGGCTGGGGGGATGCTAGCGGGAATCCATGGTGTTCGCCAAGAGGTTGAATTTATTGGGCTTTTGTTTTTGAGGGGTGGGTTGCCTGTTCTGGCCCTATCGCCGGCAAGCCAGATCCCACAGGGTCACCACAGGATCTGAGTGCTGCGCTGTACCTGTGGGAGCTGGCTTGCCGGCGATAGGGCCGGGCCTGCCTCAGCGCAAATCAGCCTCTGGCACCGTGGTCCGCTGCGCAATCGCCTCGGGCCGCCACTGCTTGCGAGCTACCGCCAATACCTCCGCCGGCGTTGCCTGCAACAACTCGGGGTCGGCTTTCTGCCCCAGCGCCCGCAGCGCCCGCAGCAACAGCGGTGTCGCCTGGTCCGCCTGCAGCGGCGGCGAGCGGTACGACTTGCCCAGCTTGTGCCCGTCCGGCTGCACGATCAGCGGAATATGCAGGTAACGTGGCTGCGAGAAGCCCAGCAACTCTTGCAGGTACAGCTGGCGCGGGGTGTTGTCGAGCAGGTCGGCGCCACGCACGATGTCGGTAACACCTTGCCAGGCATCGTCCAGTACCACCGCCAGTTGGTAGGCATACAGCCCGTCGCGGCGCTGGATGACGAAATCGCCCACTTCACGCCCCAGGTGCTGCTGGAACTCGCCCTGTACGCGGTCGGTAAAGCGGTAGATCAGCTCTGGCACGCGCAGGCGGATCGCCGCGCCATCCCTAGCATGCCCGGCATTGCGGCAAAGGCCCGGGTAGATACCGTTGTAGCCCTCAAGCTGCTTGCGCGAGCAGGTGCAGGCGTAGGCCAGGCCCATGTTGAACAGGCGGTCGACTACCGCGGCATAGGCATCGTGCCGCTGGCTCTGGAACACCACTTCGCCGTCCCACTCCAGGCCGTAGCGCTCCAGGGTCTGCAGGATCGCATCGCGAGCACCGGGCATTTCCCGAGGCGGGTCGGTGTCTTCCATGCGCAGCAGCCAGCGGCCGTTCACGGCGCGGGCATCGAGCCAGGAGGCGAGGGCGGCGACCAGCGAGCCGAAGTGCAGGAAGCCGCTGGGCGTGGGGGCGAAACGCCCGATGTAGCTTGAGTGGGTCATGGTCAGGCTGGGCATATAAATGAAACGGGGCGCATGATGCGCCCCGTTCAGGTGGAAAGAAAGATCAGCCTTTGCCGACCGTCTTTTCCTTTTTCTCGGCGATTTCCTTGCAGTCGAAGCACAGGTCGGCGGTAGGGCGGGCCTCCAGGCGACGCAGGCCGATCTCGATGCCGCACGATTCGCACCAGCCGTACTCGTCGGCCTTGATCTTGTCGAGGGTCTTGTCGATTTTCTTGATCAGCTTGCGCTCGCGATCGCGGTTGCGCAGCTCCAGGGCGAATTCTTCTTCCTGGCTGGCACGGTCGGCCGGGTCGGGGAAGTTGGCTGCCTCGTCCTTCATGTGGTCCACAGTGCGGTCCACACTGGTCATCAGCTCTTGCTTCCAGGCGCCGAGAAGCTTGGTGAAGTGCTTCTTCATGGGCTCGCCCATGTACTCTTCACCTTTGGATTCTACGTAGGGCTCGACACCGTACATGGTCTGGGCTTTTTGCTTTTCTACGGTGGACATGAATAGACCGCCTCTCACTCATCTGATCCAATGCGCAGGCTGCTCCATCTCCGGCACCCGCCGGCCCTGCGACTGCGAGCCGCCGAACTTACCAGATAGATCGGGGGTGCGCTACCCCGCCCGATCCTGGTAATTGACAGCGGCCTGAGCCGCACGTTCGGTGGCGTGCAGAGGTAGAATCTCCAGTTTAGACCCAATTGAGAGAAGGTCATGGCCCACCCCTACAGTGCGCGCAGCCGCGCCATCGAACCCTTCCACGTCATGGCGCTGCTGGCCCGGGCCAACGAGCTGCAGGCGGCCGGGCACGACGTGATCCACCTGGAAATCGGCGAGCCGGACTTCACCACGGCCACGCCCATCGTTGCCGCCGGCCAGGCAGCATTGGCCGCCGGGCACACCCGCTACACCGCCGCACGCGGCCTGCCGGCACTGCGCGAAGCCATTGCCGGGTTCTATGGCCAGCGTTACGGCCTGAGTGTCGACCCTGAACGCATCCTCATCACCCCGGGTGGCTCCGGTGCGCTGCTGCTGGCCAGCAGCTTGCTGGTAGACCCAGGCAAGCACTGGCTGCTGGCCGACCCAGGCTACCCGTGCAACCGCCACTTCCTGCGCCTGGTCGAGGGCGGGGCGCAGCTGGTGCCGGTGGGCCCGGACGTGAATTACCAGCTGACTGCCGACCTTGTCGACCGCTACTGGGACAAGGACACGGTCGGAGCCCTGGTCGCCTCGCCGGCCAACCCGACCGGTACCGTGCTGGGGCGTGACGACCTGGCCAGCCTGTCCCGCGCCACCCGTGAACGGCACGGCCATCTGGTGGTGGACGAGATCTATCACGGGCTGACCTATGGCATGGACGCGCCCAGCGTGCTGGAAGTGGACGACTCGGCATTCGTCCTGAATAGTTTTTCCAAGTATTTCGGCATGACCGGTTGGCGCCTCGGCTGGCTGGTGGCGCCTCCTGGCGCGGTGGCCGACCTGGAGAAGCTGGCACAAAACCTGTACATCAGTGCGCCAAGCATGGCCCAACATGCCGCGCTGGCGTGTTTCCAGCCCGAAACCCTGGCCATTTTCGAGGAGCGCCGCGCCGAGTTCGCCCGCCGCCGCGATTACCTGTTGCCTGCCTTGCGCGAACTGGGCTTCCGCATTGCCGTCGAGCCGCAGGGGGCGTTTTACCTGTATGCCGATATCAGTGCCTTTGGCGGTGACGCGTTCGCCTTCTGCCGGCACTTCCTGGAGACCGAGCACCTGGCCTTCACCCCGGGCCTGGACTTCGGCCGTCACCTGGCCGGCCACCATGTGCGCTTTGCCTACACCCAGAGCCTGCCGCGCCTGGAAGAGGCGGTGCAGCGGATTGCTCGCGGCCTGCGGAGCTGGCAAGGCTGATGCAGTTCCATCCCCCACTCGAACAGGGCCGCCTGCTGCGCCGCTACAAACGCTTTCTGGCGGATATCGAACTGCCCGGCGGCGAACAACTCACCATCCACTGCCCCAACACCGGCTCCATGCTCAACTGCATGCGTGAAGGCGGGCAGGTGTGGTTCAGCCGCTCCAACGACCCCAAGCGCAAGCTCCCGGGTACTTGGGAAATCAGCGAAACCCCGCAGGGGCGGCTGGCCTGTGTGAATACCGGGCGGGCCAATGCGCTGGTCGAAGAGGCCCTGCGTGCCGGCATCATCGCCGAACTGGCCGGTTTCAGTGCGCTAAGGCGTGAGGTAGCCTACGGCGAGGAAGGCAGCCGCATCGACTTTCGCCTGGAGTTCGACGGTGCCCCGGCCTATGTCGAGGTCAAGAGCGTGACCCTGGGCTACCCAGCCAGCACGGTCGCGGCCTTTCCTGATGCGGTGACCCAGCGCGGCGCCAAGCACCTGCGAGAGCTGGCGAAGTTGGCCAGGCAAGGCGTGCGGGCTGTGCAGCTGTATTGTGTGAACCTGACCGGTATCGACGCGGTGCGCCCGGCCGAGGAAATCGATGCGGCTTATGCCCAGGCCCTGCGCGCGGCAGTTTCAGATGGAGTGGAGGTGCTGGCCTACGGCGCACGCCTGGACTCCGAAGGCATTGTCATCGACCGCCGCCTGCCGGTGCTGCTTACCCCTTGAGCCAGATGCCCTGGCTGTCCTCGTGGCAGCCCAGGGCCTGCAGTTGCTCGCCCTCGCACGGCCCGGCCACGCATTCTCCACTTTCGATCAGAAACAGCGCGCCATGATGGGCGCAGTGAATCAGGCTGGCGCTGTCATCGAGAAACGCATCTTCCACCCAGTTCAGCGGGATACCGCGGTGCGGGCAACGGTTGCGGTAGAGGTACACCTGGCCCTGGCGGCGCACGCCGAACAGTTCGATGCCGTCTACGCTGAAGGCTCGGCTATGGCCTTCGGCCAGGCCGTGGGAGGTACAAAGGAAGTGCATGGCAAGGACGACTCGTGGAACAAGTGATGGCTTGACGCTTCAATGCGAATAATTATCAAATTGTCCATATTCGCTGCGCCCGGCTGCCTATGGTGCGCAGTTCCGTCGCTCGCCACAAGGCGCGCGGCTCGCCTGCAGAAGGAACCCGATGATGCGCCGTCCTGTCGCCTTGCTCGCTCTGTGCGCGAGCGTTGTGCTGTCCACCCAGGCCCTGGCGGCCGAGCTGCCGCAGCGTTGGGTCAGCGCTGGTGGCGCACTGAGCGAATGGATCAGCGCTCTTGGCGGTGAAGCGCGCTTGGTGGGTGTGGACACCACCAGCCAGCACCCGCAATCGCTGAAGTCACTGCCTAGCGTCGGCTACCAGCGGCAGTTGTCTGCGGAAGGCATTCTCAGCCTGCGCCCAGATGTGCTGGTGGGCACCGAAGAAATGGGGCCGCCACCGGTACTGGCGCAAATCCGCAAGGCTGGCGTGCGGGTCGAACTGTTCTCCAGCAAAGCCGAGGTGGCGGCGGTGGATGAAAACCTCAAGCATCTGGGGCAATTGCTGGGCGCAGAAGAGCAGGCCGCGGTCTTGGCGTCGGGTTACCACCAGCAGCTCGATGCCTT
Organism: Pseudomonas asiatica; assembly: GCF_009932335.1. Taxonomy (NCBI): domain Bacteria; kingdom Pseudomonadati; phylum Pseudomonadota; class Gammaproteobacteria; order Pseudomonadales; family Pseudomonadaceae; genus Pseudomonas; species Pseudomonas asiatica. The sequence goes on from NZ_BLJF01000003.1 coordinate 1,067,932, forward strand.
GCAGGCCAGGGTCAGGCAGGCCCAGGCCGGGCAGAAGGCGCCAGGAGTGTTGCTGCTGGTCGGGCATGCGGGTGCCAAGCCGCTGATCGCCGGGCAGGGTACCGCCGGCGACTGGCTGCTGAGCCAGGCGGGCGGGCGCAACTTGGCAGAACATCAGGGCTACAAGAATTTCTCCAGCGAAGCACTGGCTGCGCTGGACCCGGATGTGATCGTGTTTTCCGACCGGGCGCTGGCCGATGACGAAGCCTTGAAGGCGTTGCTGAAAGAAAACCCCGCGCTGGCGACCTCGCGCGCCGTGCGAGAGAAACGCCTGGTATCGCTTGACCCGACACTGTTGGTCGGCGGGCTCGGGCCACGCCTGCCGGCAACACTTCAGTTGCTTGCGGCTACCTTCTATCCGGCCGCCAAGATCAGCCTCTCCCAATGAAACAACGCGTCCAGCCACGCACACTGTTCGTTTGCCTGAGCCTGTTGTGCCTGTTGGCGGTGTGGTTGTCTTTGGCCCTGGGGCCGGTCAGCCTGCCGCTGTTCGATACCCTGCGTGCCGGCTTGCGCCTGCTGGGGTTGCCCATTGCCGCTGACGGCCTGCAGCAGGCCGAGATGATCCTCGGCCAGATCCGCCTGCCGCGCACCTTGCTGGGGTTGGCGGTGGGCGCGGTGCTGGCGCTGTCTGGTGTGGCCATGCAGGGGCTGTTCCGTAACCCGCTGGCCGACCCCGGGCTGGTAGGGGTTGCCGCCGGAGCAGCGGTGGGCGCGGCGGTGGCCATCGTTGGCGGCAGTTGGCTGGGCGGCATGCCGGATGTGCTTGCCCCTTACCTGTTGTCGGTGTGCGCTTTCATCGGCGGGCTGGGCGTGACTGCGCTGGTTTATCGTCTGGGGCGACGCGACGGCCAGACCAACGTCGCCACGATGCTGCTGGCCGGTGTGGCCATGACCGCGCTGGGCGGTGCTGCCGTGGGGCTGTTCTCCTACCTGGCCGACGACGCCACGCTGCGCACGCTGACCTTCTGGAACCTGGGCAGCCTCAATGGTGCTAGTTACCAGCGGCTGTGGCCTTTGCTGCTGGTGGCTGCGGGCGTGGCAGTGTGGCTGCCACGTCGGGCCAAGGCGTTGAATGCCATGCTGCTTGGTGAATCGGAGGCGCGTCACCTGGGCATTGACGTGGAGCGGCTCAAGCGCGAGCTGGTGTTCTGCACGGCGCTCGGCGTGGGTGCGGCGGTGGCGGCAGCAGGGCTGATCGGTTTCATCGGCCTGGTGGTGCCGCACCTGGTGCGCCTGCTGGCCGGGCCTGATCACCGTGTGGTGCTGCCAGCTTCCTTGTTGGCTGGCGGTGTGCTGATGCTGTTCGCCGATTTGGCGGCGCGGCTGCTGCTGGCGCCTGCCGAGCTGCCGATCGGCATCGTCACGGCCTTTATCGGCGCACCGTTCTTCCTGTTCCTGCTGATACGAGGGCGCAGTTGATGTTGCAAGCCGAGGGGCTGTACTTGCGGCGGGGCAGCAACGAAGTGCTGCATGACATTCATCTGCAGCTGAGCCAGGGGCAGGTGGTGGGCGTGCTCGGCCCCAACGGTGCCGGCAAGAGCAGCCTGCTAGGAGTACTGTGTGGTGAGCTGGCGCCCGATCACGGGCGGGTGACGCTACAGGGCAGGCCACTGGCGGACTGGGCAGGGCAGGAGCGGGCCAGGCGTCTGGCGGTGTTGCCGCAGGTGTCCAGCCTGGGGTTCTCGTTCCGGGTCGAGGAAGTGGTGGGCATGGGGCGCATGCCCCATGGTACCGGGCAGCGGCGCGATGCTGAAATCGTCGAAGCGGCCTTGCGGGCAGCGGATGCCTGGCACCTGGTGGAGCGCAGTTACCTGGCGTTGTCTGGCGGCGAGCGGCAAAGAGTGCACCTGGCTCGGGTGCTGGCGCAGCTGTGGCCGGGCGAGGCGGGTACAACCCTGCTGCTGGACGAGCCAACCTCGATGCTCGACCCGTTGCACCAGCACACCACCCTCGAAGCCGTGCGCCGCTTTGCCGACCGTGGCGCCGCGGTGCTGGTGATCCTGCATGACCTGAACCTGGCGGCGCGCTACTGTGATCGTATCCTGCTGCTGGAGCAGGGGCGCTGCCATGCCTTTGCCGCACCGTCAGCAGTGCTGACGCCGGCGGCGTTGAAGGCGGTATACGGGATCGACGTACTGGTACAGGCGCACCCGGAGCGTGGGCATCCGCTGATCATCACTCGCTAACGCTGGCGCGATCTTTGTAGGAGCGGCCTTGTGTCGCGAAAGGGCTGCAGAGCAGCCCCGGCAATTTGTGCATCACTGCTGAAAATCTGGGGCCGCTTTGCGGCCCTATCGCGACACAAGGCCGCTCCTACAAGGGCTCGTGCAGACCATGAATGGAGATACTGCCCATGCGACATCCGCTGCTGTCCGCTTTCTCGCTGTGCCTGGTGCTGGTACTGGGTGGCTGCCAGGCCAGCCTGCCACCGCCGCCCGCCTGGCAGAGCAGTGAGGGGCGCAGCCATGCCGAGCTGGGGCATATCGTCGATCTTGCCAAAGGCCAACTGATCAGCCCTGAGCAACTGGTGCAGCGCCTGTCTGCCGCCCCCCGGGTGCTTGTCGGCGAGAAACACGACAACCCTGACCATCACGCACTGCAGCTGTGGCTGCTGCGCGCCCTGCAAGACCAACGTGTGCAGGGCAGCCTGCTGCTGGAAATGCTGCAGCCTGAGCAACAACCGCTGCTGGACAAGCTCGCGGGGCAACCATTACCGGCAGACCTGCCCAGGGCCATGGCTTGGCAGGACGGCTGGGATTGGCAGCTGTACGGGCCAATCGTGACCGAGGCTTTGCAGCAGCGGGTGCCTGTGCTGGCCGCCAACCTCTCGCCCGGCGAGATGCGCCAGGCCTATCGTCAGCCGGCTTTGTTACCGGGCGAACGCTCCAATGCGCCGACGGTCAAGGCCGCTTTGCTGGAGCATGTGCGTGCCGGGCATTGCGGGATGCTGCCAGAAAGCCAGTTGCCGGCGATGCTGGCCGTGCAGCAGCAGCGCGACCGGCGCATGGCCGAGCGCTTGCTGGCGGCGCCGCAGCCAGCACTGCTGCTGGCCGGGGCCTATCACGTGCGCAAGGACCTGGGTGTACCGTTGCACTTGGCTGACCTGCAAGCGCAGGGGGAGAGCAAGGTGCTACTGCTAGCTGAGGTTGGTGAGCAGGTCGAGGCAGGCGAGGCTGATTTTGTGTGGTACACGGCAGCGATGCCGGAGCAGGACTATTGCGCGCAACTGCGCTGACGGGGCTGTAAAAGGCAAAAAAAGACCCGGCAAATTGCCGGGTCAATAACCGTGATTAGCCTGATGAGGAGATAATCTGAGAGTCCGAACCAGGGGCTCTTAGCTTATCCAACCAGTCTCGCGACCAGTTGTGATAATCATAACTATTCTCATTTCGACGTCAATCCCTTTCCCGAGATTATTTCTGATTTTTTTGCGCAGGGCTTTTCGCATCCAGTTGTTGGTTGAGCGCTTCTTTGCGCTCCAGCGGCAAATCGTTCCAGTGCATGTCCAGCAGGGCGCCTTCAATGGCATACAACAGCACCTTCGATGCGCGGAACCCTCGTGTCTTCACGGCCTGGTACGCACCCACCGCGCCCAGGCGACGCAGATCCGATGCACTGTGGATGCCGGCTGCATGCAGCCACTGCGCAGAGGTCTTGCCAAGGTTCTTCAGATGCTGCAATTCATCGTTCATCGAGCCTCCTTGCGATGGCTGAACGGGGATTGGGGGATAAATCGCGAGCAGGTCAGAGAGGAGTGTAGCGGGGGATAGGAAATGCGCGGCCTTTTGCCATAGGGGGCGACGAGATGTCCTGTGCCGGCCTATTCGCGGGCTCACCCGCGAAGTGGCCGGTCCAGGAAAACGCTGAACTTACAGCCCAGGCAAGCGCTGGCGAATCTGCTCGATCACCTGGTCCATGCTCCCGGCGCTCTGAGTATCGACGCGGGTGCTCTGCACCAGTTCCTGTGCATCCATTGGCTCACGACTGGCCTGCTGGGCTTTGACCACTTCCAGGGTGGCATCCGACGGGTCGGTATTTTCTGCCTGGCGCTGCTCCAGCCAGCTGGCGATGACCGCATCCGGTGCATGGCAGTCGAGGATCAGAAATGGCACGCCCGTCTGGCTGGCGATGTCCGCCGCGGCCTGGCGCTGATCACGCTTGAGGTAGGTGGCATCCAGCACCACCGGGAAGCCGGCTCGCAGCACGGTCGCCGCCACCTCGTGCAGGCGCTGGTAGGTCGCGACACTGGCGTCCTGGTCATAGATGCCGGTACTCAGCTGGCCAGCCTCAGCCTGCTGCTGTTCACCGAACAGGCGCTTGCGCTCCACATCCGAACGCACGCGGACGGCGCCAAGGGCTTCGACCATACGCATGGCCACGTGGCTTTTGCCCACAGCCGAAACACCGTGGGTAATGGCCAGCAGGCGCGACGGGATGGCGCTGTAGCTTTCTGCCAGGTTTGCATAGTTGCGGTAGGTGCGAAGAGTGGTGGCGCGCTGCACGCCATCGGCATCGGCTGGCATGCTGAACAGTGCAACCTTGGCCCGCACCAGCGCGCGGTAGGCTTTGTAGAAGTTGAGCAGTTCCAGGCCTTCGTAGTCGCCGGTCAGTTCCAGGTACTGGCTGATGAAGCGGCGGGCCAGGCATTTCAGGCCGCGGTCTTCCAGGTCCATGGCCAGGAAGCCCGTATCGGCGTACACATCGGTCAGGCGGAACGGTTCGTTGAACTCGATGCAGTCGAAGATCACCACCTTGCCGTCGATCAGGGTGGCGTTGCCCAGGTGGATGTCACCGTGGCACTCACGGATGAAACCATTGGCCTTGCGCTTTTCCAGCAGGCCATGCAGGCGCTCGAAGCTGCTGCGTGCCCAGGCCTGCAGGGCGTCGAGTTGCTGCAGGTCGGCCTTGTCGCTGAGGAACGGGCGAATCTGCTCGAAGTTCTGCTCCACAGGTGCCATCACGCTGTCCGGCGTGCCCAGTGGGTGCTCCACCGGCACGCGTGGGGCCTGCAGGTGGAACTCGGCGATCTGCCGGGCCATCTGGTCGATGTGCGCGGCGTTCAGTTCACCATTGGCCTGCAGGGTGTTGAGCATCTGCCCCTGGGGGAACTGACGCATCTTCAGCACGTACTCGATGGCTTCGCCTTCACCGCCGATCTGCGGCGCATCGACGCTACCGGTTATCGGCAACACTTCAAGGTACAGGCCGTCGGTCAGGCGCTGGTTCAGGCGCAATTCTTCGTTACAGAAATGCCGGCGCTGGTCCAGGCCAGTGAAGTCGAGGAAGCCGAAGTTCATCGGCTTCTTGATCTTGTAGGCATACTCGCCGGTGAGCAGGACCCAGGAGATATGCGTCTCGATGAGCTGGAACCCATCCACGGGGTGAGGGTACAGGGCTGGGTTCTGCAACGCAGTGATAAGGGCTTGGCTCACGGGAAATCCTTCCGGGGGCAGGGAATTCGAATGCGCCATTATGGTCAATGGTGCCGTCCCTGCCTACCGCCGGGGGCGTCTGCCCAGCCTTTATAAAGTGCGTATAATCCGCCGCCATGACCCGAACTCGAAATCCCCGTACCCCTCAGAAACGCCCGACCGGCCGCTCCCGCGCCTGGCTGGGCTGGGCTTTGAAGCTCAGCCTGGTCGGCCTGGTGATAGTCGCCGGCTTCGCGGTTTACCTCGATGCCGTTGTCCAGGAAAAGTTTTCCGGCAAGCGCTGGACCATCCCGGCCAAGGTGTATGCCCGGCCGCTGGAGCTGTTCACCGGCCAGAAACTGAGCAAGAACGACTTCCTCACCGAGCTGGACGCGCTCGGCTACCGGCGTGAAAGCGCGGCCAACGGCCCGGGAGCGGCGTCAGTCAACGGCAACACCGTCGAGCTCAATACCCGTGGCTTCCAGTTCTACGAGGGCATGGAGCCGGCGCAGTTCGTGCGTGTGCGCTTCTCCGGCGATTACGTGGCGGGCCTTTCCGGCGCCAACGGCAAGACGCTTGACGTAGTGCGCCTGGAGCCGCTGATGATCGGCGGCATCTACCCGAAAAACCTCGAAGACCGCATCCTGATCAAGATCGACCAGGTACCGCCCTACCTGCTCGAAACTCTGGTGGCGACGGAAGACCGCGATTTCTACAGCCACTTCGGGGTGTCGCCCAAGTCCATCGCCCGAGCCATGTGGGTCAATACCTCGGCAGGTTCCATGCGCCAGGGTGGCAGCACCCTGACCCAGCAGTTGGTGAAGAACTTCTACCTCACCAGCGAGCGCAGCCTCAGCCGCAAGCTGACCGAGGCGATGATGGCTGTGTTGCTGGAGCTGCACTACGACAAGCGCGAGATCCTCGAGGCCTACCTCAACGAGGTGTTCGTCGGCCAGGATGGTCAGCGTGCAGTGCACGGCTTCGGCCTCGCCAGCCAGTTCTTCTTCAGCCAACCGCTGTCGGAGCTGAAATTGCACCAGATCGCTCTGCTGGTGGGTATGGTCAAGGGGCCGTCCTACTACAACCCGCGTCGCTATCCGGACCGCGCCCTGGCCCGCCGCAACCTGGTGCTCGACCTGGTGGCCGAGCAGGGCGTGGCCAGCCAGGCAGAAGTCGATGCAGCGAAGAAGATGCCGCTGGGCGTGACCAAGCGCGGCAGCCTGGCAGACAGCTCGTTCCCGGCCTTCCTCGACCTGGTCAAGCGTCAGCTGCGCCAGGACTACCGCGATGAAGACTTGACCGAAGAAGGGCTGCGCATCTTCACCAGCTTCGACCCGATCCTGCAGATGAAGGCCGAAACCTCGATGAGCGAGACCTTCAAGCGCCTCGCGGGGCGCAAGGGGGCGGACGAGGTTGAGTCGGCGATGGTCGTGACCAATCCGGAAACCGGTGAGGTGCAGGCGCTGATCGGCAGCCGCCAGGCCGGCTTTGCCGGCTTCAACCGCGCCATTGATGCCGTGCGGCCGATCGGTTCGCTGGTCAAGCCGGCGGTGTACCTGACCGCGCTGGAACAACCGACCAAGTACACCTTGACCAGTTGGGTGCAGGACGAGCCGTTCTCGGTCAAAGGTGCCGACGGCCAGGTCTGGCGCCCGCAGAACTACGATCGTCGCCCGCATGGCACCATCTACCTGTACCAGGGGCTGGCCAACTCCTACAACCTGTCGACTGCCAAGATCGGCCTGGAAGTGGGTGTGCCCAACGTGATCAAGACCATTGGCCGGCTGGGAGTGAACGTTGACTGGCCAGCCTTCCCGGCCATGCTGCTGGGTGCCGGCGGCATGTCGCCAATGCAGGTCGCGACGATGTACCAGACCATCGCCAACGGCGGCTTCAATACCCCGATGCGCGGTATCCGCAGCGTGCTCACCGCCGAGGGCGAGCCGCTAAAACGCTACCCGTTCCAGATCCAGCAAACCTTCGACCCGGGGGCTATCTACCTGGTGCAGAACGCCATGCAGCGGGTGATGCGCGAAGGCACCGGCCGCTCGGTGTACAACACTTTGCCGCGCAATCTCACCCTGGCGGGCAAGACCGGTACCAGTAACGATTCGCGCGACAGCTGGTTCTCCGGGTTCAGTCAGGACCTGCTGGCCGTGGTATGGATGGGTCGTGACGACAACGGCAAGACGCCATTTACTGGTGCCACCGGCGCCCTGCAGGTGTGGACCAGCTTCATGAAGAAGGCCGACCCGCTGCCGCTGGACATGCCGCAACCGGACAACGTGGTGCAGGCCTGGATTGACCCGTACAGCGGCCATGGGTCTGATGGCAGCTGTCCGGGAGCGGTGCAGATGCCGTATATTCGCGGGAGTGAACCGCCCGCCGGCGCGACCTGTGGCGGCGAGCAGGATCCAGTTGAATCGGTCATGGACTGGGTCAAGGGCTGGATGAATTAAGCACAGGCTGCATTGATGAGGTGTGACGTGAACAAGTGGCTGTTTCCTGCCGTGACGGCGCTGGCTGTGCTCCAGGGGTGCGCCAGCGTCCCGCGCGGCAATATTCCGGTGGTCGACTCGAGCACCCGGGTGTCCAACAGCGAACGCGTGACGGCCAATCGCTCTGCGGGTGGCTATAACGCAGGTACCGCGCAGGCTCAAACGCTGCCTGAAGACTCCGGCGTGACCGTGATGATCCCACAGGGCGCTGGCGCTTCGGGCATCCAGACGTTCCCGGCGGCCAATGGCGCGGCGCCAATCAGCACCTCGCCGATTACCCCGGGGCCGATCACCCCAGGCCCAATTACCACTGGTCCGGTCACTTCGGCACCAATGACCACCAATCCAAACCCGATCGCCGACGAACCCTTCGACATCGCGGCTATGAACAGCGCCCCGCAAAGCACCAGCGCGCCAACCGGTATTCCGCGTAGCGGTGCTGCTACCGGTGGCCTGTCGGCCGACGAGCAGCTGGACGGCCCGGTGCTGGCGCTGCTGACCACCGCGAAGACCCAGCAGGGCAGCGGTGACTTCAACGGTGCCGCATCGAGCCTGGAGCGTGCTCAGCGCATTGCCCCGCGCGAGCCACAGGTACTGTACCGTCTGGCCCAGGTACGCCTGTCGCAAGGTGATGCACCGCAGGCCGAGCAGTTGGCGCGTCGTGCTTTGACTTACGCCAACGGCCGCCCGAGCCTGCAGGCCGAGCTGTGGAACACCATCGCCCAGGCCCGCGAGAAGCAGGGTGACAGCGCTGGTGCCGCACTGGCCCGGCAAAAGGCACGGGTCAATTCGTGATGATCGAGCAGCGCATTCTGGATGTTGCCGACCACCTGCTGCTGATCGAACGAGAGCTGCAGGTGCAAGGCTGGTGGGATGACGAGCCGCCAAGCGATGAGGCACTGGCCAGCACGGTGCCTTTCGCAGTCGATACCCTCAGTTTCGAGCAGTGGCTCCAATGGATCTTCCTGCCGCGGATGAAGATCATTATCGAGCTGGGCCACCCGCTGCCTAGTGCGTCCGGCATCCTGGTAATGGCTGAAACGGTATTTACCGACCGGCCAGAGCAAAGTCGTGAGCTACGCCGCCTGTTGGCAGCATTTGACCAATTGATTGCTCCTTCCGCCTGATTTCTTCAGTTTTTCCTTCAAGGGCCGCAGATTGTGGCCCTTTTTTGTGGAAATCTTATTTATTCTGCTGCTGAAGCGATTTTTAGTGGTGGCAGGGATTCATCTTGGGGAAAAATTGGCAATAATTTTTCTTGACTTGTTGGCGCCGAATCAGAAGAATCCAATCTCCGCTGTAGAGGGACTGCCAGAAGCAGACCCGCTAAGCAGATCATGAGGCGCACACCCGCGCCGACCTGTTACACCCCGCAACGCGTTACCTCGCGCTGGGTGGGAAAACCCCGCAACACTCTGGGGCGCTCCCAATACTTGCTCAGTCAGTGCTGACGTTCGCTCATGCTCTGCTTGGCAGTAAACCTATTAAGACCCGTCCAGTGAGGGCGGTATTCTGGCGTTTTAGAGGTGAACAACGTGGAGCTTTTATCTGGCGCTGAGATGGTCGTCCGCTTCTTGCGTGACGAAGGCGTTAAGCACATCTACGGGTACCCTGGTGGTGCTCTCCTGCATGTTTACGACGCGCTGTTCAAGGAACCGGAAGTCGAGCACATCCTGGTTCGTCATGAGCAGGCAGCTACCCATATGGCGGACGGCTACGCCCGCGCCACCGGCAAGGCCGGCGTGGTGCTGGTAACCTCCGGCCCGGGCGCGACCAATGCCATTACCGGTATTGCCACCGCCTACATGGATTCGATTCCGATGGTCATCCTGTCCGGCCAGGTGCCTAGCACCATGGTGGGTACCGATGCCTTCCAGGAAACCGACATGATCGGTATTTCGCGGCCGATCGTGAAGCACAGCTTCATGATCAAACATGCCAGCGAAATCCCCGAAGTTCTGAAAAAAGCTTTCTACCTGGCGCAATCCGGTCGCCCAGGTCCGGTCGTGGTCGACATTCCAAAAGATATGACCAACCCGGCCGAGAAGTTCGAATACGTCTATCCGAAAAAGGTCAAGCTGCGCTCCTATAGCCCAGCGGTACGCGGCCACTCCGGCCAGATCCGCAAGGCTGCAGAGATGCTGCTGGCGGCCAAGCGCCCGATCGTCTACTCCGGTGGCGGCGTGATCCTCGGTGGTGGCTCCGAAGCCCTGACCGAAATCGCCAAGTCGCTGAACCTGCCGGTCACCAATACCCTGATGGGGCTGGGTGGCTTCCCGGGTACCGACCGCCAGTTCCTCGGCATGCTCGGCATGCACGGCAGCTTCACTGCCAACATGGCCATGCATCATGCCGACGTCATCTTCGCCGTCGGTGCCCGTTTCGACGACCGCGTGGTCAACGGCCCGGCCAAGTTCTGCCCGAATGCCAAGATCATCCATATCGACATCGACCCGGCCTCGATCTCCAAGATGATCAAGGCCGACGTGCCGATCGTCGGCCCGGTCGACAGCGTGCTCAGCGAAATGCTCGGCATCCTCAAGGAAATCGGCGAGCAGCCTGACAAGGCGGCGCTGGATGCCTGGTGGAAGCAGATCGACGAATGGCGTGGCAATGGCGAGCTGTTCCCTTACGACAAGGGTGACGGCAATGTCATCAAGCCGCAGAAAGTAATCGAGACCCTGTGCGAAGTGACCAATGGCGATGCCTTCGTCACCTCCGACGTGGGTCAGCACCAGATGTTCGCGGCGCAGTACTACCGCTTCAACAAGCCGAACCGCTGGATCAACTCCGGTGGCCTGGGCACCATGGGCTTCGGCTTCCCGGCGGCGATGGGCGTCAAGCTCAACTTCCCGGACCAGGACGTGGCCTGCGTGACCGGCGAAGGCAGCATCCAGATGAACATCCAGGAGCTGTCCACCTGCATGCAGTACGGCCTGCCGGTGAAGATCGTCAACCTGAACAACGGTGTGTTGGGCATGGTCCGTCAGTGGCAGGACATGGCCTACAACGGTCGTCACTCGCACTCGTACGTCGAGTCGCTGCCTGACTTCATCAAGCTGGCCGAGGCCTATGGCCATGTGGGTATCCGCATCACCAGCCTGAAGGACCTCAAGCCGAAGCTGGAAGAAGCGTTTGCGATGAAGGACCGCCTGGTGTTCATCGACATCGCGGTTGACCGCAGTGAGCACGTCTATCCGATGCAGATCAAGGATGGCTCGATGCGTGACATGTGGCTGAGCAAGACGGAGCGTACCTGATATGCGGCACATCATCTCCCTGCTGCTGGAAAACGAACCAGGTGCGTTGTCCCGCGTGGTCGGCCTGTTCTCCCAGCGTAACTACAACATTGAAAGCCTGACCGTGGCGCCGACCGAAGACCCGACCCTGTCGCGTCTGACGCTGACCACCGTTGGCCATGACGAAGTGATCGAACAGATCACCAAGAACCTGAACAAGCTGGTCGAAGTGGTCAAGCTCGTCGACCTGTCGGAAAGCGCTCACATCGAGCGTGAACTGATGCTGGTCAAGGTCAAGGCCACCGGTGCCCAGCGCGCCGAGATCAAACGCACCACGGATATCTTCCGTGGCCAGATCGTCGATGTGACTGCCAGCGTGTACACCGTGCAGCTGAGCGGCACCAGCGACAAACTGGACAGCTTCATCCAGGCGATCGGCACTGCATCGATTCTCGAAACCGTGCGCAGCGGCGTTACCGGCATTGCCCGTGGCGACAAAGTGCTCAGCATCTGAATTCAAATTAGCGATGGCTCCGCAGGGGCCGAGATATAACCAGGGGTATTTTCATGAAAGTTTTCTACGATAAAGACTGCGACCTTTCCATCATCCAGGGTAAGAAAGTCGCCATCATCGGTTACGGTTCCCAGGGCCACGCTCAGGCGTGCAACCTGAAGGACTCCGGTGTAGATGTCACCATCGGTCTGCGTAAAGGTTCGGCCACCGTTGCCAAGGCAGAAGCCCATGGCCTGAAAGTGACCGACGTTGCCTCTGCCGTCGCTGCTGCCGACCTGGTCATGATCCTGACCCCGGACGAGTTCCAGGGCCAACTGTACAAGCAGGAAATCGAGCCGAACATCAAGAAGGGCGCTACCCTGGCCTTCTCCCATGGCTTCTCGATCCACTACAACCAGGTTGTTCCTCGTGCCGACCTCGACGTGATCATGATCGCGCCGAAGGCCCCGGGCCACACCGTTCGCTCCGAGTTCGTCAAGGGCGGCGGTATCCCTGACCTGATCGCCATCTACCAGGACGCCTCCGGCAACGCCAAGAATGTTGCCCTGTCGTACGCTTCGGGCGTAGGCGGCGGCCGTACCGGCATCATCGAAACCACCTTCAAGGACGAGACCGAAACCGACCTGTTCGGTGAGCAGGCTGTTCTGTGCGGCGGTACCGTAGAGCTGGTCAAGGCCGGTTTCGAAACCCTGGTCGAAGCTGGCTACGCGCCGGAAATGGCCTACTTCGAGTGCCTGCACGAACTGAAGCTGATCGTTGACCTCATGTACGAAGGCGGCATCGCCAACATGAACTACTCGATCTCCAACAACGCCGAGTACGGTGAGTACGTAACCGGTCCGGAAGTCATCAACGAAGAATCCCGCAAGGCCATGCGCAACGCCCTGAAGCGCATCCAGGACGGCGAGTACGCGAAGATGTTCATCTCCGAAGGTGCTACCAACTACCCATCGATGACCGCCAAGCGCCGCAACAACGCCGCTCACGGCATCGAAATCATCGGCGAGCAACTGCGCTCGATGATGCCGTGGATCTCGGCTAACAAAATCGTCGACAAGACCAAGAACTAAGTCTTATCGAAAGATGAAAAACGCGGCTTCGGCCGCGTTTTTTCGTTCTGACAGTCAGCTTCTGGTATAAAGCAGACCAGTGGCCTGCCGTCAGAACCTGTTTTGCAGGTCCGTGTCGAACATTTTCCATCCTGTTGCAAGGTACCCTCCATGAGCGAACGTCCCGAAGAGCCGAACAAGCCCTCCGACGCCGAAAGCCTGCTACCTGTCGATGAGCACGTTGAAGAAGGGCATGACGCCGAAGGGCGCAAGGTACGCCATCGTGGCATCTACCTGCTGCCCAACCTGTTTACCACCGCCAACCTGTTTGCCGGTTTCTATTCCATCATCAGCTCGATGAGCGCGCAGAGCGCCCTGAGCGCCGGTGACCCTCGCGAGGCGAGCAAGTACTTTGCCTTCGCTGCGATCGCCATCTTCGTGGCCATGGTGCTCGACGGCCTGGATGGTCGTGTCGCGCGCATGACCAACACACAGAGCGCCTTTGGTGCCGAGTACGACTCACTGTCGGACATGGTTGCCTTTGGTGTCGCTCCGGCCTTGCTGGCCTTTGGCTGGGCGCTGGGCGACATGGGCAAGGTTGGCTGGATGGTTGCCTTCATCTATGTGGCCGGTGCAGCACTGCGCCTGGCACGCTTCAATACCCAGGTCGGCACCGCCGACAAGCGCTACTTCATCGGCCTTGCCAGTCCTGCTGCTGCGGGTGTGGTCGCGGGTACCGTGTGGGCGTTCAGCGACTACGGCATCCAGGGCTCCAAGCTGTCGTTCCTGGTGGCGCTGCTGGTGGCTGCTGCCGGCATGCTGATGGTCAGCAACATCAAGTACAACAGCTTCAAGGAGCTGGACCTGAAGGGGCGTGTGCCGTTCGTGGCTATCCTGGCCGTGGTGCTGGTGTTTGCCGTGGTGTTCAGCGACCCGCCGCGTATCCTGCTGCTGATCTTCCTCGCCTATGCGGCTTCGGGCCCGATTCAGTTCCTGCTGAAGTCACGCCGTCGCAAAGCGTGACAATCATTTAATGCTGGAATAACCCGCCGGCTCCATAGTCTTACTGGTACATCCGTTATCCAGTGCTGTGGAGCCGCTCATGCTCATCAAGCTTCCCAGGTCTTCCGAGTGCAAGGCGTCGGAGATCACCCCCGAAGGCATCTATCTCTCCCGTCGTACCCTGCTGGGTGGCTCGTTGGCTGGCCTGGCCCTGGGCGCTTTGCCGAGCATGGCGCGCGCAGCTGAAGCCAGCCGATACGCCGATGTCGAGGCGGGCAGGGCGCCTGGCTGGTTCAATGAAAAGCTCGCAGCTACCCGATGGCAGGCAGTAACGGTCAAGGGTGAGGCAATCACGCCGTTCAAGGATGCCACCCACTACAACAACTTCTACGAGTTCGGGCCTGACAAGGGCGACCCGGCGGCCAATGGCGACAGCCTGAAGACCGAACCGTGGAGCGTTGTGGTCGATGGCGAAGTGGGTAAGCCCGGCCGCTATGCGCTGGAGGACTTCGTCAAACCGTACCAGCTCGAGGAGCGCATCTACCGGCTGCGGTGCGTGGAGGCGTGGTCGATGGTCATTCCGTGGCTGGGCTTCCCGTTGGCGCAGGTGCTCAAGCAGGTCGAGCCGACATCCAAGGCACGTTATGTGCGCTTCGAAACCCTGAAAGACCCGGAGCACATGCCGGGGCAGCGTTCGGGTTTCGCCTTGATCGACTGGCCTTATAGAGAAGGCTTGCGCCTGGATGAGGCAATGCATCCTTTAGCGATCCTGGCGGTCGGGATGTATGGCCGGGAGCTGCCCAACCAGAATGGCGCGCCGTTGCGGCTGGTGGTGCCGTGGAAGTATGGCTTCAAGAGCATCAAGTCGATCGTGCGTATCAGCCTGGTGGCGGAGCAGCCGGGCACCACCTGGGAAGGGCTGGCGCCGGATGAATATGGGTTCTATGCCAATGTGAACCCGACGGTCGACCACCCCCGTTGGAGCCAGGCGCGTGAACGGCGGCTGCCCAGCGGGCTGTTCAGTCCCAATGTGCGGGAAACCCAGATGTTCAATGGCTATGCCGATGAAGTGGCGTCGCTGTATACCGGGCTTGATCTGCGGAAGAACTATTGATGCGTTACCCCTGGTTTCGTCTGGCCATTTTCATCGTGGGATGCCTGTTCCCAGTCTGGTGGTTGTATGAGGCGGCGATGAATGTGCTAGGGCCTGATCCCGGAAAGATCATGATGGACCGGCTTGGGCTCGGGGCGCTGACCTTCCTGCTGGTTACCTTGGGCATGACGCCGCTGCAGAAGCTGACGGGATGGTCGGGCTGGATCGTGGTGCGCCGGCAGTTGGGGTTGTGGGTGTTTGCCTATATCGTGCTGCACGTCCTGGCTTACCTGTTCTTCATCCTTGGGTTGGACTGGGGGCAGTTGGCGGTGGAGTTGCGCAAGCGGCCATACATAATTGTGGGTGCGCTTGGGTTTCTTGGATTGCTGGCCCTGGCGGTTACCTCGAATCGGTATAGCCAGCGGCGGTTGGGAGCGAGGTGGAAGAAGCTGCACCGGTTGGTGTATGTGATACTTGGGTTGGGTTTGCTGCATTTTCTGTGGATCGTGCGCTCGGATCTGCGGGAGTGGGCGATTTATGCGGTTATTGGGGCTGTGTTGATGGTGTTGCGGGTTCCTGCTGTTGCGCGGGTGCTGCCCAGGATTGGCCGGAGATAGGGGAGGGGCAAGGGCCTGTCTTGAGATGGCATTGCCTTTGAAATGTGCCTGCCTTGAGTTTTCTGGCGCCTGTGAGATCGAGCGCCGCCCGCGCGGCGCTTCGCAGCACAAGGCTGCTCCTACATCTGTTTCGGGCCAATTATTCCTGCGCCATTGGCGCGCGCACCCTGGGTGCATGGCAGGAGATTGATGAAGAGCAGCAGGCGCAACCTTCGATGTTGAATGGAACAGACAAGGCGGTCGCGCGCGCCAGGCACAGGAGAGACTGGCCCGAAACAGATGTAGGAGCAGCCTTGTGCTGCGAAGCGCCGCGCGGGCGGCGCTAGATCTCATAGGCGCAGAAGGTGTTGTGGCGAGCACCTGGTAGCCTTGATAAGGTCTTCGCCTGGAACATTTCAAATAAATGAAATTAAAGGTTGACGCCCTCTCGAATCCCCTTATAATGCGCCCCACTTCCAGCGACATCGGAACGACAAACTTCTTGAAATTCAACAAGTTAGGTTGCTCAGAAAGAGTTGAAAGGGCTACGATCGAATGATCGGCAGCGGTTGAGATGATGGTTGACAGCGCTTCTAAACGCTGTATGATTCGCCTCCCGCTACGAGAGATTGCGGTGAGTCAAGTGTTTGAAGCTAAACGAGTTTCTCGCAAAAAACTTCAAAATAAACGCTTGACAGCAAATGAGGAAAGCGTAGAATGCGCGCCTCGGTTGAGACGAAAGGCTCTTAACCAAACGCTCTTTAACAAATCGAATCAAGCAATTCGTGTGGGTGCTTGTGAGTACGGACTGATAGTCACAAAGATTATCAGCATCACAAGTGGCCATGCGAGAAATCACATAGTCATTTGAGATTGCTGAGCCAAGTTTAGGGTTTCTTAAAAACCCAAGCAGTATTGAACTGAAGAGTTTGATCATGGCTCAGATTGAACGCTGGCGGCAGGCCTAACACATGCAAGTCGAGCGGATGACGGGAGCTTGCTCCTTGATTCAGCGGCGGACGGGTGAGTAATGCCTAGGAATCTGCCTGGTAGTGGGGGACAACGTTTCGAAAGGAACGCTAATACCGCATACGTCCTACGGGAGAAAGCAGGGGACCTTCGGGCCTTGCGCTATCAGATGAGCCTAGGTCGGATTAGCTAGTTGGTGAGGTAATGGCTCACCAAGGCGACGATCCGTAACTGGTCTGAGAGGATGATCAGTCACACTGGAACTGAGACACGGTCCAGACTCCTACGGGAGGCAGCAGTGGGGAATATTGGACAATGGGCGAAAGCCTGATCCAGCCATGCCGCGTGTGTGAAGAAGGTCTTCGGATTGTAAAGCACTTTAAGTTGGGAGGAAGGGCAGTAAGTTAATACCTTGCTGTTTTGACGTTACCGACAGAATAAGCACCGGCTAACTCTGTGCCAGCAGCCGCGGTAATACAGAGGGTGCAAGCGTTAATCGGAATTACTGGGCGTAAAGCGCGCGTAGGTGGTTCGTTAAGTTGGATGTGAAAGCCCCGGGCTCAACCTGGGAACTGCATCCAAAACTGGCGAGCTAGAGTACGGTAGAGGGTGGTGGAATTTCCTGTGTAGCGGTGAAATGCGTAGATATAGGAAGG